>NZ_JARAKC010000004.1:0-509730 GCF_049887195.1 Mesorhizobium abyssinicae
CGGGGTCGATGGAACGGCGGACGATGACCCTCGCTCTCCCACGGGCTTCAAGGCCCAAAGATGCTCCGGTCTCTCGTCCGCCACCGCACCTGCTGCAATAGCAGAGTCGGCAAGGGACAAGTTACAAAGATGCCGGCAGGCAGATGAGGGGCGGCGCTTCACTGGCAGAACTTGGCGCTGCCCCTCATCCGCCCTTCGGGCACCTTCTCCCCGTAGAACGGGGAGAAGGAAGAGATCACATCTTCACCCGCTCCGCCTTGGGGTCATACATCGGCTTCAGCGATGCCTCCGCCGCGAAGCGCTCGCCGGCGATCTCCACCTCGTAGGACGAGCCAAGAACATCCGCCTCGCTCTCGCCCTTGCACGGCACGTAGCCCAGCCCGATCGCGCCGCCGAGATGGTGGCCGTAATTGCCGGAGGTGATCGGGCCGACGATCTTGCCGTCGCGCAGGATCGCCTCGTTGTGGAAGAGCAGGGGTTGCGGGTCCTTGAGGCGGAACTGCAGCAGCCGGCGGTCCAGCCCGGCTTCCCTCTTCCGCAGCACGGCATCACGGCCGATGAAGTCGCCCTTGGCCGTCTTGACGGCGAAACCGAGGCCAGCTTCCAGCACATTATCCTCGTCGGTGATGTCGTGGCCGAAATGGCGGAAGGCCTTCTCGATGCGGCAGGAATCCAGCGTGTGCAGGCCGCAAAGCTTGAGGGCGCCCTCCGCGCCGGCGTCAGTGAGCGCCTCGAAGATGTGGGCCGCCTGCTCGGTCGAGACATAAAGCTCCCAGCCGAGCTCGCCGACATAGGTGACGCGGTGGGCGCGGGCCAGCCCCATGCCGATCTCGATCTCCTGGAAGGTTCCGAACGGATTGGCCTCATTGGAGAAGTCGTTGGGGCTCACCTTCTGGATCAGTTTTCGCGACTCGGGACCCATCATGCAGATGACCGCTTCGGCGGCGGTGACGTCGGTGATAACGACGAATTCGTCGGCGACATGCCGCCTTAGCCAGGCGAGGTCGCGCTGCAGCGTAGCGCCGGGCACGACGAGGAAATAGGCTGTCTCCGACAGGCGCGACACGGTGAGGTCGCTCTCGATGCCGCCCTTGGCGTTGAGCATCTGCGTGTAGACGATCTTGCCCGGCGCGACGTCCATGTCGTTGGCGCAGAGCCTTTGCAGGAAGGCACAGGCGTCGCGGCCCTCGACGCGGATCTTGCCGAACGAGGTCATGTCGAACAGGCCGACGCCGTTCCTGACCGCCAGATGCTCTTCGCGCTGGTTGTCGAACCAGTTCTGCCGCTTCCAGGAATAGCGGTACGCGCGCTCCTGGCCGTCGCGGGCGAACCAGTTGGCACGCTCCCAGCCGGCGACCTCGCCAAAGACGGCGCCGCGCGCCTTCAGATGCTCATGCAACGGCGAGCGGCGGATGCCGCGCGACGTCGCCATCTGGCGGTAGGGGAAATGGTCGGCGTAGAGCAGGCCGAGGGTTTCGGAGACGCGCTCCTTGAGATAGCGGCGGTTCTTCTGGAAGGGCTGGGCGCGGCGGATGTCGACCTCCCAGAGGTCGAAGGGCGCCTCGCCATCGTTGATCCACTGCGCCAAAGCCATGCCGGCGCCGCCGGAGGAGACGATGCCGATCGAATTGTAGCCGGTTGCCATCCAGTAGCCGGAGAGTTCCGGCGCCTCGCCGAGATAGTAGCGGTCGTCGGGTGTAAAACTCTCGGGGCCGTTGAAGAAGGTGTGGATGCCGGCGGTGCCCAGCATCGGCATGCGGTTGACGCCCATTTCGAGGATCGGCTCGAAATGATCCATGTCCTCGGGCAGCTGGTCGAAGCAGAAATCCTCGCGAATGCCGTCCATGCCCCAGGGTTTGGCCACCGGCTCGAAGGCGCCGAGCATCATCTTGCCGGCATCTTCCTTGTAGTAGGCGCACTCGTCCGGCACGCGCAGCACGGGCAGGCGGGTCAGCCCCGGGATCGGCTCGGTGACGAGATAGAAGTGCTCGCAGGCGTGCAGCGGGATGGTGACGCCGTTCTGGCGGCCGAGCTCGCGCGCCCACATGCCGGCGCAGTTGACGACGATGTCGGTCTCGATCGTGCCCTGTTCGTCGCCCTGTGCCCACGACACGCCGGAGACGCGGCCTCCCTTGGTGTGGACCTTGGTCACCTTGACGTTCTCGATGACTGTCGCACCCCGCTGGCGCGCGCCCTTGGCCAGCGCCATGGCGATGTTGGCGGGGTCGCATTGGCCGTCGAGCGGCAGGTGCACCGCGCCGACGACATCGGACACGTTGAGATGCGGATACATCTCCTTGACTTCGCTGGGCGAAATCTCGCGGACATCGACATCGAAGGCGCGGGCCAGCGAGGCCTGCCGGTAGATCTCGTGCTTGCGCTCTTCGGTCAGCGCCACGGTGATCGAGCCGACCTGGCGCATGCCGGTGCCGACATCGGTCTCGGCTTCGAGCTTGACGTAGAGGTCGGCCGAATATTTCGCCAGCCGGGTCATGTTCTGGGAGGCGCGCAACTGGCCGATCAGGCCGGCGGCATGCCAGGTCGTGCCGCAGGTGAGTTGCTTGCGTTCGAGCAGCACGATGTCGGTCCAGCCGAGCTTGGCCAGATGATAGGCGACCGAGCAGCCGGACACGCCGCCGCCGATGATGACAGCGCGGGCTTTGCTGGGAACGCTTTTGGTCATGCGGCCTCGCGGCGGTAAGCGGAAGCGAAGCGGCGCAGGCGAAGCGCTGCTTCCTTGAGGATGGGCTCGGGCTGGCAGAGGCTGATGCGGATATGTCCGGCGGCGGCCTCGCCGAAACTCGAGCCCGGCATGACGCCGACCTTTTCCTTGTCGAGCAGCGCCCAGGCGAATTTCTCGTCGTCGCGTTCGACGGCCGAGATATCGAGCATCACATACATGCCGCCTTCGGAGCCGCGCACGGTGACATCGTTCATGCCGCGGATCGCTTCGAGGAACAGCATGCGCCGTCCCGCGTAACGCTCGGCGATTTCCTTCACGCCATAGTGGTTTTCAAGCGCCTCGGCGCAGGCGATCGAGATGAAGGCCGGCAGGCCGTAGGTCGTCACCAAATTGAGGTTGATGAGCAGCGTGATCATCTCGCTTGGGCCGGTCAGCCAGCCCATGCGCCAGCCGGTCATGCCGTGGCTCTTCGACATCGAATTGATGACCAGCGTGCGCTCGGCCATGCCGGGCAGCGAGCGCGGCGAGATGTGCTCGCCGCCGCCGAGCGTCCAGTAGACCTCGTCGGAGAGCAGCCAGAGGTCATGATCGCGGCAAACTTGCGCCAGTTCCTCCAGCCGCTCGCGCGAATACACGGCGCCGGTCGGGTTGTTCGGCGTGTTGATGAGGATGGCGCGGGTGTTCGGCCGCAGCGCGGCGCGGATCATGTCGGCCCGCGGCTGGAAGCCGTTCTCGGCCGGGGTTTCGACCACGGTGAATTCGGCGCCCGCCGCACTGAAGGTGTTGGGGTAGGTGGCGTAGTAGGGCGCGACGACGATGGCATGGTCACCGGGATCGAGCACGGCCTGCACGGCGGCGTAGAGCGCCGCCTGTCCGCCCTGCGTGGCAATGACCTGGTCGGGTTCCGTCAGGACGCCGGTGCAAGCGGTCGAAGCCGCCGCCATCGCCTTGCGCAGTCGCGGCAGGCCGGGCAGCGGCGTGTAGTGGTGGTTGCTGGCGCGAACGGCGCTGACGCAGGCTTCGATCGTCTGCGAGGGCGTGTCGAAATCATGGTCGCCGACCGACAGCATGATGATTTCCTCGCCGGCCTGCTTGCGGGTCCAGGCGGCGAAATGCACCTCCCAGCCATCCTTGCCCGAAGGCACGATGCCGGCAATGCGCGATGAGGGTCTGGGCATCATTGAACTCCCGAAATCCGGTGGCCGGCCTCGTCGAGCCGGTCGCGCAGAGCGGCGATGTGGGCGGGGCCGACCTCGCAACAACCGCCGACGATGAGGGCGCCGGCCTCGACCCAGCCGATGGCCTGGTCGGCATAGGCCCGCGGGTCGAGGTCGTGGCGGGCATGCAGCACGTCGACCGTGCCGCCATGCTTCAGCGCCTCGATCGAGGTGAAGCCGTTGGCGTAGGCGCCGACCGGTCCGCCGAGGGCGATCAGCTCGGGCAGTGCGGCGCTCACGGCTTCCGGCCGACAGCAATTGACCAGCCTGGCAGCGACCGGCAGGTCGCCGAGCGCGCTCGACGCCGCGGCGATCGTCTCGCCGCTGCGCAGGCGCGGCGTGCCGTGGTCGGCGAGCGTCCACGACACCCAGACCGGCTTGCCGCTTTCCGACGCTGCCGTGACGGCGGCGCGCGCCTCGTCGGCGGAGGCCATGGTCTCGCACAGGAAGAGGTCGACTCCCTCCGCCTGCTCGGCGACGATGCGGCGGTAGATGTCGAGCGTCTCCTGGTAGGAGATGGTCAGCGCTGGCGCGTAGCTGCCGAACAGAGGCGACAGGCAGCCGGCGACGGCTGCGTCGCCGGCTTGCTCGCAAGCCTGCCTGGCAAGCTCAACGCCGCGCTTCTGCAACGGCTTGAACAGGTCTTCCGCGCCTTCGCGCGCCAGGCGTTCGGGCGTCGCGGAATAGGTGTTGAGGGTGATGACGCGGGCGCCCGCCTGGATAAACTCGACATGCAGGTCGCGCACCAGGTCCGGTTCGTCGATCAGCACCCTGGCCGACCACAAGGGCGTCGGCTCGGACTTGCTGCGCCGGACCAGTTCCTGGCCCATGCCGCCGTCGGTGAGGATCACTGATTTCATGTCCGCAATCTTTCGTTCTTCGGGTCCCAGAGCGGCTCGTCCTTCTGCACCACGGCCTTGAAGCGGTCGCCGAAGATCTCGACCTCGACCGACGCGCCGGGCTCGGCGAGATCGGCGCGCAGCATGCCGAGCGCGATCGACTTCTCGACCCGGTGGCCATAGCCGCCCGATGTCGTCTCGCCGACGACCCTGCCGTCATGCCAGAGCGTCGACATATAGGGCGCGTCGCATTCGCCGGGGTTCTCGACGACCAGGGTGACGAAACGCTTCTTCACGCCCTGCTGCTTCTCGTTGAGCAGTGCCGCCTTGCCACGGAAGTCTGGCTTGTCCCATTTGACGAAACGCTCCAGCCCGCCCTGCAGGATCGTATAGTCGGTCGAAAGGTCGCCCTTCCAGGCGCGGTAGCCCTTTTCCAGACGCAGGGAATCGAGCGCGTACATGCCGAAAGGCTTCAGCCCGTGCTTCTGGCCGGCGGCCCAGACAGCATCGAACACCGTCGCCGTGTCTGCGACCTTGGTGTGGATCTCCCAGCCGAGCTCGCCGGCGAAGGAGACGCGCACCAGCTTCGCCCAACGTCCGGCGATCGTCGTTTCCTGATGCGTCAGCCACGGAAGCGTCAGGTCGGCGGCGCAGACCTCGGCAAGGATTTTTCGCGACTTTGGGCCGGCGAGGATTTGCGTCGAATAGTCCTCGGTGCGGTCGGTCAGGGTGAAGGCCGCGTCTTTCGGCATGCGCGATTTCAGCCATTCGAAGTCGTGCCACTGGGCGACCGCGGCGGTGATCAGCGTCATCTGCTCCTCGCCGTGGCGCACGACCGACATTTCGGTGACGATGCGGCCCTTGTCGTCGGAGAAATAGACGAGGCCGATCCGGCCGGGCTTCGGCACCAAGCCGGTGACCTGCAGCGCCAGCCAGTCTGCGGCGCCCGGGCCTTCCAGGTTGAAGCGGGAAAAGCCGGGCAGGTCGAGGATGCCGGCGGCGTCGCGCACCGCCAGGCATTCCTCGCGCACACGGTGCTGCCAGGGTCCGTCGCGGCGGAAGGTCAGCGTCGATTCCTCCGATGTGTCGTCACCCTGATGCGCGTACCAGGTGGCGCGCTCCCAGCCATTATAGGCGTCGAACTGGCCGCCGAGCGCCTTTATGCGATCGTGCAGCGGCGACAGCTTGCGGTTGCGCCCCTCCGGCCAGGCATGGCGCGGGAACTGGATGGCGTATTCGTTGCCGTAGATCTCCATGCCCTTGGCGACGCAATAGTCGGGCGCCGCGGCAAAGGACGTGAAGCGGCGCGGATCGCAGGACCACATGTCCCATTCGGTCTGGCCCTCGGTGATCCATTCGGCCAGCACCTTGCCGGCGCCGCCGCCCTGGGCGATGCCGAAGGTGAAGACGCAGGCCTCGAAGGCGTTCGGCACGCCGGGCATCGGGCCGATCAGCGGGTTGCCGTCCGGCGCGTAGGGGATCGGTCCGTTGATCACCTTGGAGAGGCCGGCAGTGCCGAGGATCGGCACCCGGGCGACTGCGTCGGCGAGATAGTGCTCCAGCCGGTCGAGATCGTCGGGGAAGAGCTGGAAGGAAAAATCCTCGGGCATCGGGTCGTTGTGGGTCGCCCAATGCGCGCGGCAATTGCGCTCGTAGGGGCCGAGATTCATGCCGCTCTTTTCCTGGCGCAGATAGTAGGACGTGTCGACGTCGCGCAGCAGCGGCAGCTTCTTGCCCTGTTCCCTGGTCCAGGCGGCAAGCTCGGGGATTTCCTCGAACAAAATGTACTGATGGCTCATCACCATCATCGGCACCTCGCGGCCGAACATTTTTCCAACCTCGGCGGCGCGGTAGCCGGCGGCGTTGACGACGATCTCGCAGCGGATCTCGCCCTGCGGCGTGACAACCACCCATTCGCCGTTCTCGCGGCACACGCCGGTGACCGGGCAGAAGCGGATGATCTTCGCGCCCATGTCGCGCGCGCCCTTGGCCAGCGCCTGGGTCAACTGCGCCGGATCGATGTCGCCGTCGCTCGGGTCGTAGAGCGCGCCTTTCAGCTCATGCGTCTCGATGAACGGGTAGCGGCGCTTGATCTCGTCGAGCCCGACGACGTCGATATCCATGCCCTGGTAGCGGCCCATCCCCTTGGCGCGCTGGAATTCCTGCATGCGCTCCTTCGTATGGGCGAGCCTGAGCGAGCCGGTGACGTGATAGTTCATCGGATAGTCGACGGCTTCGGCAAGCCCGCGATAAAGCTCGGTCGAATAACGCTGCATGTTCATCAGCGACCATGAGGACGAGAAGGTCGGGACGTTGCCGGCGGCATGCCAGGTCGAGCCCGAGGTCAGCTCGTTCTTTTCCAGAAGCACGCAATCGGTCCAGCCCGCCTTGCAGAGGTGGTAGAGCGAGGAGGCGCCGACGACACCGCCTCCGATGATCACCACGCGTGCCGTGCTCGGCAAACCCGCCATGTTCTTCCCCTTCAATCAATAGACAGGTGGCGAAACCACCCAGATGACCACCGCCGGCTCGGCGCCCGGATTGCGCCAGCGGAACGGCTTGCCCTCGAAGCGAAAGCTGTCGCCTTCGCCGAGCCGGTGCCAGACGCCGGCAATCTCGATCTCGAAAACACCCGACACGACGTAGCCGGCTTCTTCCGTCGGGCGGCGCGCCTCGGTCTTCAGTTCCGCTCCCGGCGCGAAGACCGAGCGCAGCATCTCGAAGCTACCGCCGAGATCGGGCGACAGAAGCTCCTCCACGAGGCCGGATTCGCTTGTGCCAAGCGAGCGCCTGCTGCCGGCGCGCACGACCACGCCGCGCTCCTTCTCGGTAGGCACGTCGTGGCCGAAGAACAGGCTGAGCGGCACGCCGAACAGTTCGGCGAAGGCCCTAAGGTCGCCGAGCGAAGGGACCGACAGGCCGCGCTCAACCTGGCTGACCCAGCCGACGGAACGGCCGAGTTTCAGGCCGATCTCGGCCAGCGTCAGCCCGCGCGCCTTGCGCAGCGCACGGATGTCGCCGGCCAGCAGCCGCTCGCCATTGTCCTGTTCCGATCTGAGGGTGGTCGGGGTCATCGGCCTCCCGGTGAAAAAATTCAGTTTAATTTCATGAGAGGCCAGCCGCATGAAAAAATCAAGAGTATTTTCATACCCCCACAAGATTTGCTTGCGCGTTTTTTGCGGTTCATGCAAAGGCTCGGCCACGAACGGCGGGTGGGGACGTCCGGTCGTGGACCAGGTTTCAAGCAGTCTGCGCGTGGTCCTTCGCGGGAACCGGTTTCGGTTTCCGGCCACGCGCAAAGGGACGACCCATGCTGGAGAACAACAGCCGGATTGCCAAGGACGCGGCGATCGTCGACGAGGCGATCACGTCGCGCCGGTCGGTGCGCGCCTTCCTGCCCGACATGGTCGACGACGAGACCATCCGCGACGTCCTTTCCGTTGCCTCGCGCGCGCCTTCCGGCACGAATATGCAGCCGTGGCGGGTCTATGTGACCAAGGGCGAGGTGAAGCAGCGCATCTCCGACGCCATCCTCAATTCCGGCATTCGCGCCGAGAAGGCGGAGTGGGACGAATATCGCTACTACCCCGACCAGTTCTTCGAACCCTATCTCACCCGTCGCCGCGCCAATGGCTTCGGCCTCTACGGCGCGCTCGGCATCGGCCGGCGCGAGGTCGACAGGATGCGTGCCCAGCACGACCGAAACTTCGTCTTCTTCGATGCACCCGTCGGCATGATCTTCACCGTCGACCGGCGGCTGAACAAGGGCTCGTGGATCGACTACGGGATGTTCCTGCAGAACATCATGGTGGCGGCGCGGGGCAGGGGCCTGCACACCTGCCCGCAGGCGGCCTTCGCGCCTTATCACCGGCAGATCCGTCCGGTTCTCAACATCCCGGACGAGGAGATCGTCGTCTGCGGCATGGCGCTGGGCTACGAGGACACGTCGAAGCCGGAGAACGAATTCCGCACCGACCGCGCGCCGCTCGAGGAATGGGTGACGTTCAGCGAGTAAGGCTCGCGAGCGCCACGCCTGCAGCCTACTCGGTGTCCATACGCGCGCCATGGCCGCTGACATGGGCGCCGTCCTGCGGCGTCAGCCGCAGATAGGCGAACAGGGCGCAGAGCGTGATCAGGCCTTCGATAACGAACAGGATGCGGAAATCGTTGACGCTGGCCTGGCCGCCGCCTGCGAGCAGCGACAGAAGTGCCGCCGCCAGGCCGACGCTGACCGCCACCGCGAGCTGCCAGAGGATGTAGTAGAGCGCGCTGAAGCGGCCGAGTTGCTCGGGCGCGATGTCCGAGTAGGACAGGTTGCCGGTCGAGGCCCATTGCACCGAGCGGAAGATGCCGAAGATGAAGATATAGGCGAGCACGATCCAGGCGGGCAGGCTTGCCTGCATCAAGGCGAAGCCAGCGACCAGGCAGGCGACGATCGGCGTGTTGGCGACCAGCACGCGGCGGAAGCCGAAGCGGTTGAGGATGCGCGGCATCATGAAGCGCGTCAGCAGCGAGCCGATCGCGGCAACGAAGGTCAGCGATCCCGCCTGCACCGCGCTCATGCCGAAGCCGAGCTGGAACATCAGCGGCAACAGGAAGACGACCGAGCTCAGCCCGATCGTATCGAGGCCGCCGCCAGTCAGGAAGCTGACGCGGAAGGTGCGGATGCGCAGCAGCTTGAGGTCGAGCAGCGGATTGCGGACGCGCAGGCAATAGAAGGACGCGACGGTCAGGATGGCGACGGCCGCACCCAGCTCGGCGGCGATGATGCCGGCGGCGGCGTCCTTGGCGGCGAGCGAATCCATGCCGAAGACGAGCAGCGCCATGCCGCTGCCGACCAGCAGGAAGCCCGGAAAGTCGAACGGCGTGCGGACCGGCTTGGTCGCGGAGGGGAACAGCGAGGCGGCGAGCAGCGCGGCAATGAGCGCAATCGGGATGTTGATGTAGAAGATCCAGCGCCACGAGACGTAGGTGGTCAGCGCGCCGCCGACCAGCGGGCCGACCAATGGTCCGGACTGGCCGGCCAGCGAAATGTACATGTTGATCTTCAGCGTGCGGTCGCGCGGAAAGCTCGACAGGATCACCACCTGGCCGAGCGTGCCCATCAGCGCGCCGCCGAAACCCTGCAGGGCCCGCGAGGCGACCAGCATCCAGATGTTCTCCGAGAGGCCGCAAAGTGCGGAGGCACTGGCGAAGACCAGCAGGGCAAAGCAATAGACGTTGCGCAGGCCGAAGCGGTCGGCTGCCCAGCCGCCGAGCGGCATCGAGATGATGAGGCTGGCGACATAGACGGTGATCAGCAGGCCAAGCTGGCTCGGCGGACGGGCCAGGCTTTCACCGATGCCGGGAAGCGCAGTCACCACGACATTCTGATCGAGACTGGTCATGAAGACGCCGCAGGCGACCGTCGCCGGCAACAGCATCGACGCTTCGCCTGCCGGGGCAAAGCGGGTTGTGGCTGTCGCCGAAGTCTCTGCGGTCATTGGAGGATATGGTCGAACGGGTTGCCTGGACGGGCACCTGCCCCGACAGGAGCCCGTGATTTCCTATCTATCGTCCCGGCTGGCCTAAGGCTCAAGCAGCAGTTGTAGCCGTCCGTAGTGCCAGCTGCGTGCTCTTCCAGAATTGTCCTCTTGTCTTACGCAGTTCCGGACGGAAAACCGCTGCACACTTTTCCTGGAATTGCTCTATTGCACCTCGTAGCCGACTTCCTCGCTGGCGTGGCACAGCGCCTTCCAGAACGAGCGGGCGAAGGAGCGGAAGACGTAGATGTCGAACTGGTCGCCGCCGCTGCGCTGGATCTGCGCAAAGACGTCGTGATGCGTGGTCGAGCGGCCGGCGCCGACCGGGAAGGCCGTCAGGGCGAAATCGATGGCGAAGAACTTCGCCAGCACCCATTCGGCCTTCGGGCCGGCGATGCGGATCGCGGTGCGGCCGTGCGACAGATCGGTGACGGTGCCTACGTCCGGCGTGACGACGCCGGAGAACGCGGCCGCAAGGCCCTCGGCTTCGTCGACGACGGTGAACTTGCCCGGGGCGAAGCCGAATGCCGCTCTTACGCCGTTGGCGACGCCGCCGCCTGCGCCGTCCGGAAGGGCAAGGCCCGCAACCTTATATATGGCCGACATCAGCCGCTTCTCCTCGCCCGGCCAGGCGGCGAGCTGCAGGATCGACCCCGGCCGCGTCTCGGACAGGATGACGTCGACGCCTTGTTCGAAATTGCCGTGCGAGCCCGGATGGTACTCCGGCTCGAGCGGAGACAAGCGCACGGGTAATTGGCGTTCAACCATGCATGCGGCTCCCGTCCGGGTCGTAGAAGTGGTTGGAGACGATCTCGATCGGACCGAACCGGTTGCGCAGTGGGTCAGAGACGAAGGCGCGCGTGCCGTGGCGGGCCTTGCCGCCCTTGATTAGCGCCAGCGCGATATGCTTGCCGAGCGCCGGCGAGTAGCAGCAGGCGGTGATGTGGCCGATCGAATCGTGCGGATTGGCTTCGTCCAATTCCTCGACGATATGGGCGCCGCCGTTGAGCGGACGGTTGTCGAGCGAGACCAGGCCGACCAGTTGCAGCCGGTCAGGCGCGATCAATCCTTCGCGGTCCATCATTGCTGAGCCGATGAAGGGCTTCTTCTTCGACAGCATCCAGTCGAGATGCAGGTCGCGCGCCGTGGTGCGGCCGTCGATCTCGGCGCCGGTGACATGGCCCTTCTCGATGCGCATCGTGCCCAGCGCCTCGAGCCCGTAGGTGACCAGGCCGAACGGCTTGCCGGCCGCGATCAGCGCCTCCCAGACATGGGTGCCGTAGCCGGCGCCGGAATAGACCTCGAAGGCCATCTCGCCGGAGAAGGAGAGACGGCAGATCATCACCGGCACGCCTGATATCTGGCCGTGGACGATGCCCATGAAGGGCAGGGTGGCGTTGTCGACGGCGGTGCCAGTGACGCAGGCCGCAAGGATGGCTCTCGCCTTCGGCCCGCCGATGGCGGCGCCAGCCCATTCGTCGGTCACAGACGTGACGGTGACCTTCAGCTCCGGCCAGATGACGTCGAGGAAATATTCCAGATGCTGCATCACCTTGCCGGCATTGGCGGTGGTGGTGGTCATCAGGAAGTCCTGTTCGCCGAGCCGCCAGGTGGTGCCGTCATCGAAGGCAAGCCCGTCCTCGCGCAGCATCAGGCCGTAGCGCGCCTTGCCGACGGCAAGCGTGGAAAACATGTTGGTGTAGACGCGGTCGAGGAGCTCCGCCGCGTCCGGCCCCTGCACCGCGATCTTGCCCAGCGTCGAGACGTCGACGATGCCGGCGCTGTCGCGGGTGGCCTTGGCCTCACGGACATAGGCCTGCTCGACCGTCTCGCCGGCGAGCCCGTAGATCATCGGCCGGTACCAGAGTCCGGCCGAATACATCCTCGCGCCATTGGCGATGTGCCAGTCATGCATCGGCGTCAGCCGCTCGGGCTTGACGTCGCCAAAACGCTCGGCCGCCAGCGAGCCGATCGACACCGCAGTATAGGGCGGGCGGAAGCGCGTCGTGCCGACCTCGGGGATCGGCTTGCCGAGCGCCTCGGCCATGATGGCGAGGCCCGGCACGTTGGAGCTCTTGCCCTGGTCGGTCGCCATGCCGAGCGTGGTGTAGCGCTTCAGATGCTCGACCGAGACAAAGCCCTCGCGATGCGCCAGCCGCACATCTTCCGCCGTCACGTCGTGCTGGAAATCGACGAAGCTCTTGCCCTTTGCCTTGATCTCGAACACCGGCGCCGGATCGGGCTCGCCGGGCGCTGCTTCGACGTCCGGCAAGGCCGCCGGCGTGCCAGGGCCGCCGGCGGCGGCGAGACCCGCGGCGCGGCCTTCGGCAATGGCCTCGGCGGTCGAGAAACTGCCGGTGAAGGCGCCGGCGCCGACCCAGCGCTGCGTCGGCTTGGGCGGCAGGAAAGCCTGGCGGGAAGCGTCCCACTCGGCCCTGGCGCCGGCCTGGCTGGCGAGGTGGATGGTCGGCGACCAGCCGCCCGAGATCAGCAGGCAGTCGGCGTGGATGCTGCGCGCATCGCCGGTGAGCGCGCCGCTCGGCATGTCGAAGCGCTGCACCTTGAGGCCGTTGAGCGCCTTGCCGCCTTCCGTCGCGATTACGGCATGGCCGGACAGGATTTCCGCCTCGGCTTCGGTGGCGAGCCTGCGCATCTCATCCGACAGCTCGGCGCGAACGTCGATGATGGCGACGATCGCGGCCCCTGCCTGCTTCAGTGCCAGGGCGGAACGGTAGGCGCTGTCATTGTTGGTGAAGAGGGCAATCCGCTCGCCCGGCAGCACGCCATATTCATTGGCGTAACGCTCTGCCGCATGCGCCAGCATGACGCCCGGCCGGTCATTGCCGGGGAAGACCAGCGGCCGTTCGAAGGAACCGGTGGCGAGCACCACGGTCCTGGCGCGGATCGCCCAGTAGCGATGGCGCGGTTCGCCCCTGGCGGGGCTCTCCTTGTGGTCGGTGACACGCTCCAGCGCGGCAAGCGTGTTGCCGTCATAGTAGCCCCAGACCGTGGTGCGCGGCAAAAGCCGCACATTGTCGTTGCCTTCGAGCTGGCCGGCTGCGCGCGCCGCCCAGTCGGCCGCCGGCATGCCGTCTATCGTCTCGCCGGACCAGTTGGCCGAGCCGCCGAAGCGCGGCTCCAACTCGGTGAGGACGACCCGCGCGCCCTGGTCGGCGGCAGCCTTGGCGGCCATCAGCCCAGCCGGACCTGAGCCGACCACCAGCACGTCGCAGAAGGCGTTCATGCGCTCGTAACGCGATGTGTCGGCGGCGGTGCCGGCCCTGCCGAGGCCGGCGGCGCGGCGGATGAAATGCTCGCAGAACATCCAGAAACGCGTGCCCTTGAGTGGGCCGATCACCGGCCCCATGAAGGTCTTGTAATAGAAGCCGGCCGACAGCAGCTTGCCGCCGAGCTGATTGACCGCGCTGACGTCCCAGGCGAGCGAGGGGAAGCGGTTCTGGCTGACGGCGGTGAGCCCGTCATAGATCTCGACCATGGTGGCCGGGATGTTCGGCTCGCGGACCTCGCCGCGCAGCACCGTCACCAATGCGTTCGGCTCCTCGACGCCGGCGGTGAGCACGCCGCGCGGGCGGTGGTATTTGAACGAGCGGCCGAACAGCGTGACGCCATTGGCGAGCAGCGCCGAGGCCAGCGTGTCGCCGGCATGGCCTGTGTACGAAGCACCGTCGAAGCTGAAGCGGATGGTGCGCAGGCGGTCGACGCGACCGCCGGTCTCAGTGCGGCGCGGGCTCACGACTTCGCCTCCGTCTTGTGCCGCGCGGCGGATTTGTGGCCGCCATGCGCGAAGGCGGTGCTGGAGATGTCATGCGTCAGCGTGTTGCGCACGACCCTGACATGGGCGCGGCAGCCGCCCGAATGCTGCCAGATCTCGTTGTGATCGCCGGCCGGGTTCAGCCGGTCGTAGACATAGGCGTTCCAGGCGTCGATGTCCTGCGAGGCAGGTTGCGGGCGCTCGCGGTTGCCGTCGCCCTGATAGGTGAATTCGATGACGTCGCGCGGGCCGCAATAGGGACAGGTAATGAGCATTTATCTAAACCCTAATGCAGCCGAGGCGTCGCGCCCTGGCCTTTGTCGTCGATGACGAGGCCGCGATAGAAGCGGTCGAGCGTGAAGGGCGCGTTGAGCTCGTGCGGCTCGTCCTTGGCGATGGTCCAGGCAAAGCACAGGCCGGAGGCAGGCGTCGCCTTGAAGCCGCCATAGCACCAGCCGCAATTGAGATACATGCCGGGCAGCGGGCCGGTTGTGATGATCGGCGAGCCGTCCATCGTCATGTCGCAGAGGCCGCCCCAGGAGCGCAGCATGCGCACGCGCGCCAGGCCCGGGAACAGCGCCAGCATCTCGCTCATCACCTCGTCGACGATGGGCAGGCTGCCGCGCTGGGCATAGCTGTTGTAGCCGTCGAGGTCGCCGCCATAGACCAGGCCGCCCTTGTCGGACTGCGAGATGTAGAAGTGGCCCATGCCGAAGGTCAGGATGGTGTCGATGATCGGCTTCAGCGATTCCGATACGAAGGCCTGCAGCACGTGGCTCTCGATCGGCATCTTGTCGATGCCGGCCAGTTGCATGACGCGGCCGGTGCTGCCGGCGACGGCGAGCGCAACCTTCCTGGTGCGGATTTCGCCGCGCGTCGTCGACACGCCGGTGATGCGGTCGCCGTCGCGCAGGAAGCCGGTGACCTCGCAATTCTCGATGATGTCGACGCCGCGGCGGTCGGCGCCGCGCGCATAGCCCCAAGCGACGGCATCGTGGCGGGCGCTGCCGGCGCGCCGCTGCATCAGTCCGCCGATGACCGGAAAACGCGCCGAGCCGGAGACGTCGAGCACAGGCACCAGCCGCTTGATCTGGTCGACCGTCATCAGTTCGGCATCGACGCCGAGATGGCGCATGGCGTTGCCGCGCCTGGCATAGTCATCGAACTGGGCCGGCGTATGCGCGAGGTTGAGACAGCCGCGCTGCGAGAACATGACGTTGTAGTTCAGATCGTGCGACAGGTTCTCCCACAGCTTCATCGAATGCTCGTAGAAGCGCGTGTTGGACGGCAAAAGGTAGTTCGAGCGAACCGCGGTGGTGTTGCGGCCGACATTGCCGGAGCCGAGCCAGCCCTTTTCCAGTACCGCGACGTTGGTGATGCCGTGCTCCTTGGCGAGGTAGTAGGCGGTCGACAGGCCGTGCCCGCCGCCGCCGATGACGATCACGTCATAGGATGCCTTCGGGTCCGGCTTGCGCCAGGCCGGCTTCCAGTCCTGGTTTCCGCTGAGCGCGTTCTTGAGGAGCGAAAAGGCCGAATATTCCGCCATGTTTCATGTCGTCCGGTTTGTGCGATGCGGCAGACTATAGAGCAGGCGGCGGGCGCAAAGCCAAGATTGCGCCATCGCTTTTCGACTGGCCGACTCCGGTCCGTTCGGCGGCTCTGGACGGGGACGGCTTGCCGCATGGTATGGCGGTCTTTATCAAGAACGGAGTTTTTCCAAGTCTTTCGGCAGCGAGTCGCCAACAACGTCATGCTCTTCCGGTTGCTTCGCCTGATCCTGGTCTTCATGCTCGTCGTGTCGGCGCAGCCGTCGTTCGACGCGATGGCGCAGGCGATCGGCCAGGGTTCCGCCCAGCTGATCGCCGACCAGCAGAAGGTCGTCCAGGACCTGACGGCCAAGACCGATGGTCTCGAAAAGAAGGTTACCGACGATGCCGAGGACGACGCCGCGCTCGTCGACATCCGCCTGCAGCTCGAGGATATGTCGCGGGCGGCGCTGAACAGCGCGCTGGCCTTCCGCTCGCGCCTCACCGACATCAACAATCGCATCGAGGTGCTGGGGCCGCCGCCGGCGCAGGGACAGCCGCCGGAGCCCGCGATCGTCACCAACGAGCGCGGTGCCCTTGCCGCCGAAAAGGCGGAGATCAACGCCGTCATCGCCGGCGCGCAGAACCTGTCGATCCGCATCAACGGGCTGATCGACAAGATCGGCATCATGCGCAGCGAGCTTTTCCGCAACGTTCTGACCAAACGCTACGAGCTGACCGACGCAATCAGCCCGCAGGCCTTTTCCGATGCTCACGATCAGTTCACCGGCCTCTACAAGGCGGTGGTGTCCTGGCTGAGCTTCGCCTTCAAATTCAAGCTCCAGGCCGTGCTCGCGGCGGCCCTGATGGCGCTGGGGCTGGCGGCGGTGCTGCTGGTCGGCGGCCGGCGACTGTTCGGGCGGATCTTCGAACCCGACCCGTCCATCGAGGAGCCGTCCTATCTCAGCCGGCTTTCCGTGGCGTTCTGGTCGACGCTGCTGCCGTCCGCGGCGCTCACAGTGTTCCTCGCCTCGACTGTGTTTTTCTTCAATTATTACAATGTGCTGCGCGGCGACATCGGCGTCTTCCTCAATGCGCTGCTGGCCGTCATCGCGGTGGTGTTCTGCGTCAACCGGCTGACCAATGCCGCACTCGAGCCGCGCCTGCCGAACTGGCGCCTGATCCCCGTCGCAACCGGCCCGGCGCGCTGGCTGGTGCGGCTGACGACGGCGATGGCTGTGGTCATCGGCTTCAACAATTTCCTGGCGGTCGTCAACGACAAGATGGGCTCGCCGCTGTCGCTGACCATTGCCAGAAGCTTCGTCGCCACCATCATCGTAGGCGTCATCCTGATCCTGATGGCATTGCTGAAGCCATTCCGGGCGAGGGATGGGACATGGCGCCCGTGGCCAGCCTGGCTTCGCGTCACCGCCGTGGCGCTCGGCCTGTTCACCATCGCCGCGGCGCTGCTCGGCTATATCGGCCTTGCGCTCTTCGTCTCCCTGCAGGTGGTGGTCACCGGCACTGTCCTCGTCACCGCCTATATCGGCTTCCTGTCGGCGCGGGCGATCGGCGAGGAGGGCGGCTTCGCCGACACATCGATCGGGCGCTGGCTGACCACCAATTCCAGTTATGACGAGACCGCGCTCGACCAACTCGGCCTGGTCGTCAGCATCGCCATCAACCTGATGATCGTGCTGGTGTTCCTGCCGCTGATCCTTTTGATGTGGGGGTTCCAGCCCGGCGACATCCAGGCCTGGGCCTATAAGCTGGCGACGGGCGTCACCATCGGCTCGGTGACGATTTCGTTCACCGGCATCCTCAGCGGCATCGTCGTCTTCGTCATCGGCTATTTCCTGACGCGCTGGTTCCAGGGCTGGCTCGACGGTTCAGTGATGGCGCGCGGCAGGGTCGATCCCGGCGTGCGCAACTCGATACGGCTGGCGGTCGGCTATGCCGGCGTCGCCATTGCCGGCCTCGTTGGCGTCTCGGCGGCCGGCATCGACCTGTCGAACCTGGCCCTCGTTGCCGGCGCTCTGTCGCTCGGTATCGGTTTCGGCCTGCAGAATGTCGTGTCGAACTTCGTCTCCGGCCTGATCCTGCTCGCCGAGCGGCCGTTCAAGGTCGGTGACTGGATCGTCGCCGGCGACACCACAGGCACGGTCCGGAAGATCAGCGTGCGCGCCACCGAGATCGAGACGTTCCAGCGGCAGTCGGTGATCCTGCCCAATTCGAACCTGATCAACAATGCGGTCGGCAACTGGACGCACCGCAACAAGCTCGGCCGTGTCGATATCAAGGTCGGGGTCGCCTATGGCAGCGACGTCAAGCGGGTGCATGCCCTTTTGCTCGACATCGCGCGCAGCCATCCGCTGGTGCTGAAGAACCCCGAGCCGTTCGTGCTGTTCGCCAATTTCGGCGCCGCCGCGCTCGAATTCGAGATCCGCGTCTTCCTCGCCGACATCCTCAACGGCAACATCGTCCAGAACGACATCCGTTTCGCCATCTTCGATGAGTTCAACAGCGAGCACATCGAGATCCCGTCGACGCCGCGCGCCGTGGTCGAGACGAAGAAGCCCGAGGCATGGCCGCTCGACGACGACAAGATGGAGGCCGACTTCGCCGACAAGGAGCAAGCGGAGGCCGAAGCCGCGGTAGAGAAGGCGCGCCTGGCGAAGTCCAGGCGCAAGGGCAGCAAGCCCGACCCGGATTGAGGTGGGCTGATATTCAGGTGAGGCCGGCCTGCAAACGGCGGCTGCCTGCGCTTCCGGTGCTCACCTACTTTATGTACGCTCCGCTCCGGTTCTCGGAACCCACCGTTTTCGACACGGCCTGACCTGAATCTCAGTACACCTTGGAGACGCCGCAGCGTGCTCGCTAACCAATTGCGGCATGAATGCGGCATTCAGTTGCGGTTCAGCTTCGATCTCATATAAGCTCGCATGCAAAGGGCGAGAATGCCTTGCGAAATGCAACAAGAGGCGGTGTGGAAACACCGGTATTGCAAAATGTGGAAGTCTGTCGTCGCCGCCATCGCTTTCCTGGCCGTGAGCGGGTCGGCTTTTGCCGCCAGCGCGGTCAACAAGGACGCCGAGACCAGGACGCTGATCGTGACCGAGGGCGGCGGCAAGACGGAGCTGGCGCTGGCCGCCGGCGAAACCGTGGAATTCTGCCCGAACGGCTGTTTCGTCACCTTGCCGAATGGTGACCTCGAAGCCTTGACCGGCTCGGAGACGGTCGAGATCTCGGGCGGCGTCGGCCGCATCAAGTAGTCGTCCGCACCAAGTAACCAAGGCAACATCTCTTGCGAAGGCCGGGCACATTGCCCGGCCTTTTATTGTTTCCGGTAGCAGTCGTTTAACAATGACGGGGGAAATACCACCGTACACACCGGATGCAACCGGACGTTTTAACGTTCGCTACGGCGTTCCCCGCTATACCGGTCGCGAAGACGCCGAAACGCGGCGCGAAGGATCAGGCAGGCAGGGAATCATGGACGCGCGGTCGGACAGGAACGCAATTCCGCTTGCGGTCGATCTCGACGGCACGCTGATTGCAACCGATCTTCTGTGGGAAGGCCTGTTCATCCTGCTCAAGAAGAACCCGCTTTATGTCTTCATGGTGCCGTTCTGGCTGGCAGGCGGCCCGGCGCGCTTGAAGCAGGAGATCGCCGCCCGCATCGATATCGATCCGGCTTCGCTGCCCTATCGCGAGGCGTTGCTCCAGCGGCTTCGCGCCGATCACCAGGAGGGCCGCAAGATCGTGCTGGCGACCGGCACGCCGCGCAAGTTCGCGGAGGCGATCGCTTCGCATCTCGGCATTTTCGATCGCGTGCTGGCGACCGATGGCCCGCACAACATGACCTCGGGCAGGAAACGCGACTCGCTGGTCGCCGCTTATGGCGACGGCGGCTTCGACTATGCCGGCAACAGCCGGCACGACCTCAAGGTCTTCGACGCCGCGCGTAGCGCGATCATCGTGGCGCCCGACCGTCATGCGGCGCGCTGGCAGGCCGCTCATGGCGGCGAAACGGTTGCGGCGCCGAAGCCGACCTTGAAGACATTCGTCAAGATGCTGCGCGTGCATCAATGGCTGAAGAACGCGCTGATCGCGGTGCCAATGGTGCTCTCGCACGAGTACTTCAATATCGACATGATCTGGGAATGCGTGCTGGCGTTCATTTCCTTCAGCGCGGTGGCCTCGGCCATCTATATCCTCAACGACTTCTTCGACCTCGCGCTCGACCGCAAGCATCCGACCAAGCGCTATCGCCCCTTCGCAAGCGGCGCGCTGTCGATCCCTTTCGGCTTCGGCGCGATGGTTGCTCTTATCAGCCTCGGCATCGCCGCCGGACTGGCGCTGCCGATCGAATTCCTTGGCGTGCTGTGCGGCTACATGGTCGTCACCACGGCCTATTCGCTGTCGTTCAAACGCATGCTGCTGGTCGACGTGCTAACGCTCGCCGGCCTCTACACGATCCGGGTGTTGGCGGGCGCGGCGGCGACCGGCGTCGACGTCTCGTTCTGGCTGCTCGCCTTCTCGATCTTCTTCTTCCTGTCGTTGGCGCTGGTGAAGCGCTTCGTCGAATTGCGCACCACCGCCATCCCGGCCGGCGAGCGCATTGCCGGCCGCGGCTACCGCACCGAGGACCAGGAGATCGTCGCCCAGGCGGGCATGGCCTCGGCCTTCTCCTCGGCGCTGGTGCTGGCGCTCTACATGGACAGCGTCTCGGTGCGCGAACTCTATCCGCATCCGTGGCTGGTCTGGCCACTGGCGCCGATCGTGCTCTACCTCACCATGCGGGTCTGGATCCTCGCCCGCCGCGACGAGATGCATGACGATCCGGTCGTCTTCATCATCCGCGACTGGCGCAGCCAGATCGTCGTCGCCATCGGCGCAGCGTTCCTGGTTGCCGGAGGCTGGTGAGCATGGCCGGTGACAGTTTCCAAAGTTTCGGCCGCGCCACGCCGGCGGCGCGCCATGCGATCCCTGCGGAAGACGCCATCGCGCTGCTGAAGAGCGGCGCGGCGAAGGACGGTTCCTTGCTCGGCTATGGCAATGGTCGTTCCTATGGCGACACCTGCCAGAACCAGGCCGGCTCGGTGGTCGACATGCGGCCGCTCAACCGCGTCCGCGCGTTCAACGCCGAGACGGGTGTGCTGGAGGCGGATGCCGGCGTTCTGTTGTGCGACATCATCGCCCACGCCGCACCCCACGGCTTTTTCCCGGCGGTGGTTCCCGGCACGCAGTTCGTGACGCTCGGCGGGGCAATCGCCAACGACGTCCACGGCAAGAACCATCACCGGCGCGGCACCTTCGGCTGCCATGTCGAATCGCTGACGCTGCTGCGCTCGGACGGCAAGACCTATCGCTGCTCGGCGACCAGCAATGCGCGGCTATTTCGGGCAACCATCGGCGGCATGGGGCTGACCGGGCTGATCCTGTCGGCGTCGATCCGGCTCATGCGGGTGCCTTCGCTCGACATCGTTGAGAAGGCGACGCCCTTTGGCGATCTCGGCGAATTCTTCGAACTGACCGAAGCGGCCGACCAGGCCAATGAGTACGCCGTCGCCTGGATCGACCAACTCGCCGGAGGGCGAGGGCGCGGCCTGCTGTTCACCGGCAACCATGCCGAGCATGGCTTGCATGCGGCGTCCCGTGCCGGCGCGCGCCTTTCGGTGCCGCTGCAGCCGCCATTCAATGTGCTCAACCGGCCGTTCCTGACTGCTTTCAATGCTGCCTATCGATGGAAGAAGGGGCGATCGGCGGCGCCGCGCCAGGTCGGCTACCAGGGCTTTTTCTTTCCGCTCGACGGTGTTGGCGACTGGAACCGGCTCTATGGACCGAAGGGCCTTTTCCAGCACCAGAGCGTGGTGCCGGAGGGGCCGGCGCGGCATGCCGTGCCGGCGCTGCTGGAAGCGGCAAGGCGCGCCGGGCAGGGGTCCTTTCTCACCGTACTGAAGCGTTTTGGCAGGGTCCGCTCGCCGGCGCTGCTGTCGTTTCCGAGGCCAGGCTTCACGCTGACGCTCGACTTCCCCAACCGGGGCGAAAAGACGCTCAGGCTGCTTGCCGAACTCGACCGCATTACGATCGAGGCGGGCGGCGCGGTCAACCCATACAAGGACGCGCGCATGGGCGCCGAGACCTTCGCGGCATCCTTCCCGGACTGGCCGCGGCTGGAAGCTGTGCGCGATCCCGCCTTCATGTCCGACTTCTGGGCGCGCACGGCAAAGAAACTGGATGAACGGCAGGGAGCTGCGCATGCGGCGGAATAGGTAGAATTCGAATAAATCTTGGTAAAAGAAGCGTTAAAGTCAGGGTTTACTCAAACAGTCACGTGACTTCACGAAATGTTTGCAGGTTTGTAATAGGACCGCTGCGAGCGGGGTGGCAACAATGAAATACATCGTCTTCATTCTCTTCACGGTCATGACCAATGCGGCGGCCCAGCTGATGCTGAAGCAAGGCATGATGTCGCTCGGGCCAATTTCGTTCGAGGGCACCAATCCGCTGCTGAAGCTGCTGCAGATCGTCTTCAGCCCGTGGGTGTTCCTCGGGCTCTGCACCTTCGTCATCTCGATGGCTTCGCATCTCTATGTGCTGTCCAAGGTCGAGCTCAGCTTCGCCTATCCATTTCTTAGCCTCGCCTATGTCGCGGTCGCCGTCTTCGCCTATTTCGTTTTCCGCGAGGACCTCAATGGCTGGCGCGTCGCTGGCATCGCGTGCATCTGCGTCGGCACGGTGCTGATCGCCCAAAGTGGGCGAGGGCACGAGGACCAGACCGCTTCCATCACCCAAGACAAGATCGGCACAAGCGAGATCGTTCGATGAGACATGTGATTTTCGGCGGCGACGGTTTCGTCGGCCGCCACCTTGCCCCCAAGCTTGTTGCCGACGGCGAAGAGGTCGTTGTCGCCGACATCGTCAAGAGCGATCTGCCGCATTATCGCTCGGCTCGTTTCGTCACCTGTGACGTCACCGATCCGGCCTCGGTCGCGACCGTCGGGCTCAGGGGCGACGACATGGTCTACAACCTGTCGGCGAAGATGCTGTCGCCGATCCAGGTGCGCGCCAAGCGGCACGACTTCTTCTTCCCGGTGAATTTCCACGGCACCGAGAACATCATGAAGGCGATGGACAAGGCCGGCGCCTCGAAGCTCGTCCACTACACGACCGACATGATCTACGGGCACACGGTGACGCTGCCGATGACCGAGGAGCATCCGGTCGCGCCGCTCGGCGAGTACGGCCTGTCGAAGTTGAGGACCGAGGAGCTGGCTGCCGAATGGCGCAAGCGCGGCATGTCGATCTCGCTGTTCAGGCCGCGCCTGATCATCGGCCCCGGCCGCCTCGGCATTTTGGAAAAACTGTTCAAGCTGATCGACTGGAATTTGCCCGTGCCGATGATCGGCTCGGGCAAGAATCCCTACCAGTTCATCTCTGTTTTCGACTGCGCGGAAGCTGCCCGCGCGGCCTGGAAGGCCGGCGTGCCGAACGAGGCCTATAATCTCGGCTCCCTCAAGCCGCCGCCGGTGAAGAAGCTGCTTGGCGACCTGATCCGGCATGCCGGTTCGAAATCGGTCCTGATCCCGACACCGGGCTGGGCGGTCAAGCGCACGCTCGACCTGCTCGACCTCATGAACATGCCCATCATGGATCCGGAGCAGTATCTGATCGCCGACGAGGAGTGCGTGCTCGACGTGTCCAAGGCCGGGCGCCAGCTCGGCTGGGTGCCGCAATATCGCGACGAGGACATGCTGATCGCCGCCTACAGCGAGTACCGCGCCAAGAAGGACGGCCACGCCGTCGCCACCAAACACGTTCCTGCCGAATAAAGGCGACGAAGGGGAGATTTTTCAGATGACCGTCATGGCCAAGCCGGAACACACGGGCACGCGCACGCTGGTCGAGGCGCCTGCGCTGTCGCCCGCCACCATCGCCAAGCCCGAGCTGATCAGCGTCGAGCAGGCCAAGGCGATGGACGTCGCCCGCATCACCGACCTGTTCAAGGCGCATCTCAATCCGGGCCAGCTGCATTTCATGAAGCTGCTCGGCTTCCACAAGGTCAAGATCGAGCGCGCCGAGGGCATGTTCTACATCGACCAGAACGGCCGCAAGATCCTCGACTTCTTCGGCGGCTTCGGCTCGCTGGCCTTCGGCCACAACCATCCGCGCATCCTCGAAGCACGCAAGAAATTCCAGGAGGAGAAGCGGCAGGAAATCGCCATCGCTTTCATGTCGCAATATGCAGCGGCCCTTGCGCACAACATCGCCAAGTGCTCGCCCGGCGACCTCGACATGGTGTTCCTCGGCTCGTCCGGTTCGGAAGCCATGGAAGCGGCGGTGAAGCTTGCCGAGCGCGCCGCCGGCCCGAAGCGGCCGAAGGTCGTCTATGCGGAGAATTCTTTCCACGGCAAGACCAAGGGCGTGCTGGCGATCACCGACGGTTCGCTCTACCGCGCCGACTTCAGGGTGGCGGACAATGTGGTGCGGGTTCCCTTCGCCGACATCGATGCGGTCGAGCGCCTGTTCAGGAGCGATCCCGAGATCGGCGTCATCGTGCTCGAAACCATCCAGGGCGGCGGCGGCATCATCCAGGCGCCTGGCGAATACTGGCAGAAGCTGCGCGCGCTTTGCGACCAGTACGGCGTGCTGTGGGTCGCCGACGAGGTGCAGTGCGGCTATGGCCGTTCCGGCCGCTTCTACGCTTTCGAGCACTACGGTGTCGTGCCGGATGTGACGGCGCTGGCGAAATCGCTCGGCGCCGGCAAGGCGGCGGTCGGCGCCATGATCGCCAGGCGCGACGTATACATGAAGGCCTATGGCACGCCGAAGACGGCGATGATCCATGCCATGGCGACTTTCGGCGGCATGGGCGAAGCCTGCGTCACCGCGATCGAGGGGCTCAACGTGCTCTACGACGAAGGCCTGATCGACAATGCGGCCGCGACGGGCGACTACCTTCTGCAGCGGCTGCAGGCGCTCAAGGAGAAGTATCCGAAGATCATCAAGGACGTGCGCGGCAAGGGTTTTATGATCGGGCTCGAATTCCACGATTTCTCGCAGACCCTGCCGATGGTGCTGCGGCCGATCGTCAGCGTGCTCGACGACAAGCTGAAGGGCTCGCTCTCAGGCTTCGTCGGCTCGCTGTTGTTGGGCGACTATGACGTGCTCGTCGCCTTCACCGAATACAATCGCAACGTCATCCGGCTTGAGCCGCCGCTGATCTGCCAGCGCGAACATGTCGACCGCTTCGTCGATGCCTTCGACAGCCTTCTGTCGCGCGGCATCGTGGCGATCGTCAAGGATTTCGTCAAAAGCCAGGTCGGCAAGTAGAGGCGGCTGAGCAGAACATGCTGACCAGGCCGCCTAACGTCCCGACCAATCCGCTCGACCGGCTCGCCGGGGCTGGTCTCGCTTGGGGCGAGGGGACCTATGCGCGGCTGGCGGCACCTATCGGCGCGGCGGCTTTCTCGCTCTACATCCTTTTGACGGCGGCAACGGCCTGGATCATGCCCGACGCCAATTGGGATATGCTGCCTTATCTGGCGGTCGCCGAGGAAGGCACCTATCCCGATCCGCAGGCCCTGCACGACTATGCCTACAGCGCGGTTAAGGCGGGCGTCTCGGCCGCCGACTACAAGACGCTGACCGACGATGGCGGCGGCTACCGCAGCCATATGGCGGAAAATGCCGCCGACTTCCATTCGCTGCTCGGCATGTACCGGATCAAGTTCCTCTATGCCGAGATCCTGTCCGGCCTCAGCCATGTCGTGTCGCCGGTCGAGGCTATGCGGCTGGTCTCCGTGGTCTCGGTGCTGCTGTTTGGCGGCATCACGCTCATCTGGCTGCGTTCGGAAGGCGCGCTGGCCCTGGCTCCGATAGTCGGCGCGGTGCTGATCATGGCCGATTTCGGCGACGCGGCGCGCGCGTCGACGCCGGACCTGATGTGCTCCGCACTGTTCCTCGGCGGCCTGTTCGCCTATGTGCGCAAACGCGAGGCGGCGACCGCGATCCTGCTGTTCCTCGCCTTCATGGCGCGGCCGGACAACATCGTCTTCCTAGCGATCTTCGCCGTGCTGCTCATCATCTTCCGGCAAAGGGCCTGGGGCGCGCTGGCGGGCTTTGCCGCCTCCTTCATTGCCTATTTCGCCATTTCGCACTGGGCCCAGCACCCCGGCTGGTGGCCGCATCTGTGGTTCTCCACGATCGAGCAGCACTACAACATGGACGGCTTCGAGCCGCCATTCTCGCTCGCGGCCTACCTCAAGGCCTTCGCCGCCTCGCTGCTGCGTGCGATCAACGCCAACAGTTGGGTGGGCGTCTCGGTGCTGGCGCTGGCCGGATGGTACGCGCTTGGCCGCGCCGGTTTCCGCCTCCACCGTCGCGCCGGTATCCTGCTTGCGGCGCTGGTGCTCGGCGTTCTGGCCAAGTTCACGGTGTTCCCGATCCACGACACACGCATCTATTTCCCCAACCTGCTGCCGCCCTTCCTGCTGCTTGCTGGCCCGCTGATGGCGCTATGGGCCTCGGCCGGCCAGCGTCGCGTCGCGCCGCACGTCGTTGGCGGAGACAAGCCCGGAGACACGCAATGAGTTCCGTTTCCAACCTGGCGCGCATCGCGCTCTCGTTCGGCCTTCCGGCCGGGCTGCTCGATCGCGGGCCGGCGCTGCGCGGCACGAAGTTCCTCGCCCGGGCGGCGCTGATGGCACGCTTCGGCGGCAGGCCGTTCCAGATGGTCAATGTCGGCGCCTGCGACGGCGCCCTATTCGACGACGTCACGCCCTGGCTGCACCGCATTCCAAGGGCGCGGGCGATGCTGGTCGAACCGATCCCCTACAATCAGAAGCGCCTGCGCGCCAACTATCCCGATACCGGGCGCTTCATCATCGAGCCTGTGGCGGTGACGCGGACCAGGGGGACGATCACCGTTCATACATTTGACGCCGCCGCGCTCGAAGACGGCACGCTGCCGATCGAGTTCATCGGCTGCTCGTCGGTAACCGACACCAATCTGATGTCGGGCAAGAACGCCTGGGGCGAGGCGGACGCCAACTTCAACAAGTTCGCGCCGCACCTCAAGGACATCGAGGTGCCGTCGGAGACACTGCAGACGCTGCTCGACCGCAACGGCATTGCCTATATCGACGCCTTCCTCGTCGATTGCGAGGGCGCCGACTGGATGGTGTTCGAGCAGCTCGACCTCAAGCGCTACCGTCCCGGCATGATCAAGATCGAAGTCGGCGCGCTGCCGGCGGCCGAGATCGGCCAGGTGGTGGTCAAACTGAAGACCGCTGGCTACCAGGTCGGCTTCCAGGCCGAGGACGTCTGGGCTTTCGCCTGAGTTTCGCCGACCTCCCGTCCACAAGGGCAAGTCTCTCCCGCCGCCGCGCCGGCCGAACACGGCTTGACAAAGCGGCGCCGGCCCGTCCAACCTGAGGCATTCACCAGGGGAGTCCCGGCAAGGGGCTGAGATACTGCTGGCTTTCGCGGCGCAGTGACCCGTTGAACCTGATCCAGTTCATACTGGCGTAGGGACGGTGCAAGCGCTTTGCGGGAGTCTATGCCCGAGGTCCTGTTTCGGCAGGGCGACCAAAGCGTCTTTTCATCCTTCCGGCACAGAACTGGGTCTCCAATGCATGAGCAAAGGAGCCTCAAGATGAATGCCCTTACCCCCACCGTGTCGACGGGGCCGTTGCCCGCCTCGCGCAAGATCCACAAGCAAGGCAGCCTCCACCCCCAGATCAAAGTGCCGATGCGCGAGATCTCCGTCCATCCGACGGCCGGCGAGCCGCCCGTTACCGTTTACGATCCATCCGGCGCCTATACCGACCCGGCTGTCGAAACCAACATCGAAAAGGGCCTTGCCCGGCTTCGCCAGGAATGGGTTACAGCACGCGGCGATGTCGAAGCCTATGACGGCCGCCATGTGCGTCCGGAAGACAACGGGTTCGCGACAGGCGAGCGCCTGACGCCGGAATTTCCGATCCGCAATCGTCCGCTGCGGGCGAAAGCCGGCAAGGCGGTGACCCAGCTTGCCTATGCGCGCGCCGGCATCATCACGCCCGAAATGGAGTTCGTCGCGATCCGCGAGAATCTGGGCCGCGAGGCCCTGCGCGGCAATCTCGAGCGCGACGGAGAAGCCTTCGGCGCGGCAATCCCCGACTTCGTGACGCCGGAATTCGTGCGCGACGAAGTGGCGCGCGGACGGGCGATCATTCCCGCCAACATCAATCATCCCGAGAGCGAGCCGATGATCATCGGCCGCAATTTCCTGGTCAAGATTAACGCCAATATCGGCAACTCCGCCGTCACCTCGTCGATGGCCGAAGAGGTCGAGAAGATGGTGTGGGCGATCCGCTGGGGCGCCGACACGGTGATGGACCTGTCGACGGGCCGCAACATCCACAACATCCGCGAATGGATCGTGCGCAATGCGCCGGTGCCGATCGGCACGGTGCCGCTTTACCAGGCGCTGGAAAAGGTCGGCGGCATCGCCGAGGACCTGACCTGGGAGGTCTATCGCGACACGCTGATCGAGCAGGCCGAGCAGGGCGTAGACTATTTCACCATCCACGCCGGCGTGCGGCTGCACTATATCCCGCTGACCGTCGACCGGGTGACCGGGATCGTCTCGCGCGGCGGCTCGATCATGGCCAAATGGTGCCTGCACCACCACCGCGAGAGCTTCCTCTACGAACACTTCGCCGAGATCTGCGACATCTGCCGTGCCTACGACGTGTCCTTCTCGCTCGGCGACGGGCTTCGTCCGGGCTCGATCGCCGACGCCAACGACGCCGCGCAGTTCGCCGAGCTGGAAACGCTAGGCGAGCTGACTCAGATCGCCTGGGCCAAGGACTGCCAGGTGATGATCGAGGGGCCCGGTCATGTGCCGATGCACAAGATCAAGCAGAACATGGACAAGCAGCTCGCCGTCTGCGGCGAGGCGCCGTTCTATACGCTGGGGCCGCTCACCACGGACATCGCGCCGGGCTACGATCACATCACCTCCGGCATAGGTGCTGCCATGATCGGCTGGTTCGGCACGGCAATGCTCTGCTACGTCACGCCGAAGGAACATCTCGGCCTGCCCGACCGCAATGACGTCAAGACCGGCGTGATCACCTATAAGATCGCCGCCCATGCCGCGGATCTCGCCAAGGGCCACCCTGCGGCGAAGGTCAGGGACGATGCGCTTTCCCGCGCGCGGTTCGAGTTCCGCTGGGAAGACCAGTTCAACCTGTCGCTCGACCCCGAAACGGCGCGCTCCTTCCACGACGAGACCTTGCCCAAGGAGGCGCACAAGCTGGCGCATTTCTGCTCGATGTGCGGGCCGAAATTCTGCTCCATGCGCATTTCCCACGACATCCGGGCCGAGGCACAGAAAGAAGGCATGGCGGCGATGGCGGCGAAATACCGTGAGGGCGGCGATCTCTACGTGCCGGCGGACGAGATCGGCGCGCCGCTGATGTCAAAGGCGGCCCAGCCGTCATGAAGGTGCTGGTCAATGGGGCCGGCGTCGCCGGCCTCACTGCCGCCTTCGAGCTCGCCACGCGCGGCGCGACGGTGACGGTTGCGGAGACAAGGCACGGCCTTGGCGGCAATGCGTCGTGGTTCGCCGGCGGCATGCTGGCGCCCTGGTGCGAGCGTGAAAGCGCCGAGCAGCCGGTGCTGGATCTCGGACGCTACGCCGCCGACTGGTGGGATGCGGCGACGCCCGGCCAGGTGACGCGGGGCGGAACGCTGGTCGTGGCCGCGCCGCGCGATGCGGGCGAGCTCGACCGCTTCGCCAACTGCACTACGGGTCACCGGCGTATCGATGAAGACCAAGTCGCGCGCCTCGAGCCCGACCTCGCCGGCCGCTTCCGCCGCGGACTGTTCTTCCCAGGCGAGGCCCATCTCGACCCGCGCCAGGCGATGGCGAGACTTCATGACCGGCTAGCGGCCATGGGCGTCGCATTCCGCTTCGGCGCCGATATCAGGCAGGTGTCCGGTTTCGATCGCCGGATCGACTGCACGGGAATGGCCGCTGTCGACGACAGGCTGCGCGGCGTGCGCGGCGAGATGCTGATCCTGCGTGCGCCCGACGTCTCGCTGTCGCGGCCGGTCCGGCTGCTTCATCCGCGCTTTCCGCTCTACATCGTGCCGCGCGCCGACCACCGCTTCATGATCGGTGCGACGATGATCGAAAGCCAGTCCGGGGGATCGATCACCGCCCGTTCGATGATCGAGTTGCTCAGCGCTGCTTGCGCGCTCCAACCGGCCTTTGGCGAGGCTGAGGTCCTTGAGACCGGCGTCGGCGTTCGCCCGGCCTTTCCAGACAACCTGCCGCGCGTCGAAACGAGCGGCGACACCGTCAGGATCAACGGCCTCTATCGTCATGGCTTTCTTCTGGCGCCCGCCATGGCACGGCAAGCAACCGAAATTGTCTTCAGGCAGCACGAACCTGTGGAGTCTACACATGAAACTGATCGTCAACGGCGAGGCGCTTGAGATCACGGCGACAACCCTGGCGGCGCTGCTTGCGGCGCTCGACTATGAGGGCGATTGGCTGGCAACGGCCGTCAACAGCGACCTCGTGCACAAAGCCCATCGGGCGGAATTCCATTTGAGCGACGGCGACCGGATCGAAATCCTCTCGCCCATGCAGGGAGGCTAGCGATGCTGGAGCTTTTCGGGACGACGCTTCCCTCTCGTCTGCTTCTCGGAACGGCGCAATATCCGTCGCCAGCCATCCTTGCCGATGCCGTTAAGGCGTCGGGCACATCGGTGCTGACCGTCTCCTTGCGGCGGGAGATGGCCGGCGGCAAGGCCGGCGAGAAATTCTGGGCGCTGATCAGCACGCTTGGCACGAAAATCCTGCCCAACACCGCCGGCTGCCATTCCGTCAAGGAAGCGGTCACGACCGCGAAGATGGCACGCGAAGTGTTCGGCACGAACTGGATCAAGCTGGAAGTGATCGGCAACCACGACACGCTGCAGCCGGATGTGTTCGGCCTGGTCGAGGCGGCGCGCATCCTCAGCGAGGACGGCTTTTCGGTATTCCCCTACACCACCGACGACCTCGTCGTCGCCGAACGGCTGCTTGAGGCGGGCTGCAAGGTCCTGATGCCGTGGTGCGCGCCCATCGGTTCGGCGCTGGGGCCGGTCAACATCTCGGCGCTGCGCTCGATGCGCGCACATTTTCCTGGCGTTCCGCTGATCGTCGATGCGGGATTGGGCCGGCCATCACATGCCGCGACCGTGATGGAACTCGGCTTCGATGCGGTGCTCCTGAATACGGCGGTCGCCAAGGCTGCCGACCCGGTCGGCATGGCGCGCGCATTCGGCAAGGCGGTGGAAGCCGGCCATGAGGCGTTCCGCTCGGGAATGCTCGAACCGCGCGAGGTCGCGATGCCGTCGACGCCGACATTCGGCAGGGCGGTTTTCGTATGAAGCTCGATCCCTTCTACCTGATCGTCGATAGCGCCGCCTGGATCGAACGGTTGGCGCCACTCGGCGTCAGGCTGGTTCAGTTGCGCATCAAGGCTATGGACGAGGCCGGACTGCGCGCCGAAATCCGCAAGGCGAAAGCCTTGTGCGCCGAGCACCAATGCCAGCTCATCGTCAACGACCACTGGCAACTGGCAATCGAGGAAGGTTGCGACTTCATCCATCTCGGCCAGGAGGATCTGCAGACCGCAGACCTCTCGGCGATACGCGCAGCCGGTATGAGGCTCGGGCTCAGCACGCACGATCATGCCGAACTGGAAACGGCCATCGCCGCCAAGCCCGACTGCATCGCGCTCGGTCCCGTCTATCCCACCATCCTGAAGAAGATGAAATGGGCGCCGCAAGGGCTGGAGCGGATCGGCGAGTGGAAGCGCCGGATCGCGCCAATCCCCTTGGTCGCCATCGGCGGCCTCAACCCTGACCGGCTCGACGGCGTTTTCGACGCGGGCGCCGACAGCGCCGCGGTTGTGACCGATATCACGTTGAATGCCGATCCCGAGGCGCGCACCCGGGAATGGATCGCAAGGACGGAGCGATGGCGCTGAGGCAAGAACCGCACGTCCTTGTCATTGCCGGATCCGACTCCAGCGGGGGTGCCGGACTTGCACGCGATATCGAGACGATCTCTTCTCTTGGCGTGCGCACCTGCCTGGCAGTCACCGCGCTGACAGTACAGACGCACGAAAGCGTGGCGCAAATACACCGCTCATCGCCACGCCTGGTGGCCGACCAGATGCGCGCCGCGCTGCAGGCCAACGAGGTGGTCGCCATCAAGATCGGCATGCTGGCGACTGCCGAGACCGTCGTGGCCGTTGCGGCCGTGCTGCGCGAAAATCCTCGGGTGCCGGCAATACTCGATCCGGTGTTGGCCTCGACGTCAGGCCGGGCGCTGCTGGAAGCTGACGCGGTCGCGGCGATGAAGCATGACCTGATGCCGCTTTGCCGCTTGGTCACGCCCAATCTCATCGAGCTGGCGCTTCTTGTCCCGGCGGAACGCGCAACCGACGAGGATGGCGCGATCAGGCAGGGTCAGGAATTGCTCGGCGCAGGTGCGCAGGCCCTGCTGATCAAGGGCGGTCATGCATCGGGACCGCGATCGACCGACATTCTGTTGCGCTCGAACCAAGAACCACTCCGCTTCGACACACCACGCCTTGCAGCATCGATGCGTGGGACGGGATGCATGCTGGCCAGCGCGATCGCCGCGCATCTGGCGAAGGCGAAGCCGCTTGAAGACAGCGTGCGCGAAGGTAAGCAGCTTGTCTTCCAGAAGTTCATGGAGCGGTCCGACTGACTCCGGCGCATGGCAAAAATCCTCGCCTGTGGCGTCCGAAGGAAGCATGTTCGGTCTTCAGGGTCGCTCGGTCTTTTCGTAATGTCGCAAACAGGCTTCAATCGCGACACCGCTCCGCCCTATAGTCCGCCCGCTTTACCACTTTGGAGTCACGGGCAATGGCAGGGTTTCCGGAAAAGGCGAAGGTCGTCATCGTCGGGCTGGGCGGGATCGTGGGCGCTTCCATCGCCCATCACCTGATCGAGCGCGGATGGGACGACATTGTCGGCATCGACAAGTCCGGCATCCCGACCGATATCGGCTCGACGGCGCACGCGTCCGACTTCTGCTACACGACCAGCCATGACTTCCTGTCCTGCTGGACAACGCTCTATTCGATCGATTTTTACGAGAAGATGGGCCATTACGCGCGGATTGGCGGCCTCGAAGTCGCGCGCGTCGGCGACGACAGCCGCATGGCGGAGATCAAGCGCAAGATCGCTTCGGCCAAATCCTTCGGCACCCGGGCGCGGCTGATCGAGCCGGCCGAGATCAAGGAAAAGTTTCCGCTGATCGAAGAGAGCATGGTGCAGGGCGGCTTGTGGGATCCGGATGCCGGCCTGGTCATTCCGCGCTCGCAGACGGTCGCCGGCAAGCTCGTCGACCAGGGTGTGGCCTCCGGCAAGCTCCAGTCTTTCGCCAACACCTCGGCCAAGTCGCTGATCGTCGAGAACGGGCGCATCAAGGGCGTGGTGACCGAGCGCGGAACGATCATGGCCGACTATGTGGTCGTCTGCACCGGCATCTGGGGCCGTTTGACCGCGGCGCTGGTCGGCGAGGACCTGCCGGTGATGCCGATCGACCATCCGCTGACCTTCTTCGGCCCCTACAACGAGTTCGCCGGCACCGGCAAGGAGATCGGCTGGCCACTGCTGCGCGACCAGGGCAATTCGGCCTATATGCGTGACACCGGCGATCCCAAGACCGCCGAGGGCGGGCAGATCGAGTGGGGCTATTACGAAGAGAACAATCCGCGTCTCTGCCACCCGCGCGACCTGCTCGAAAAGGACCAGGCGCGGCTGTCGCCGTCGCAGCGCGATCTCGACATGGAGCAGATCCTGGCGCCGCTGGAACGCGCCATGGAGCTGACGCCGATCTTGGGCGAGCTCGGCTACAATCAGAGCCATTCCTTCAACGGCCTGCTGCAGGTGACCACCGACGGCGGCCCATCGATGGGCGAGAGCCAGAAGGTGAGGGGCCTGTGGTACGCCGTCGCCATCTGGGTCAAGGACGGCCCCGGCATGGGCAAGCTGATCGCCGACTGGATGACCGACGGCCGCACCTCGATCGACCATCACGCCATCGACTATGCGCGCTTCTACCCGCACCAGACGAAGGAAGAGTTCATCTGGGAGCGCTGCACCGAGACGGCGATGAAGGTCTACAATCCGGCTGTGCATCCGCGCGAGCCGTTCTCGAAGGGCCGCAACATACGCCGCTCGCCGTTCTGGGAGCGCGAGAAGGAACTCGGCGGCTATTTCATGGAACTCGGCGGCTGGGAGCGCGCCCACGGTTATGCCGCCAACGAGCATCTGCTGGAGAAATACGGCAACCGCGTGCCGGTGCGCCAGGACGAATGGGACAACCGCCATTTCTGGCGCGTCTCCAATGCCGAGCATCTGGCGATGAGCGAGGATTGCGGTATCGTCAACCTTTCGCATTTCTCGATGTATGACGTCGAAGGGCCCGACCATGTCGCGCTGCTCGAATGGCTGTGCGCGGCCAAGATCGGCGGCGACAACAACATCGGCAAGGGCATCTACACCCACTTCCTCGACGAGGAAGGCATGGTGCGCGCCGACTTCACCGTCATCCGCATGGCCGACCGCTGCCGTGTGATCGACGGTGCCGACGCCGGTCCGCGCGACTTCCGCTACATGCAGCGCACCGCGCAGGACAAAGGCTTCGACGTCACCGTCACCGACGTGACCGAAAAATACGTCACCATCGGCATCTGGGGGCCGAACGCGCGCACCACTCTGCAGAAGGTGGTCGAGGATCCGAACGGGCTGACGCCGGAGAATTTCCCCTTCGCCGCGATCAAGCCGATCCGGATCGGCGGCAAGGATGTGACGGCGTTCCGCATCTCCTATGTCGGCGAGCAGGGCTGGGAATTGCACATGCGCTACGAGGATGGCCTGGCCGTCTGGGACGCGCTGCGCTCGACCGGCGTCATGCCGTTCGGCGTCGAGACCTATGCCAACACGCGCCGCATGGAAAAGAGCCTGCGGCTGCAGAACGCCGACCTGTTGACCGAGTACAATCTGCTCGAGGCCGACCTTGCACGTCCGAAGGTCAAGGAGAACGATTTCTGCGGCAAGGCCAAGCATGTGGAGTATCGTGCCCGCGAGCATCAGCCGGCGATGCTGTGCACGCTGGTGATGACCGACAACATCGATGCGAACGGCGTCGCGCGCTATCCGGTCGGCACCATGCCAGTGCTGGACCCCGCGACCGGCGAGACGCTGGTCGACGAACTCGGCCGCCGCTCCTTCACCACCTCGGTCGCCTACGGCCCGACCATCGGCACGAACATCGCGCTTGCCTATCTGCCCTGGGCCTACGCCCAGGAAGGGCGCAAGCTGCAGGTCGAGTATTTCGGCGAGACCTATCCGGTCGAGGTTGCCGGTGTCGGCTACAAGCCGCTCTACGATCCGGAGAGTCTGAAGCCGCGCAGCTGAGTTTTTCAAGCGCACGAGAAGCCCGGCCCCGCCGGGCTTTTCGCTTTGTCCGGCCGCGATTCTCGCTTACCGTCGCGGCATGTCTGCTTTTGCCAGTGCAAGACATCTCCTTCCGTTCTGCGCCGCGCTGGCGTCGGCGCTTTGCGCGACGCCCGCATCCTCCGCGGAACCCGTCGACATCGAGCTGGTGCTTGCCGTCGACGTCTCGCTGTCGATGTCGCCTGAAGAGCTCGAGATCCAGCGCCATGGCTACGCGGCGGCCCTGACGCACGATCTGGTGCTCAAGGCGATTGCCGACGGCGCCTATGGCAAGATCGCCGTCACCTATGTCGAATGGGCGGGCAGCAACTGGCAGCGGGTCATCGTGCCGTGGACGGCGATCGCCAACCGGGCCGATGCCGAGCGCGTGGTCGAGCAGCTCAACGCCCACCCGCCGGACAGCGCTAGGCGCACCTCGATTTCCGGCGCGCTGGAATTCGGCAGCGATCTTTTCGCCGAAAGTGGCTTTCAGGGCGTCAAGCGCGTCATCGACATTTCCGGCGACGGGCCTAACAACCAGGGGGCGCCCGTCAACCTCGCGCGCGATATCGTGGTGAGCCAGGGCATCACCATCAACGGGCTGCCGTTGATGACGCGCGGCGGCTTCACCGGCGCCTACGACGTCAATGATCTCGACCGCTACTACAGCGACTGCGTCATCGGTGGTCCCGGCGCCTTCATGATCCCGGTCAACGACTGGACGCAGTTTCCGGAAGCGATCCGCCGCAAGCTTGTGCTGGAGCTTGCCGGTCCAGGTTCGCCGCAATGGGCGGCCGATGAGGCAGCTGATCCGCCGATGGTGCTCGCCCAGGACAAGCCGATCGTGGATTGTCAGGTCGGCGAGAAAATGTGGCGCGACCGCAGCTGGATGTTCGACAGCCGCTAGTTGTCATGCCCCGGCTTGCCTGTCCGGTGTCGGCCATGCAAAGTCGTCGCGCCGTGCCGATCATACGGCTTCCATGCGCAAACGAGGAGACGTCCCATGAAATCTGTCGCAATCCTGATGGCGGCCGCATCGGTGTTTTGCGCCGGCAGCGCCAGTGCTCAGTATTACGGCGATGCGGGCTGCATCATGTTCGAGCACTCGAATTTTCGCGGCCGCGCGCTGGAATTGGGAGCGGACGATTCGGTGAGCTTTCGTGGCGGCCAGTTCTGGAACGATCGCGTCTCCTCGGTGATCGTGAGCCGCGGCTGTACCCTCGTCGCCTATTCGGATACGAGGATGCGAGGCCGGTCGATCGAGCTCAATCGCAGGGTCCGCGATTTCAGCAATACCGGCTGGAACGATCGCATCTCATCAGCCGAATGCTATTGCGGCGAGCGGTATTGAGCCGGCCGTGATCTGAGCCAAGACTGCCCGACGTCAAGCGGAGATTCAAGACTCCGACCGGGCCTTTGCACCCGGCGCTGGGACTGCCGCCTGCATGCGCTCGTTCTGGTCGGTCTGCGGTTCCGCGGGCGTCGCTGCCGCAAGCGCTCGCGGTCCGCCGAGCTGGGCAATGCCCTGGACCAGGCAGGTGGCGGCGGTGGCGACGATCAGCCACCGGCTCCAGCGCGTGAAATGCGCGTCGCTGATGGCATCGAGGGCGCGCCGCGAAAGCTGCGTCCCGATTGCCGCCAGCGCGATAGCCAGCGCCACCGCCGTCGGCGCCAGGACGTCGGTGCCGGTGACCAGCAACTGTCCGAAATAGACGACCTTGAGGAAGTGCCCAAGCGCCTGGATGGCGGCCTTGGTCGCCACGGTCTGCCGGCGGTCTAGTCCGGTGCGTATGAAGAAGACATCGAGGATCGGCCCCGAGACCCCGGCGGTGAGCTGCAGCGTCGTGCAGAGGAAGCCGCAGCAGACGCCGTGGCCGCCGCGGCGGATGTCGGGCGCGATGGCGCGCGGCACGGACAGCCCGGCAAAGGAGAGCAGCGCCAGCGTGATCAGCGCGACCGGCTTGCTCGGCACCAGCTCGATCGCCGCCAGCAACAGGGCGGCGGCGAGTGCGCCTACGGCATAGAAGGCAGCGATGCGCCACCGGATCGCGCTCCACCACAGCCAGGCCCGCCAGCTGTTGGCGGTGAGCTGGGTGAGGCCGTGCAGCACCATCGCCACCGTCAACGGCATGATCGCCATCAGCACCACGATCAGGATCATGCCGCCGGCCATGCCGAAGATGCCGGAAATAAACGACGTGGCGAGCACGGCGGCGGCAAGCTCGGCGGCAAAAAGCAAGGTGATCATGGCGACCTCGCGGGTTCTCGAACGGTTGGTCGAACGTCGCGCCTCCTAGCGGCCCTCGCGCACGGCGAACGCGATCTCGCCGCGCGCCAGACCGATATCGGTCAGCAGGTGATCGTCGAGTTGCCGCAGCGCGCGCATTGCCTTGCGCGCTCGCATCTCCTTACGGATTGCACCGAAGCCATGCCGCATCGAGTGCGCGAGCCGGTGCTGCGGATGGTGATTGGTGGTGGCCTGAACGATCGAGGTCATCTCTGTCTCCTTTGCTGTCGGCGCCGCCGTTCGGGCGAGCGCGGGGGTTGCGCGTGCGCTAGCACGACGCTGATTGACCGCTGTCCGGCCGGTTCATCCGGGTTTTTCGGCTGCACCTGTCCTCGAGCTGGCTCGACCTCGGTGCAATGTTTGCCTTGCGACCTAGGAAATCGCATGCTAATTGCCTCGGTGCAATCGAAACATTGCTCTCGGTGCAATTATGTCGGCAAACGAATACCTGAAGCTCGCGGATGAGGTCGCCCTGGAGATCGCAGAGGGCCGCCTGAGGCCCGGCGAGCGGCTGCCGCCGCAGCGCAGCTTCGCCTACCAGCGCGGCATCGCGGCATCGACCGCGACCCGCGTCTATGCCGAGCTATTGAGGCGCGGCCTGGTCGTCGGTGAGGTCGGTCGCGGCACCTATGTGTCGGGGCAATCGCGCCGGGGTGCCGCGGCGACCACGGATCCCGGCGATCCGCGCATCGACCTGGAGTTCAATTTCCCAATTCTATCGGGGCAGGCGCAACTGATGTCGCAGAGCCTTGCCGGACTTGGCGATACGGACGCAATGCAGATTGCACTGAGGCCGGCGACCAGCGGCGGCACGCCGGCGGCGCGAGAGCTTGGCGCCCGTTTCCTCGCCCGCGGCGGCTGGTCGCCCCGGCCCGATGGGCTCGCCTTCACTGGCGGCGGCCGTCAAGCGATCGCCACCGCGATCGCCACCCTGGTTCCGACCGGTGCGCGCTGCGGCGTCGAGGCGGTGACCTATCCGCTGGTCAAGGGCATCGCGGCGCGGCTCGGCGTCAACCTGGTGCCGCTCGCCATGGATGAGAACGGGGTGCGCCCGGACGCCGTCGAGAAGGCGCATCGCGAGGCGCGGCTGTCCGCGCTGTACGTGCAGCCCGTGCTGCACAACCCGCTCGGCATCACCATGCCCGCCGCTCGCCGCGTAGACCTGGCCCGGCTCGCGGAAAGCCTCGACCTGGTGATGATCGAGGACGCGGTCTACGGCTTCCTCGCCGACGAGGCGCCGCTGGCGGCGCTGGCGCCTGACCATTGCGTGGTGCTGGACAGCCTGTCGAAGCGCGTCGCGCCGGGGCTGACGCTGGGCTTCGTCAGTGCGCCGCCGCGGCTCAGGGAAAGCGTCATGGCTTGCATCCGCTCCGGCGGCTGGGGGGCAGGGGGCTTCGCCTTCAACGCCGCGCAGCGGCTGATCGCCGATGGCGTTGTCGGCGAACTCGTCGCAGCCAAGCGCGAGGATGCCAGCCGTCGCCAGCGTCTCGCCGCCGACTGCCTTTCAGGGTTCGAGGTGCAGGCTGACCCGCGTTCCTACCATTTGTGGCTCACTTTGCCGGAACACTGGCGTTCGCAGGCTTTCGTCGCCGTCGCCGCGCGGCGCGGCATCGCGATCACGCCGTCGAGCGCCTTCGCCGTCAGCCCCGGACACGCGCCGAATGCGGTTCGGCTGGCGCTTGCGGCCCCGCCGATCGAGCGGCTCGAGGAGGCGTTGCGCACCTTGGCAGGCATGCTGCACGCGAGCGAGCAGGACTTCGCCTTCGTGGAATGACCGCTCCGCCTCAGGCCGCCAGCAGCTGCTTGCGGTCGACGCGTTCCTGCTGCGGCGAGCGGGCATAGAGCTCGCGGTAGCATTTGGAGAAATGCGAGGCGGAGACGAAGCCGCAGGCCACCGCCACCTCGACCACCGGCATCGACGACTGGATCAAGAGATGGCGGGCGCGGTCGAGCCGGATCTCCAGGTAGTAGCGGGCGGGCGAACGGCCCATCTCGGTGCGGAACAGGCGCTCGATCTGTCGGCGCGAGAGATCGACATGGTCGGCGATCTCGATCAGCGACAGCGGCTCGGAGAGGTTCGCTTCCATCAGTTCGATGATGGTCAGAACCTTGGAATTCTGCACGCCGAGGCGGGCGCGCAGCGGCAGGCGCTGGCGGTCGGTCGGGCTGCGCACGCGGTCGGTCAGCACCTGCTCGCAGACGCGGTTGACGAGGCTCTCGTCGAAATCGTCGCCGATCAGCTTCAGCATCATGTCGAGCGCGGCGGTGCCGCCGGCGCAGGTGTAGATGTTCTGGTCGATCTCGAACAGGTCGGCAAAGACGTTGGCCTTGGGGAAGGCCTCGGAAAAGCCGGGCAGATTCTCCCAATGGATGGCGCAGCGCTTGTTGGACAACAGGCCGGCGGCGGCAAGGATATGCGCGCCCGTGCACAGCCCGCCGACGGCGACGCCGCGATTGTATTCCTCGCGCAGCCAGGCGAAGGCCGACTTGTTCTGGTAGCGCTCGACATTGACGCCGCTGCAGACGATGGCCATGTTCGGCCGGTCCGGTCCGGCCATCTTCCTGCGCTCCTCCTCAAGCGAGGTGTTGACGGCGCATTCGACGCCGTTCGAGGCGCGCACCGGCTTGCCGTCGATACTCGCCAGGCGCCAGCTATAGGCCTCGTAGCCAAGCATGCGGTTGGCCGAGCGCAACGGATCGAGCGCCGTCGCGAAGGCGATCATGGTGAAGTCGGGGACGAGGAAAAATACAAACGATCTCTTGATCGGGTACTTTACGGCATTCACGGGAAACCTCACGCGGCCATGACGCGAACAGGATGTCGCGAATAGCATAGCGACATCAGGAAAAACCATTCCTGTCAATCGCCTAGAGAGGTTTGGGACAATTAAATTTGCGACATGGGTCGCAAATGGGCAATCGCCTGGGGAATGGGCCCCGATGTGCTACCGGAGCGGGCAGAACGGCCCCTGGGCAAAAGAAGCGCCGCTTCGGTCTTGCCGAAGCGGCGGGGAGGTCAACTTCACAGCGTCGGCTGGGAGGCGCCGCGCCTAAAGTCTCAATATCAAGCGACGAAACCGAGGCGCGCGGCGGCCAGGGCGCCGGTCTGGCCGGGCATGGTCTTCGAAAGGCGCTGGCGCTCGAGCGCGGTCGTCAGGTTCATTTCGCGGCGGTGGAACAGGCGGGCAAGAAGCTTCATAATCATCTCCATTCGGTTGCTCAGACGGGTCGCCTTCGCGTGATGGAGTGGGGCAGCTCGTTTGCTGGCGTTGATATAGGCTTGTGCGAACGAAAACGAAATCGCAAAAGCGAAGCGCTTGTTATGAAAAGCGACACCGATTGCGACATTTTTGGGCAATGTGCCCAGGATTTACGATTGTTTACAACGCGTTAAATCGAAAAATGCAGCGTTATGCGATTGGCTCATATGCGTCATGCAGCCGTAGCATGGCTCGGAAAAATCATTTGAATGCAAACAAACAGGCGGTCGTTTAAATTAGAGAGGCCTGCCGGGCTGGGTCCGCCGGGCAGGCCTTCAGGTTTTGATACACACGATTTACTTCGCTCCGGCCCAGGATCCGACACCGTGGCGAGCACCGGTCCTGGCATCGGCTGCTTCCGGCCAGCCGATATCCTTCTGCAGTTCGATCGGCAGCGCATGGATGGCGCGTTCGGTCTGATAGCGGGTGCGGGCCGCGGTGAATTCGGTCGCAAGCCGGCCGATGGAGGAAAGGATGGACATTTCATTCTCCTTTGCGTTGGGCCGGGAGTTGCCCGGCGGCAGTCTGTTTCAGCTTCATTTCTGTCGAATGCAGGTCCGTGCCGGGGTCGTTTGATGGCTGCTTGTGGCAACAGCCTGCTTCGATGGAGTTGACTATCCTCCCAAACTGATGTTCAATCAAACGAAATGGAATGATCGTTCGCATCAGAAAAATTGAAGGCCGATCCCGATGAACGCCCCACTCAATCATCCGCTGCCGCTGCTCGATCTCGATGTCCTGCGCACCTTCGTGGCGATTGCCGAAACCGGCAGCTTCACCACGGCCGCCACCGCCGTCTTCCGTACGCCGTCGGCCGTCTCCATGCAGATCAAGAAGCTGGAGGACATCCTCGGCCGCTCCGTCTTCGCGCGCGACGCGCGCTCGGTGACACTGACGACGGACGGCGAGATGCTGCTCGGCTATGCCCGCCGGCTGTTGTCGATCAACCGCGAGGTGGTGTCAAAGTTCATCATCCCCGACATTGTCGGCGTGGTGCGGCTGGGCTCTCCGGACGACTACGGCGAACGCGTGCTGCCGCATGTCCTGAAGCGCTTTGCACAGTCGCATCCCTCGATCGCCGTCGACGTCACCATCGACCAGAGCATCAATCTGCGCCGGCGCATGGACGACCGGGCGCTCGACATCACTCTGCTCACCAACTCCTACAAGACCAGCGCGCTCGGCGCCGAGGTGCTGTTGACCGAACCGATCGTCTGGGCCGGCGCCAAGGGCGGCTGCGCGCATCTGCGCGAGCCGCTGCCGGTATCGCTGTGGGAGGAGGGCTGCGTGTGGCGGGCCGGCGCCCTCGAGGCGCTCGGCCGCGAGGGCCGCAATTACCGCGTCGCCTATATGAGCGCGCACACGGCCGGCCAGCGTGCCGCCATCATGGCCGACCTCGCAGTCGCGCCGCTGCCGCGATCGTTCCTCGGCGACGAGATGGTCGCGCTTAGCCCGAAGGACGGCATGCCCGATATCGGCACCTACAACCTGGCCATGGTGGTGACGCCGGACGCCAGTGCGCCGGTGAAGGCGGTCGCGGACCATATCCGCGCTACTTTCGAAGTGTTCAAGGAAACCGGCAAGTTCTGAGCTTGGCTGGCAAGTCCGGCTAAGGGTCAGGTCGCGGCCTGACCCTCAAGCGACCAGCCACGAGCCTTGACCGGCCGCGTTCTGGTTTCCCCAGTCAGGAAGGCAACGATGCTGTTGCGCGCGCGCCGCGTCTCCGGCATCTCGATCAGCGGCCAGACGTGGAACATGCCTTCCTCGTAGACGACCTCCACCTCGACGCCGGCGGCCCGCGCCTTCTCGGCGAAGATCAGGTTGTCGGGGGTGAGCAGGTCGTGCGAGCCGGTCAAGAGCAGCGTCTTCGGCAATACAGAAAGGTCGCCGTAGAGCGGGCTGATGTGCCAGTCCGCGCGATCGATGCCGGCGCTGTAGAGCCGGATCGCCTCCAGCCCGCCGGCGATGCCAAGCCACGGATCGTTGCGCTCGGCCTCGAACACTTCGGGGTTGGAGAGCGACATGTCGAGCCCGGGCGAAATCAGGACGTGGTGCGAGGGGAGCGGCAAGGCATCCTCGGCCGCCATCATGGTCAGCACCACGGCCATGTTGCCGCCGGCGGAATCGCCCATGAAGACGATGTCCGCGGCTTCCGTCTCCTCGAGCATCTGCCGGTAGACCTTGCCGACCATGCCGAACATGGCGTGGAAGTCGTGCTCGGGCGCGATCGGGTAGATCGGCACGGTGATGCCGAAGCCCAGCCGCTCGGCCATCTCGGCGATCAGGCCCCAATGGTAGGAGGTGATCTGGAAGACAAAGGCGCCGCCATGCAGATAGAGCATGCGCTTGCGCTCGCCGGTCCTTGGCGCGATCTCATAAACGGGAAAGCCGTTCACCATGCGCTCGGCGATGTCGAAGCGGGAACGCAGCGAGGCCGGCGGATGGTGATCCTCGGTCTTGCGCGCATAGGCGATCCAGCGCTGCAGGTTTTCCGGACTGGAAAAGGCCTGCTTGCGGCTATGCCTGAGGACAAAAGAAACGACGTGGCTTTTGAAGCTGGGCATGCGGATACACGAACTTCGGCGGAGCCGACTAAGAGAATTCCCCTCTAATCCGAAGATCGTGTCTTGGGCGGAAATGTCAAGATTTGCGCCGGGTGCAACACGCTTGTGTGATCCTGCCGTGCCGCTGCGTCCAGTCTAGCGGCGCGGCAGCAAGGCGACGCGCAGTTTGTTGTCGCCGGCAGCCGGAGCCGCATCACGGCCCCGGCGGTTGGCCAGCAGCTTGCATTTGTCGGCGAAGGTCATCAGCGCGCCGAGCCCAGGAGCAACTGGGAAAGCACGGCCTGCGGATCATTCGGCGGCGACGCCGGCCAGCCAATGTCCTTCTGGATGTCGACGGGCAGACTGTTCACGGCCCGGATCGACTTGTTCCTGCTGTGCGCATGCTTGATGGCCACCCCATAGCGGCCGAGGCTTTCGAACATCGACATGGTGTTTCCTCCGGAAGCGGCGGCGGGAAGACATTTCCGGCCTGCCGTTCGACGGGTGCCTAAATGCGCCCGGCGTGTTTCCAGCCGATTTCACGAAAACAGCGTTTCGGTTTCCGGATCGGGCGATCCGGAAACATTTGCATGCAAATGAAAATGGGAGACTTTGGGAGGCGGTGAGAGGCTGCTATTCCCGGCCGCGCCTTGCCGCATGGCCCTCGCGCGAGCGCCGGCGCGGCGTGGCGTCGCCGGCAACACCGTCCTCGCTCACCGTCTTGCGCGGCGGCAATTTCACCGCAGCCGAAAGCTTGGGGAACGGATCGACCTTGTTCGGCAGCGCCATGGCGTAAACGAAGTGCTCCTGGAATTTCGGCTCAAGCGCGGTCTCGATCTTCTCGATGCGGCTTACCGTCTCCTCGATCTCGCGGCGGTAGCCGCGATTGAGCAGCGCCATGCGCGCACCGGCGCCGGCGGCGTTGCCGACTGCCGAGACCTTGTCGAGATCGCAGTCCGGGATCAGGCCCAGCACCATGGCGTATTTCGGATCGATGAAGGAGCCGAAGGCGCCGGCGAAATGGATGCGGTCGACATGCTCGGTGTTCTGCTTTTCCATCAGCAGCTTGGTGCCGGCGTAAAGGGCTGCCTTGGCGAGCTGAATGGCGCGCACGTCGTTCTGGGTGATGGTGATCCTGGGTTCGCCGTCCTTCAGCACATAGGAGAAAGTGCGGCCATTGGCGACGACGCGCGGCGAACGCGCGGCGAGCGAGCCGTCGACCACGCCGTCCTCGGAGATGATGCCGGCAAGGTACATCTCCGCCACTATCTCGATGATGCCGGAGCCGCAGATGCCGGTGACGCCGGTCGCCTGCACGCTTTCGAGGAAGCCCGGCTCGTCCGACCAAAGCTCCGAGCCGATGACGCGGTATTTCGGCTCCAGCGTCTCGGGATCGATGCGCACGCGCTCGATCGCGCCGGGTGCGGCGCGCTGGCCTCCGGAAATTTCCGCGCCTTCGAAAGCGGGGCCGGTCGGCGAGGAGGCCGCCACCACCCGCGTCGAATTGCCGAGCACGATCTCGGCATTGGTGCCGACGTCGACGATCAGCATCATCTCGTCCTGGCGGTGCGGGCCTTCCGACAGTGTGACGGCCGCCGCGTCGGCGCCGACATGGCCGGCAATGCAGGGCAGCATGTAAAGGCGCGCGCCCTGGTTCAGCTTCAGGCCGATGTCGGAGGCCTTGATGCGCACGGCGCCCGATACGGCGAGCGCGAAGGGAGCGCCGCCAAGCTCCGTCGGATCGATGCCAAGGAAGAGATGGTGCATGATCGGATTGCCGACGAAGACGGAATCCAGGATGTCGCTGCGATGGACATTGCCTTCGGCGCAGACCTTGTCGACCAGACCGGAGACCGCCTCGCGCACGGCGACCGTCATGCCCTCGCGGCCGTCCGGGTTCATCATCACATAGGAGACGCGGCTCATCAGATCCTCGCCGAAGCGGATCTGCGGATTGGACGTGCCCGACGAGGCGGCGACGCGGCCCGACAGCAGCGACACCAGATGCATGGCGATGGTGGTCGAACCGATGTCGCAGGCCAGCCCGTAGGCCTCGTTCTTGAGGCCCGGCCAAAGCGCTATGACGCGCGCGATGTCGCTGTCGGCATCCTTGTGGATGGCGGCGGTGGCCGTCCAGTTGCCCTTGCGCAGGATGCCCTGCACCTGCGGCAGCAGATAGAAGTCGAACTCGAGGCTCTTGAAGCCCCAGTCCTTCATCAGCGCGATCTTCAGCCGGTCGAGATCGCCGAGCGGCTTGTGCATGTCGGGCTCTTCGATCTCGACATAGCACATGCGGATCGCGGTATCGCGGGCGATGACCCTGGTGTCGGCGTCCTTGCGGATGGTCTGGGCGTTGATGACCGTATCCTGCGGCACGTCGATGACGAGGTCGCCGAGGATCTGCGCCGAGCAGGACAGGCGCCGCCGCTCGGGCAGACCGCGCACGCGTTCGTAGCGCTCCTCCTTGGCGCCCTTGGCCGAGATGTGGTCATTGGAGGAGGTGATCTTGTGCTTGGCGAAATTGCCTTCCTGCACCTCGATCTGGCAGCGTCCGCAGGTGGCGCGCCCGCCGCACACGCTCTCGACATAGACACCGAGCTGGCGCGCGGCATCGAGCACCGGCGTGCCGACCGGGAACCGGCCGCGCTTGCCGGACGGCATGAACAGCACGAGCGGGTCGGTGATGTTGGTGTGCGAGTTCATGCCTGCATGGGTCTCGGTGATGATTGTCGATGCCGTTTAACGGATCGTTTCACTGTTGGGTGGAGTGTTTGATGGTCCAGAGGCCAACCATCTCCGATCTCCTGCTGTCCGCCATATTCACCGCTTTCACGATGGTGCGGGTGCTGAAGGGCCGCTGGCTGCACAATCCGCAATATCTGGCGTCCGGCATTGTCGGCGCGATCGTTGCGGCATTGCTGCTGCACGCCTTCTGGCCTGCCGCCGACGATGATCTCATCGTTGGCGGCGCGACCGGCATTTTCGGATCGTGGGCGGGGATGGCCGTGTTCGACGCGATCCTGGGCCTGGCCTGAGCGCAAAGCAGACTGAACCGACCACACCAAAGGTGCGATCGGTTCAGCGAGGTTTGCGGAAAGGCTCACGATTGCGCGCTTATCCCCTGGCCATCCGGGCTTCACGGCCACCGCGGCGGCGGCCGCCAGCGGCGCCTTCGCCAGGAGCGGTAACCGCCACGGGGGCGGCGACGGCGTGGCCGCCCTCGGCCGGCTTGTAGTCCTTGTAGGTGCGGATCCAGTTGGTGCAGTTCTCGTCGGTGCCGTTGAGCACATTGGCGCCGCGCACCGCTTCCATTTCCTGCGGACGCACCGGGTTCATGATCGCCGAGGTCATGCCGGCGCCGATCACCATCGGGATGAAGGCGGCGTTGATGCCGTGGCGGTGCGGCAGGCCGAACGAAATGTTGGAAAGGCCGCAGGTGGTGTTGACCTTGAGCTCCTCGCGAAGACGGCGCAGCAGCGCGAACACCTGGCGGCCGGCATCGCCCAGCGCGCCGATAGGCATCACCAGCGGGTCGACGACGACGTCATGGGCGGGAATGCCGAAATCGGCGCAGCGCTCGACGATCTTCTTGGCGACGGCGAAGCGGACATCCGGGTCCATCGAGATGCCGGTCTCGTCGTTGGAGATGGCGACCACCGGGACATTGTACTTCTTGACCAGCGGCAGGATGGCTTCAAGCTTCTCTTCCTCGCCGGTGACGGAATTGACCAGCGGCCGGCCCTTGGCGACCTTCAGCGCCGCCTCGATGGCGGCGGTGACCGAACTGTCGATCGACAGCGGCAGGTCGACCAGGCCCTGCACGATCTCCAGCGTCTGCACCAGCAGCGCCGGCTCGGTGGCGTTGGGGTCGACGGCGGTGACGCCGGCATTGACGTCGAGCATGGTGGCGCCGCACGCGGCCTGCTCCAGCGCATCCTTGATGACGGTCTCGAAGTTGCCGGCCACCATTTCGGCGGCGAGCTTCTTGCGGCCCGTCGGGTTGATGCGCTCGCCGATCACGCAGAAGGGCTGGTCGAAGCCGATGATGATTTCTTTGGTCGCGGACGCGACGATGGTGCGGGTCATGCAATCTCTCCGTCGTGATATAAAGAGTTCTTTATATCGTTATCTGATTTCGTTCAAGCGAATGGTGACGGCCGCGTCCTTCAATGCGCGGTCTTCACCATGTCCACCTGGGTTTCGGTAATCTCGTCATGCAGAATGTGGTCGAGCCGGTCGGCGACCAGCTGGTCGTCGCGGCGGATTTCGCGCTTCCATGGCTGGCGGCCCTTCAGCACGCCCGATTCATCGACAATCTCGGCGACGTACTCCTCCTGGCGGTAGGCCATCACATGGACGCCGGCGACGCCCGGGATTTCCTTCACCTCGTTGATGATGTCGATGCAGAGCTGCTTGCCTTCCTTCTTCTGGTCCTGGGCGCCTTCCAGCCGTTTGATGATCGCGTCGGGGATATGGATGCCCGGCACGTTGGAACGGATCCACTTGGCCGTCTTGGCCGAGGCCAGCGGCCCGACGCCGCACAGGACGAAGACCTTCTCGGTGTGGCCGAGGTCACGCGCCTTCTGCATGAAGGTTTTGAACATTGGCACGTCGAAACAGTACTGCGTCTGCACGAACTGGGCGCCGGCGGCGATCTTCTTGCCGAGATGGATGGGGCGGAAGTCGAAGGGCGGGGCGAAGGGATTGACGGCGGCGCCGAGGAAGATCTGCGGCGGCGTCGTCAGCTTGCGGCCCGAAAGGAACTTGCCGTTGTCGCGCATGATGCGGCAGGTCTCGAGCAGCGACATGGAATCGAGGTCGAACACCGGCTTGGCGCCGGGCTGGTCGCCGGCCTGCACACCGTCGCCGGTGAGGCAGAGCATGTTGGCGACGCCCATCGCGGCGCCGCCCAGCACGTCGCCCTGGATGGCGATGCGGTTCTTGTCGCGGCAGGCGATCTGCATGATCGGGGCATAGCCCATGCGGGTGAGCAGCGCGCAGATGCCGACCGAGGACATGTGGCAGTTGGCGCCGGAGGCATCGACGGCGTTGATGGCGTCGACCCAGCCGTCGAAGATCTTGGCGCGGTTGTAGACGTCCTCCGGATCGGCGCTGTCCGGCGGGTTGAGCTCGGTGGTCACCGCGAACTCGCCGCGCCTCAGCACTCGCTCCAGACGGCCGCGCGAGGTGTGGCCGGGCAAGGGATCGAGTGGCAGGTGGATGCCGGCCGGGTTCTCGTCGCGCTGGCGGATGGTCATGCGGACGCTCCGGTCTTGGTTGCATTGTCGGCCGGCTGGCGCGCGGCGGCTGCCTGCGCGGTCACGCGCAGCCAGGCGGAGGTTTCACGCAGCGACTGGTCGACCGGCTTCTGCACGTCGAGGATCTTGTCGCCATGCACCATGTTGCGCGAACCTTCCCAGGCCTTGACCCAGACGCAGGGCATGTTGGGCTCGACCTCGCAATTGCCGTTGGCGCGCACGCCGCCGCACGGGCCGTTGCGGAGCTGCTTCGGGCAGTTCATCGGGCAGGACATGCCGGTCGAGGACAAGACGCACTGGCCGCACATGCGACAGTCGAACATGAAGCCCTTGACGCGCTTCTCGACGAACTTGACCGGAGCCTCGACGCGACCGTAGCCGATGCCTTTCCACAAGGGATGCAGCAGCAGGAAGATGTCGGCGAAGCGGCTGTAGAACCATTCGAGCAATCGTGAGTGCCGGATAGACCACAATCTCACCGCGAAGGAGCGCTGGACGCGCCGCTGCGGCGACACGTCGGCCGGCTTGTAGTCGGATTTCGGCGCTGCCTTCTTGACCAGAGTGGCCTGGGTAACCGCCGGTTGCTGTTCAGACATTTTCTTTTCCGCCCGCCTTGACCAGAGCGACCAGCCGCTCGCGGTCGTATTTCGTGTCGAGCTCGTGGAAGGCCCTTTCGACCTCGGCCTCGAGGTCGTCGCCGACCGGAACCGGGTCGGCCTTGCGCCATTCGGCCAGATAGTCGTCGGTGCCGCCAGCTCCGGTGCGCATGGCGCACATGTCGATCGCCTCGGTGAAGCGCAGCGGCAGTTCGCGCTTGGCGTTCTGCCGGCCCTTCCTGACGATGACCTGGGCGGGGATGTCGCGCCAGTAGACGACGATCAGATCGGCCATAAATTTCTCACTCCTCGAAGCTGCGAGCATTGCCGCATGCGCACTGGGGCCGCTTGTTATGGGACGACGCGCGCGCATTCAAAAGCGACGCTATTGGAGGTCGCAAAAAGAAAGGTGAAATAGCGCGGCCAGCCGGCTACCAGATGCGCTTCGTCAAGCCGGTCCAAAGGTAGTGCCAGATCGTCGGATGATACCACTGTTTCGAGGGCAGGCCGGGATCGAATGTTGCGAGCTTGCCCGCCAGTGCGTCACCGACCGCTTCGACGCAGATGTCGCGCGAGAATGCCGCCTGCCGCAGCGCGTAGCTTGAGATCGTGTCGCCCGGTTCAGGCTTGCCGCGCGCCTGTCGCAGCACGCCGCCGGTGTCGACGCCGGCATCGACCAGATGCACGGTGCTGCCGAAATTGCCCGCGTCGCCCGAGGCCAGCGCCCAGTAGCCGCCATTCATACCGCGATATTTGGGGGCGATGCCGGCATGATAGTTAAGCACCGGACAGGCTATCTTCGCCAGCGTCTGCCGCGACAGCAGGCGGCAGCCGGCCAGCAGCACCACGCCCGGCTGGAGATCGGCGATCGCCCGAAGGCACTCCGGCCCATTGGCCGAGGGGATGTCGATGATGGTCTGGCCGGGGCGGGGTTCGGTCTCCAGTTTCTGCTCGGCGATCAATCGTGCCGCATGGCCGGAAAAGAACCGTTTGCCGAGCCGCGTCAGCACCATGGTGCCGAGCTGTCCGATGGCCGAGATCCAGCCCTGGCGCCGAGCCCGGCCGAGAAGCAATTGCTTTTTGGATTCAGGTGTTTCGAGGACGACGCTGACAGGGCCGAGCCGATCGGCGATGGCGTTGACGATCGCCCAGATGTGCGGACCGCCCTCGGTGACGACGACGATCGGTCGTGGATCTGCCATTGGCGCTGCCATGGTTCGTGCCGCCCCCTGGGTGTCGGAGCGCCCGGCGCGCCCGGATGGGAGCGACCTGCGCAAACGCGCGGCATGCTAGGCTGGCGGGGTTAATCCTTGGTGACGGCGCGAGACCAAAGGTCTCTGGGCGGAATCAGCGCTTGAATTCCATGATGTCGAGCTTCGATTCGTAGTAGGGCGCCGGGAATTCAATGCGCCATTCGGTGGCGCTGTTGCGGAAGGCATAGCCGACCTGGTCGCTCTGCGGGCCGCTGCCATAAGGTTTGGCCGGATCTTCGTTGACGGTGAACGAGCCGAGATAGATGGCGCGCTTTTCGCTCTCGTCGAAGAAGCGGCCCTTGGTGCGCTGCGAGCCGCTGATCTTTTCCAGTCTCCAGCCGGAGCCGTCATCGCTCACCTTGCAATTGAACCAGCCATAGATGACGAGCGGGCTCAAGCCGCCGGCCTTGATGGTGCGGCATTTCCAGGTGCCGGTCAGGTCCTTGTCGGAAAACGCCACCAGCGGCTTGGCGAGCAGGGTATCCAACTGCTTGACCTCGGCCGGGTCGCCGGCCTTGGCCTCCTCGAGGGCGGCCTTGCGCGTCTCGCCATATTTGTCGAGCCGCGCCTTGTCGGCGGCGGTGATCAGTTTCTGCACCTCGCCATCGGCGTGAGCCGGCAGAGTCAAGCCGACACCCAGGCACACAGACAGAAGCAAAGCCCGAAAACGCATTGATTCCCCCCTCTTGATCAGCAGGTCAGCCGCGTGTGGCGGCCTCGGCCAGTTCCGTCGTCAGATCGCCATAGCCGGTCGAGCGGCGCTCATAGGCCAGGCCGAGCAGCGCGGCTGCCTTCTCCGCAACCCTGTCGAGCTCCGGATCGTCGGTCTGGGCGATATAGACCAGCTTCTGGTAATTGCCGAAATAGTCCTTGATCAGCTCGGGATGCCTGTCGAGGCCAAGCGGCTTCATGAAAAAGGCATCGAACTGGCGACAGAGGAAGTCGGTCATGTAGAACGACATCATGTCGTCGTCGGCGACCTTCGCGTAGGCGTCCATGCCCTGGTAGAAGGCGAAGCAGTGCGGACCGGCCATGCGCCCGACGCCGTGCTTCTCGCAGATGCGATCAAGCATGCCGCCGGTGCCGCAGTCGGCATAGCCGACGAAGATGTGCCGGTAGCCCTCGGCCTTGGCCTTTTCGATCGCCTTGTCCATCGCCGGCGGGATGCGGTCCGGATAGAAATGGAACTCCGCCGGCAGGCAGGTCAGGTCGAGATGGTCGAGCCCGAGCTGCTGCTTGACGGCCAGAACTTCGCGCGCAATCATCCCGCAGGCGATGACGAGCAGCCTTTCGCCTTGATCGGGTTGCGCTTTTCGCACGGCACTCATAGAACCAGCCGAACCGTTGGTTGCGTTATCTTCTTACCTACAGAACGAGGGAGACACCGTCCATGAAACTGTCGCGCCTTGGCCCCATCGCCATTCTTGCCTGCGCGCTGGCCCTTTCGGCCTGCGCCAATACGATCCGCGGTGTCGGCAAGGACGTCAAATCGACCGCCAATGCCGTCGAGGACACGGTCAAGAATCCCTGATCCACGGTCTTCCAGAATCTGGGAACAAAAAAGCCGCGCTGCAAGGCGCGGCTTTTTTCATTGTTCATTGCGAAGCCGCTGGGCTCAAGCCGAAGCCCGCACATTGTGCTTGCGCTTCATGAAGTCCTTGGCGGTCTCGACCGCCACCGCCGCGTCGCGGCAATAGGCGTCGGCGCCGACGGCCTTGCCGAACTCCTCGTTGAGCGGCGCGCCGCCGACCAGCACGACATAGTCGTCGCGGATGCCCTTCTCCTTCATCGTGTCGATGACGACCTTCATGTAGGGCATGGTGGTGGTGAGCAGCGCCGACATGCCGATGATGTCGGGCTGGTGCTGCTCGATCGCCTCCAGATACTTCTCGACCGCATTGTTGATGCCGAGGTCGATGACGTCGAAGCCGGCGCCCTCCATCATCATGCCGACCAGATTCTTGCCGATGTCGTGGATGTCGCCCTTGACGGTGCCGATCACCATCTTGCCCTGCTTGGGCGCGCCGGTGGCGGCGAGCAGCGGGCGAAGGATGGCCATGCCGGCCTTCATGGCGTTGGCCGACAGCAGCACTTCCGGCACGAACAGGATGCCGTCGCGAAAATCCTCGCCGACGATGCGCATGCCTTCGACCAGCGCCTCGGTCAGCACCTTGTAGGGAACCCAGCCGCGCTCGAGAAGGATGTTGGTGCCTTCCTCGATCTCTTCCTTCAGCCCGTCATAAAGGTCGTCGTGCATCTGCTGCACGAGCTCGTCGTCGGAAAGCTCGGAAAGGATGATCTCGTCGTCGGACATTTTTTCTCGGGCTCCTTGCTGCTCGGAATGTCTGCGGCAGCCTAAAATCGATGCGCCAATACCTAACCCGCGAGGGCCGCGTATCCATAGCTGATTTGCGACTTCCCGCAAAAGGAAAGCGACCGCAAATCTATTGGAATTCTTGTCGATTTTGCGACAGGCGTTGGCGCTGGCTGGCCGTTTCGAATAGGGTGCATGGCTACGATCCGGCGAGAAGCAGCCGCACGCGGCCGCAATCCACATCAGGTCAGAACAAAATCAGGGAAGAACGATCATGAGCGAGAACGCGGCAGTCGAGCAGGAGCCGTCGAGCGGCAGGCGCGGGCGCGGCGCTGGCAGTGGCGCGGCGGCGCGACGGGCAGCGCGCTCGGGCGGGGGTCCGGGCACCCAGCTCACCTACATCAAGCGCAAGATCAACGTCTATGAAGTGCTGGACGAGGAAGGCCTGGCGCTGATCGAGAAGAACACCGACACGGTGCTGGAAGAGATCGGCATCATCTTCCGCGACGACGCCGAAGCCCTGCAGCTCTGGAAAGAGGCCGGCGCCGACGTCAAGGGCGAGCGCGTGCATTTCCCGAAGGGGCTCTGCCGTTCGTTGCTGAAGACAGCGCCGTCCGTCTACACCCAGCATGCGCGCAACCCCGAACGCTCGGTGCAGGTCGGCGGTAAAGCGACGGTGTTCGCGCCGGTCTATGGCCCGCCCTTCGTGCGCGATCTCGACGGCAACCGCCGCTATGCGACGATCGAGGATTTCCGGAACTTCGTGAAGCTCGCCTATATGGCGCCCTCGATCCACCATTCGGGCGGCACGGTGTGCGAGCCGGTCGACGTTCCCGTCAACAAGCGCCATCTCGATATGGTCTACAGCCATATCAAATATTCCGACAAGCCGTTCATGGGCTCGGTGACCGCGCCGGAGCGCGCCGAGGACACGGTGGCGATGGCCAAACTCGTTTTCGGCGACGACTTCGTCGAGAACAACACGGTGCTGACCAGCCTGATCAACGCCAACTCGCCGATGGTGTTCGACGAGACGATGCTCGGCGCGTTGAAGGTCTATTCGCGCCACAACCAGGCCTGCATCGTCACGCCGTTTATCCTTGCCGGCGCGATGAGCCCGGTGACGGTCGCCGGCACGCTGACGCAGGTGCTGGCCGAAGTGCTGGCCGGCGCATCGTTCACGCAGTTAATCCGGCCAGGCGCGCCGGTGCTGTTCGGCACCTTCGCCTCGTCGATCTCGATGCAGTCGGGCGCGCCGACCTTCGGCACGCCAGAACCGTCGCTGGTCTCCTATGGCGCCGCGCAGCTTGCCCGCCGCCTCGGCCTGCCGTTCCGCACCGGCGGCTCGCTCTGCGCCGCGAAGATCCCGGACGCGCAGGCGGCTTACGAGAGCGCCAACACGCTGAACTCGACCATTCTTGCCGGTGCGAATTTCGTGCTGCACTCGGCCGGCTGGCTCGAGGGCGGGCTGGCGTCCTGCTACGAGAAGTTCATGATGGACATCGACCAGCTCGGCATGCAGCAGAAATTCTCCGAGGGCGTCGACCTGTCGGAAAACGGCCAAGCGATGGACGCCATCCGCCAGGTCGGTCCGGGCAGTCATTACCTCGGCTGCGACCACACCCAGGCCAATTTCCAGACCGCCTTCTACCGCTCCAACATTGCCGACAACAATTCCTACGAGCAGTGGCTGGCGGAAGGCGAAAAGACCGCGCCGCAGCGGGCCAACGAGCTCGCCCGCCGCTGGCTGGAAAGCTACGAGGCGCCTTACCTCGATCCGGCGATCGACGAAGCCCTGACCGACTTCATTGCCAGGAAGAAAGGCTCGATGGCCGACGCCTTCACTTGAAAGGAGCCCGAGTCAGGCCGGGCTAAAGTGGCCGACATCATCCACAAGGAAGTCTGGCGGAGCGCATTCTCCGAGCCGGGCAAGAAGGGATGATTGTTTCGCGCGGCACGGTCGACGATATCTCGGCCGTGCTCGCGGTCGATGGCTTGATCCTGCGCGGCGGCTTCCTTTTCACCAGCCAAGACACAGCACCCGCCGGGCGCTCCGGCATGCCCGCCAGGTCCATCCTGCTGGTCGGGCAGGCGGGTGCGGCGCCGTGGCCGCATTTCCTGCGCTGGCGGGAGCGGCAACCGCAGGCCATCGCCAATCCGCTCGACACCTGGGCGCGCGCAGTGATCGGCTCGGTTGCGGAAGAGTTCGGCGCGCGCGCCGTGTCGCCCTCCGACAGGCCGTATCTCCCGTTCCAGCAATGGGCGATGCGGGCGGAGGGGCTAAGGCCGTCGCCGCTCGGCATCCTCATGCACCCACGCTACGGGCTTTGGCATGCCTATCGCGGCGCTCTGCTGTTCGAGCAGGCGATTGCCATCCCCAAACCTGACGCAGCTCTCCACCTTTGCGATGCATGTGTCGAAAAACCTTGCCTGAAATCCTGTCCGGTCGACGCCTATGCGGCGGACGGCTTCACGCACCAGGCCTGTCTGGCGCATGTGCGCGGCGCCGATGGCGCGTCTTGCCGCAGCGGCGGCTGCCTCGACCGCAACGCCTGTCCTTATGGCTCCGACTATCGCTACCCAGCAGATGTTCAGGCCTTCCACATGGCGTCGTTCGCCGGCCTGTAGAGATGGTTCCGAGCCGCACGGAAACTTGACTGCGATTGAGATGCCGTGACTTGCCCTGACGGCCGACGCGGATATCTATCGCCTGGCAACAAGCGGAGCGCGCAATGGCGAAGCAGGACCTCGAGATCAAGACCCAGGATGGTTCGGCGAAAGCTCGGCTGTTTCGTCCAGCCGCGCCGGCCAAGGCCGGAATCATCCTCTACATGGATATTTTCGGTCCGCGCCCGGCGCTCGACCAGATGGCCGAGCGCCTCGCCGGGCTTGGCTACGCCGTGCTGGTGCCCGATCTCTTCTATCGCTATGTGCCCTATGGTCCGTTCGACCCCAAGACCGCCTTTGCCGAGGAAAAGAGCAAGGCTGCGCTTTTGATGCTGAGCGGCGGCACGACGCAGGGCATGACCATCCGCGACGGCGCCGCCTTCCTCGATGCACTGACCGCCGCAGGGATCACCGGGCCGGTTGGCGTCGTCGGCTACTGCATGGGCGGCGCGCGGGCGCTTAACGCGGCGGCGAGCTATCCGGACCGGATCGTTGCCGCGGCCAGCTTCCATGGCGGTAATCTGGCCAGCGATGCCGCCGACAGCCCGCATCGCAAGGCGGCGTCAATCAAGGCCAGGGTCTATGTCGGCGTAGCCGGCGTCGACCGCAGCTTTCCGCCGGAGCAGTCGGCGCGACTGGCCGAAGCGCTGAGGGTGGCCGAGGTCGACCACGCGATCGAGAACTATGTCGGTGTGGCGCATGGCTGGTGCGTGCCCGACCACAGCGTCTACGACGCGGCCGGCGCCGAGCGCCATTGGAAGCGCTTGACGACGCTGTTTACCGAGACGCTTGGCTAGCCTTCTCTCGCAGATCGCGGCGAGGGCACCATGTGGCGCGAGCCTTCGAAACGTTCGCGCCGCCCCTCATCCGCCCCTCGGGCACCTTCTCCCCGTAAACGGAGAGAAGGGAAGCGCTGCGGCAAAAAAATCTTTCCATAACCCCAAGGATTGGCCATTAGCCTTCGTCCAACAGGCAAATGATGGCGATGATGCTGGACGAGGGCGAAGCCTCCGACGCCGAACTGGTCGGGCGGGCGAAGGGTGGAGACAGGGGTGCTTTCGGCAAATTGCTCGAAAGGCACTATGGCTTCGTCTATCGCGCTGCCTATCGCTGGTGCGGTAGGAAGGCGGACGCCGAGGACATCGCCCAGGAAGTCTGCGTCCGGCTCGGCCGGGCGATTCGCGACTATCATGGCAAGGGCGCCTTCACGACGTGGCTCTACACCATGACGCTGAACGCAGCGCGCGACATGATGCGCAAGAGCGCCCGCGACACTCGCAAGGCCGAGGCCTACGGCGCCTACGCACTGATTGCGGGGGAGGCGGCGGAACCCGAGGACCCGGCCGAAGCGCTATGGGCGGCGGTGCGCAAGCTGCCGGACAAGCAGCGCGATGCGGTGCTGCTCGTCTATGGCGAGGGGCTCAGCCACGCGGATGCTGCCGAGGCGCTGGCGATCTCGGAGACGACGGTTTCCTGGCACATCCATGAAGCGAAGAAACGGCTGAAGACGTTGATGCGTTCAGCCGGGGAAGTGTGACCATGGTCGACGACAACGAACTCGAGAGGCTGCGCAACATCACGGCACCGGCGCCGGACGGCGAGGCGAAGGCGCGCGCGTTGGCTGCAGCCATGCAGGCTTTCGACGAGCAGGAAAAAATCTTCGCTGCCGCCCAAGGATCGGCCGGCGGGCTTCGTCTCACAGAGCGGGTACAAAAGCTCTGGAGAGAGATCATGCAAAAGAAACTGATCGCCACGCCGGCCATTGCCGGGCTCGTCGCCCTGCCGATCGCCGGATACGCCACCTTGCAGATGCTGAGGGAGGCGCCGCCGCAGATCGGCGGCGATGAGAAGATCACCGAGACGCTGGCCGACAAACCGGCAACCAACGGGCAGGCAACCAACGTGCCGGCGACCAACGCGCCGGCGACTAAAGTGCCGGCGACGCTGAAGCCGGTTGCCGAGGCCGATAAGCAGAAGAAAGATACCGATAGTGAAAGCCGCGGTTTGAACGAGGTGCTGGTCGCGCCGGCACAGCCGCCGAAGTCCGAAGCGGAGAAGGCCGGCGGCCTGGTCCGGCAGGATGCGCTCCAGCGCACCGAGCCGGCGCCTGCGCCGACCGTCAGTGGCCAGCTCTCCCTCGATGGTGGCGCCGCGGCCCCCGCCGATGTCGCACGCGGCGGCCCGGTACCGGGCACCGCCGCCGAATCCAAGCTGATGGCGCAGCCGTCCACGCTGCCTGCCGACCAATTGCTGCCGCAGGAGGAAAACCGCGACCGCGTCGAGGATTTCAAGACCAACCCGGTGCATGCCGCGCTCGAGGACCCGGTCTCGACCTTCTCGATCGACGTCGACACCGCCTCCTATTCCTTCGTGCGGCGCTCGCTGAAGGAAGGCTACCTGCCGCAGGCCGACACCGTGCGCGTCGAAGAGATGATCAACTACTTCCCCTACGACTGGAAGGGACCGGATGCGGCCTCGACGCCGTTCAACTCGACCGTCAGCGTCATGCCGACGCCGTGGAACGAGCACACCAAGCTGATGCACGTCGCCATCAAGGGGTTCGACGTCAAGGCGACCGAGCAGCCCAAGGCCAATCTGGTGTTCCTGATCGACGTGTCGGGTTCGATGAACGAGCAGGACAAGCTGCCGCTGCTGCAGTCGGCCTTCCGTCTGCTGGTCAGCAAGCTGAAGCCGGACGACACCGTCTCGATCGTCACCTATGCGGGCGATGCCGGCACGGTGCTGATGCCGACCAAGGTTGCCGAGAAGGATAAGATCCTGTCGGCCATCGACCATCTGCAGCCTGGCGGCTCGACGGCGGGCGAGGCGGGGATCCGGGAAGCCTACAAGCTTGCCCAGCAATCCTTCGTCAAGGATGGCGTCAACCGTGTGATGCTCGCCACAGACGGCGACTTCAATGTCGGCCAGACAGACGACGACGACCTGAAGCGGTTGATCGAGCAGGAGCGCAAGACCGGCGTCTTCCTGTCGGTATTCGGCTTCGGGCGCGGCAACCTGAACGACCAGATGATGCAGACCATCGCGCAAAACGGCAACGGCACCGCCGCCTATATCGATACGCTCGCCGAGGCCGAGAAGGTCCTGGTCGAGGACGCGTCCTCGACGCTGTTCACCATCGCCAAGGACGTCAAGATCCAGGTCGAGTTCAATCCGAACAAGGTCTCGGAATACCGCCTGATCGGCTATGAGACCCGCGCGCTCAACCGCGAGGATTTCAACAACGACCGCGTCGATGCCGGCGATATCGGCTCGGGCCATTCGGTGACGGCGATCTATGAGATCACGCCGAAGGGCAGCGGCGGCGAGCAGATCGACCCGCTGCGCTACGGCCAGGCAACGGTCAACAATGGCGGCGTCGCCAATGCCGACGAATATGCCTTCGTCAAGATCCGCTACAAGCTGCCGGACGAGGACACCTCGAAGCTGATCACCACGCCAGTGACGTCAGCCAACGAAGTCCAGTCCTTCGACCAGGCCGGCACCGACCAGCGCTTCTCGGTCGCGGTCGCGGCGTTCGGCCAGAAGCTGCGCGACGAGGATGCGACCGCGAAGTTCGGCTACGACAAGATCATGGAGATTGCCACCGCCGCCCGAGGAGCCGATCCGTTTGGCTACAGGTCGGAATTCCTGTCGCTTGTGCGCCTTGCCTCGGCGCTGGGCGGTAACCGGTAGTGGCAATAACGGCCGGTTCCTTTCAGACGGGGATCGTTCTGATACGGGGAACCGGCCACGGGCGGGTGAGGCAGGCCGGCGAGGGGAACCTTGCCGGCCTTTTTTTCGGATCTGATGAGATTCATGTGAGGCCGGCCTGCAAATGGAGGTTTCCTGCGCTTCCGGTGCTCACGTACTTCAGTACGCTCCGCTCCGGTTCTCGGAAACTCACCATTTTCGGCTCGGCCTGACCTGAATCTCAATAGATCCTGAAGCCGGCTCCCTTTTCGGCAGATCGTTAAATTGCGAGGCTTTTCAGGAATATGATCGCAATTCCCTCTTGTTACGAAAAGCTAATACACGGGCTTGTGGGGGCCGGAAGTGCTGATCAGAGACATTGCGAATTCAACGCCGGCTGCAAGGGACGTTCAGTCGACCGCCTCGCAGGCGCCGTCGGCGGAATCCCGGCGCATCATGAATGATGTCGAGGCGGCCAGGAACACCGCGAAGTCGGCCCTGAACAATGACCGCTTCCGCGTCATGCTGGAGCAGATCAGCGATCCCCGCGCATCGGGCGCCTTGATGAGCATGGGCAGCGACGCAGGCAGCGCCACCGATTTCAACACGGCGCTGTCGCGCTACGCCGAAAACAGCGAATAATCGAAACGGCGACCGATCAAACGGTCAGGCGCGGCCGCGACGGCGTTCGCGGCGGGCCTCGCTGGTCTCGGCGGTGTTTGCGGTAGCCACCTTGTTGCGCATCGGGCCGATGCGCTCGACGATCGTCTCGATGGTCGGCCGGCTCGATTTGGTGTGCGCGTCGAGCGCCTTGCGCATGGCGGCAAGATGCTGGAACGAGGTGCCGCAGCAGCCGCCGACGATCCTGGCGCCGGCATCGACGGCGAGCCGGACATAGTCGGCCATCAGTTCCGGCGTGCCGGAATAGTGGATCTCGGTGCCGCGGAATTCCGGAATGCCGCAATTGCCCTTGACGATCACCGTCGCCTCCGGCCTGGCCTCGGTCATGTCGAGCAGCGAGGCAAGGATGTCGGACGCGCCGACCCCGCAATTGGCGCCGACGCCGAGCGGATCTTGCGACAGCCCGTCGACGACGCCGTGGATGTCCTTGGGCAGCAGGCCCATCATGGTGCGGCCGGCGGTGTCGAAAGAGCCGGTATAGGTGTAGGGCAGTCCGACGCGGATCGCGGCTTCGGCGGCGGCGCGGATCTCGTCCGGCGCCGACATGGTCTCGATCCACGCGACTTCGGCGCCGCCCGCCTTGAGGCCTTCGATCTGCTCGGCGAAGGCGTCGACCGCCTCGTCATAGGTCATGGCGCCGAGCGGCACCAGCAATTCGCCGGTCGGGCCGACCGAGCCGGCGACGATCACCTTGCGGCCGGACTTGTCGGCCACCGCGCGCGCGATCTCGGCGGCGCGCTTGTTCAGCGCATGCACGCGATCCTGCGCATGATGCAGCTTCAGCCGGTGGCGGGTGCCGCCGAAGGAGTTGGTCAGGATGATGTCGGCGCCGGCGTCGACGAAGTTCTGGTGCAGGCTGGCGATGGTGTCGGGCGCGGTCTCGTTCAGCAGTTCCGGCGCCTCGCCGGCCTCCAGGCCCATGGCGAACAGATTGGTGCCGGTAGCGCCATCGGCGAGCAGCACGCCCTTTTCGGCAAGCAGTGCCTCGATCGGATTGGTCATGATGACATACGCCTTACGGAGTTCTTTGTTGAGATAAGGATATAAAGAACTCTTTATATGTCGTCAATCTCAAAGCCGGTCCTCAGCCGTCAAAATCGCATCTCGGCCAGCCTTTGCGCGAAGCTCGCCGCCTCATGCGCGTTGATGTCGGCAGCGCGGATCAGATTGTCGAAATGGCTGGTCAGCGTGCGGATCGGCTGGGGGGCGTTGAGCACCAGATACATGTCGCCGACATAGATCGCGGCGCGGTAGGGTCCGAAGATGGTGTAGGGGATCGAATAGCGCATGCGCCCGTCATAGAGATAGAGGCGAAACGTCGGATAGAGGTCGTCGAGCAGCGTTGCCATGTGCAGGAGCTGCTGGCGGCGGTCGGCCTCGGGAAAGCGATCCCAGACACCCAGCCCGCGCGCGAAGATCTCCAGCGTGTGGCGCGGCATGCAGACCTCCATGTCGGTCTCCGGGCGCCTGGTGTAGTCGATGCGGTACTGCGTCTCGCCCGCCTGGGCCTCGCGGCTCTTGTTGGTGATGTTCGCCTCGTAGTCGACCAGCGCCTCGGTGCGCAGCAGGTCGGGAATGCCGGCCGGCACGTAGCGGATTTTCGTTCCAGCCGCTTCGGAGTGCCATTTGGCGAGCAGCGTGCGGTCGAAGCCGTCGGGCGCCTCCTCGATCTCCAGGCTCTCGCGGATTTCGCCGGTGACGCCTTCGTCATGGCTGAGGCCCAGCAGCCAGTCGAGCGACACTTTGAACTCGGCAGCAATGTTGAGCAGCGTCTCGGCGCGGGGCAGTCGGGTCGACGTCCCGGAGAGCAGTTGCGAGAGCGCCGAACGGTCGATGCCGACCGCTGTCGCGAAGGCCGACTGGTTCAGGTCCGAGCGTGTCAAGAGCAATTTCAAACGGTCCCGGAAGAGGGTCGACAGATCGCGCTTGTCCATGACGCTGCTCCTGCTTCGGAGAGGAAAAATTTGCGCCGTAGCCGCATTGAACGTGGCTCAGGCGGAAATGAATCCGCTGTTTGTTTACAATGTATAACATATGCGGCTGAAAATGCGCACTCGCAACATTTTGTGCGCTTTGTCGCGTTGCGGCAACGACAGGCTCCTGACACAATGTTGTCAGGAATCAAGGTGGTTCCGGCGACTGGAGGGCAGTGGTCGATCGCATGGCAAGCATGACTAAGAGACGTGGCAGTGCAGCGGCTATCGAATGGCCGACCGTGTTCCTCGCATTTTTTTGCTACGGCGCCTGGCTTGCCACCGGCTTCCTTCTCTGGCCATCCTATCCAATACTGGCGCTCGCCGTCCTGGCCCTGACCGCCGCACTGCAATCGTCGCTTATGCACGAAGTGCTGCATGGCCACCCGACACGCAACGCGCGGATCAATGAAGCCTTCGTCTTCCTGCCGATCGGCATGGTATGGCCATTCCGCCGCTTCAAGACGATACATCTTCGCCACCATGCCGACGAGCGGCTGACCGATCCGCTCGACGATCCGGAGAGCTACTACCAGGCGCTCTGGATGCATGAGGAATTGCCGCCGGCAATGAAACTCCTGCTGAAGATCAACAACACGATGGTCGGCCGCCTCATCCTCGGTCCGTGGCTGTCGTCGATCGGCTTCTTCATCGACGACGCCAAGCAGATCGCAGCCGGCGACAAGGCGATCCGCAAGGCATGGCTGCAGCACGCCGCCGGCCTTGCCATAGTGGTGCCGATCGTGACGTACGGCTTCGGCATTCCGCTGTGGCTCTACATTCTGGTGCCGGTTTGGCTCGGCCAGTCGATGATTTCGATCCGCACCTATGCCGAGCATCAGTGGTCTGAACATCCGGAAGGGCGCACGGTGATCATTGAGCGCTCGCCGCTGTCCTTCCTGTTCCTCAACAACAATTTGCATTTCGTTCATCACAAGAGCCCGACGGTTGCCTGGTACCGGCTGCCGAAGCTGTTCCGCGACCGCCGCGAGGAATGGCTGCGGATGAACAACGGCTATGCCTATCCGAACTATTTCGCGCTGCTCAAGGCGCATGCCTTCAAGGCCAAGGAGCCGATCGTCCATCCGGTGCTGCGGCGCGCGCCGGAGCCGGGTCGGGCATTCAAGCCGCGTGTCCGGGCGCGCAGCATCAATGGCCTTGGCAGCGCCCCGGTTCCGGCCGAGCCGCCAAAGGAATGATCCCGGCATAGCCGCCACGCGTCATCTATGCTGCGGGCGGCTCGCGTCCGCGATCTTGTCAGTTTTCCAGAACGGCGGTCAAATCCAGGCATGAGCGAATTCGTTGCGGCCTTGCCGATGTATGACTGGCCCGAGGCGAGGGGCGAGGTCGACGCGCAATGGGCGCGGCTGCGCGAAGCCATCAGGGGCAAGGGCGTCGACGCGCCGGAGACGCTCGTCCGCGTTAATGGCGACCTGCCGCCGGTGCCCGGCGGCATCCGCGACGCAGCCGGCAAGGTCATCGCGCCCGATCCGGCGACGCTGCCGGCGGGCGAGCTCGATTTCCACGGGCTCTGGCTGCATCCGGCACTGCTGTTCGGGCAGACCTGCTGGGGACCGATGGAACTGGGGCTCGCGAGCCACGTCCAGGTGATCGGCCAGCCGAGCTACGATGCCGTCGAGGGCGGGCAGGGCGAGCTCTATTCCAGCGCCATTGTCATGCCGGCCGATGGCGGGCAGTCCGTCGCATCGCCGGCCGATGGCAGCGCCTCGATCCCGCTCGATCTCATCCGCGGCAAGCGCTTCGCCTTCAACAATCCGGACTCCATGTCCGGCCTGCTCGGGCTGACGCGCGACCTGGAGGCGATGGGCGAAAGCCTCGACATTTTTGCTTCGCAGATACAGAGCGGCGGCCACCGTTCATCGATTGTCGCCATTGCCGAGGGCAGGGCCGATGTCGCGGCGATCGACTGCGAGAGCTGGGCGCTGGCCAAACGCTTCGAGCCGGCGGCAAGGCACGTGAAGGTCGTCGGCTGGACGAGACGGCGCAAGGGCCTGCCGTTCATCACCGCCCGCGCCACGCCGCTAGAGACGGTAGCGGCGTTGCGCGAAGCGATCGCGGGCCTCGAGTGACTCAGCCAAGCAACCGCTCGTCGAGCGGATAGCTCGAGAGCTGCTGGTTGCCGGTCTCGGTGATGAGGATCTGCTCCTCGATCTTGACGCCCTCGCGTCCGCCCAGCCGGCCGATATAGCTTTCGACGCACAGCACCATGCCGGCTTCGAGCACGCCGTCCGGCGTATCCTCGGTCCAGTCGCTGGCATGCGGCAGCGTCGGATATTCGTCCGCCAGGCCGACGCCGTGGTAGAGCACGCCGTAGCGGGTCGGGAAACAGTCGCCGGGCGGCACCGCGGCGCGCTTGACAAGCTCGCGAAAGGAGATGCCCGGGCGCATCAGTTCGGTGTTGTGGGCGATCTGGTCGGCGGCGATGCGGAAAAGATCGCGCTGCTCGTTCGAGGGTTTGCCGTCGCCGCAGAGCCAGGTGCGCGAGAGGTCGGCGCAGAAGCCATACGGGCCGATCAGGTCGGTGTCGAAAGCGACGAGATCGCCGGCCTCGATGACGCGCGACGAGCATTCCTGGAACCAGGGATTGGTGCGCGGACCGGAAGACAGCAGCCTGGTCTCGATCCATTCGCCGCCGCGCGCGATGTTGCCGCGATGCAGCTCCGCCCACAGCTCGTTTTCGGAAATGCCTGGCTCCAGCGCCCGTTCCATCTCGCCCATCGCCGCCTCGCAGGCGACGATCGAACGGCGCATGGCGAGGATCTCGTCCGGCGATTTGATCAGCCGCGCGCTCTCCATCACCGCCTCGCCATTGCCGATGCTGACGCCAAGGCGGGCAAGCTCCTCGGCGCCCTCCGGGTTGATGTGGTCGACGGCGATGCGGCGGTTGCCGCCGCCATGTTGCGCCACCAGATCGGCGATGCCTGCGGCCCAGCGGCGGACCTTCAACGGCGTCAGCTCGCCGCTGTAGAGATACATCCACGACACCGAAGGTCGCACCTCGTCGACGACGCCGGAATGATCGGACAGGTGCTCGCAGGAAAAATAGTCGAACAGCACTACCGGTCCGTCGGCGGCGACGAAGCAATGGCGGGTCGGATTGTGCGCGACCCAGAGCTGCATATTGGTCGAGTCGGTGGCGTAGCGGATGTTGACGGGGTCGTAGAGCAGGGCGCCGGCATAGCCGCGGCGCTTCAATTCGGAGCGGATGCGGTCGAGCCGGTATTTGCGCATGGCGGCAAGGTCGGGAGCGGCGATGCCGGCCGCCTGCCATTCGGCCTCGGCCTGCGCGCCGTAGCCCAGCACATGCTGGTTGAGCGAAGCCGCCTTGTGGCGGGAGGCTTCACGCAGCGCTTCAACGGAGCCGGCCGCTTCCGGTTCGAACGGCATGATCTTGCGATGGCGGCCGAAGCGTTGTGTCTCCATGCGATCCCTCCCGAAGCGCGCTACGGCGCCGTGATCCTGTGAAGTCTGGCTATCGTGAGCTGGCGGGTCGCAGGGGTGCCGCCGAGCAACTGAGGTACCTCAACCTGCCGATGGATGGTGTCCATCGCGTAGCCGGCCTTGGCGATCCTGTCGAAAATGATCGAATTCGGCTCGCCGTCGTCAGCCGCCAGGACAAGCACGGCTGGTTCGCGGATCGACGCGGCAAAATCGGGTATCTCGTCGTCGAGCACGACGAGATCGGAATCGACAAGACGCAAATTGCCGGCCCAGAACCAGCTGGATATCACCGTGCGCACCGGCCCTTCGGACATGAGCTGGCCGTACAGCGAATGATAGTCCATCCGCACGATGCGCCCGCGGCTGTCTCCGCCGTACACCTGCATGTACCAGCTTACCGGCAGCACCAGGATGGCGAGGACGGCGCCGGCGAAGACAATCGTGGCTTGCGTCTTCCTGCCCCTGTCGCCCATGGCATCCAGACGCATGGCAAGGGCAGCGGGCAGCAGAACGAAAACCGGAAGCATCCAACGATCGCGAAATTGCGTCACGCCGCCCGCCAGCACCACCACCAGCGTAATCAGCAGAGCAAAAGCAATCGCACGCCAGAGCAGCTTTTCGGGCCAGGGCCAAGGCTCTGACGATGGCGCGGGTCTGCTGATTGCCACCAAGAGCGCAACGGCGAAGACGGCGATCGGAAGCCCGGCGAAGTTGAGTATCGCCTTGCCCAAGCCGAACACGCCGAGCGATGCCGTCGCCGCCGCGCTGCCACCCTCGGCAACGCCGAAGCCGTCGCTATGCAACAGCAAGTCTTCGAGATGCGCGAGGCTCCAGTGGAATGTCGGGAGACAGGCAAGGATGGCCACCACCACGCTGATCGGGAAGCGGCGGTCGAAGATCGCCGCGCGGGTTTCGCGCAGCGACAGCGCCGCCAGGAGCAGCGCGGCGAGAAAGATGACATTGTTGTATTTCGACAGCATCGCCGCGGCCGTTGCCAGGCCGAACAGCACATAGGCGGCGAGGGATCGCCGTTTCAGCAGCTCGACCAGCGCCAGGAACAGCACCGACGAAAAGCAGAATATGGCGACCGAGTGGGTGAGGGCATGCTGCATTTCCCAGATGATCTGTGGAAACAGAAGCAGGCCGAACATGGCGGCAGCGGCAGCGCGATTCGAGAAGCCGAGCCGGCGCACCGCGGTGAAGTATGCCGCGAGCCCTCCGCCCAGCAGACCGTATTTCACGATCTTGAGGGCGAGGATGCTGGTTCCGACCAACGAGGCCGTCAGGTGGGCAAGCCACGTATAGAGCGGTGGCTGCGAGCTGCCGTAGCCAGCCGCCAGGACCCGCATCACCATCAATTGCTCGGATTCATCGACGCCGACGCCCGTGCCTGCCCAGTGCGACGACAGCGTCATCACCACGACCTGGACAAGGCAGTATGTGACGGCAAAGGCGAGCGCGGCGTTGAATGGACCGGCCTTGTCGTCGCAAAGCCAGTCGGTCCATTTCTCTAGATTCTGCAAGGACGTCGTTTTCCCATCGCGGCCGGTCGAACCGTGCTTGGTCGAAACGCCAACTACACGATCCGGCACGCGCTGTCGCCCTTTTACGTGCGCATCTTCTCACCGCTCGGGTCGAAGGGCGGCTCGACATTGATGCGGGCCGGACGGCGGTGGCCGAGGATCTCGATCTCAAACAGGCCGGCGCTTTCGTCCTCGGCCAACGCCGCCGGCACATAGCCCTGCGCCATCGACTTTTGGACGTAGTGCCCATAGCCGCCCGAAGTGACCCAGCCGACCACGCGCCAGTCGCCATCGGCGATGCCGCGCACTGCGGAGGCGCCTTCGGCAGCCTTCGAACCGCGCACTTCCTTGCCCGTGGTGTCGAAGCGCGGCGCGCCATAGCCATGCGGCTTTTCCACCGTGCCGTAGTCCTTGCTGACCTTGGCCCAGATCGGCTCGTCGCCCATCACGTCGGCGTCGGCCGCATCGACGATGAAGGAGACGCGGCGCAGCTTCGGGCCTTCGGCGTGCTCCTTGGCGGATGCCTCACGGCCGATGAAGTCGTTCTTCTCCAGCTTGATGAAGCGGTCCATCGAGCCCTCGAACGGACCGTAGATCGGGCGCAATTCGCGGAACCAGGTCGGGAAATTCTTTTCCAGGCGCATCGACAGAAGCGCGCGCATGCCGAAGTCGACCAGGCCGAATTCCTCGCCGGCTTCCTTGATCGCCTTATAGACGAGGCGCTGATAGGCGGGCGCCATCCAGATCTCGTAGCCAAGATCGCCGGTATAGGTGATGCGGTTGACCATGCAGGGCGCGCCGCCGACCGCCATCTCGCGGAAATCCATGAAGCGGAAGGCCTTGGTCGAGACATCGACATCGACCAGCTTCTGCAGCAGGTCGCGGGATTTCGGCCCGGCGATCGACAGGCCGACCAGCGTCTGGTCGAAACGGTGGATGCGCACCGAACCGTCCTTCGGCAGGTGTTTCTCGAACCAGCGCATGTGGTATTTCTGCGCGGCGGACGAGCCCCAGATCATGAACCGGTCCTCGCCCGACTTGGCGATGGTGAAGTCGCCGATCAGCTTGCCGAACTCGTTGACCATCGGGGTCAGCACGATGCGGCCAACCTTCGGCATGCGGTTGGTCATCAGCCGGTTGAGGAATTCCTCGGCTGCTGGTCCGGAGACTTCGTATTTGGCGAAGTTGGCGATCTCGGTGACGCCGACCTTCTCGCGCGTGGCGCGCACCTCCTCGCCGATCGGGCCGAAATCGTTGGAGCGGTGGAAGGAGACGATGTCCTTCGGTTCGGTGCCCTTCGGTGCGAACCATAGCGGGGTCTCCAGACCCCACGAGTCGCCCATGACCGCGTTGTTGGCGAGCATGGTGTCGTAGAGCGGCGTCGTCTGCGCCGGGCGAGCGGCCGGCAGTTCCTCGTTGGGGAAGCGGATCGAGAAGCGGCGCGAATAGTTCTCGCGCACCTTGGCGTTGGTGTAGCGCAGGCCGGCCCATTCGCCGAAGCGGGCTACATCCATGCCCCAGACGTCGAAGCCGGGATCGCCATGCACCATCCAGTTGGACAGTGCGAGGCCGACGCCGCCGCCTTGGCTGAAGCCGGCCATGACGGCGCAGGCGCACCAGAAATTGGTCAGGCCCTGCACCGGGCCGACCAGCGGATTGCCGTCGAGCGCGAAGGTGAAGGGGCCGTTGATGATCTGCTTGATGCCGGCCTTCTCGATGCCGGGGAAATGTTTGAAGCCGATCTCCAGCGACGGCGCGATACGGTCGATGTCGGGCTGCAGGAGCTCATGGCCGAAATCCCAGGGCGTGTTGACCGGCGACCACGGCTTGCAGGCCTTTTCATAGGTGCCGAGCAGGATGCCGTTGCGCTCCTGACGGGTGTAGATCTCGCCCTTGAAATCGAGCACGCCGATCATCTCGCGGCCGGTCGACTTGTTGAATTCCTCGACCTCCGGCATCGGCTCGGTGAGCAGGTACATATGCTCCATCGCCAGCACCGGCAGCTCGACGCCGACCATGCGCCCGATCTCGCGAGCCCACAGGCCGCCACAGTTGACGACATGCTCGGCGTGAACCGTGCCCTGCTCGGTAACGACGTTCCAGGTGCCGTCCGGCTGCTGCGTCAGGTCGACGACGCGGTTGCGCAGCACGATCTCAGCGCCGAGCTTTTTCGCCGCCTTGGAATAGGCAATGGTGGTGCCGGAGGGGTCGAGATGGCCTTCGACCGGATCCCACATAGCGCCGACGAAATTCTTCTCGTCCATCAGCGGGAACATCGCCTTGGCTTCCGACGGCGTGATCAGCTCGGTGTCCATGCCGAGATAGCGGCCCTTGGCGTGGGCAAGGCGCAGAAAGTCCATGCGCTCCGGCGTGTCGGCCATCATCACGCCGCCGGTGAGATGCAGCGAGCACGACTGGCCGGAAATCTCCTCGATCTCCTTATAGAGCTGCACCGTATAGGCCTGCAGCTTGGCGACGTTGGGGTCGCCGTTCAGCGTGTGGAAGCCGCCCGCGGCATGCCAGGAGGAGCCCGAGGTCAATTCCGAACGCTCGATGAGCATAATGTCGGTCCAGCCGGCCTTGGCCAGATGGTAGAGCACCGAGCAGCCGACGACGCCGCCGCCAATGACAACCGCTTTGACATGAGATTTCATACAGATAGGTCCGTGTTTGAAGAGATTGAATCAGGTTTCGGCGCGCCGCCAGACATCGACCGGCGCACCGGTTGGCGCGCAGAAAATCAAAAATCGGTCGGGGCGCCGCCTTCGGCGCGGCGTTTCTCGACGAAGTCGTTCAGTTCTTCGCGGATCGCCGGGTCCATATAGGGTTCTTCGTAGGACGCCAGCCGCTCCTTCCAGACCCGGTTGGCCTTTTCGAGCGCCGTTGGCGAACCGGCTTCCGTCCAGCTTTCGAAATTGCGCCAGTCGGAAAGGACAGGCGAATAGAAGGCGGTCTTGTAGCGGTCCTGGGTGTGCTGGGTGCCGAAGAAATGGCCGCCGGGGCCGACCGACTGGATGGCGTCGAAGCCGAGCGCGTCCTCCGACAGGTCGAGCGGGGTCAGGAACTCGGCCACCATTTGCAACAGGTCGATGTCGAGGATGGTCTTCTCGTAGGAGCAGCGCAGGCCGCCCTCGAGCCAGCCGGCCCCGTGCATCATCAGATTGCCGCCGCCCTGGATGGCGCCCCACAGTGAGAAGACGCTCTCATACGCCGCCTGCGCATCGACCGTGTTGGCGGCGCAGGTGTTGGAGGTGCGGTAGGGGATGTTGTAGCGCCGCGCGAGCTGGCCGCCGACGAGCTGCGCTTTCATGTATTCGGGCGTGCCGAAGGCCGGCGCGCCGGATTTCATGTCGACATTGGAGGTGAAGCCGCCATAGCCGACGGGCGCGCCCTTCTTCACCATCTGCGCAAAGGCGATGCCGGACAGCGCCTCGGCGTTCTGCTGCACCAGCGCGCCGGCGATGGTGACAGGGGCCATGGCGCCCGAGAGCGTGAACGGCGTGACGATGACGACCTGGCCCTTGCTCGACATCTGGATGATGCCTTCCATCATCGGCACGTCAAGCTTGAGCGGCGAGTTGGTGTTGATGATGGTGAAGACCGACGGCTGCTCGAGCAGTTGCTCATGGCTGATGCCGCGCGCGATGCGGGTGATCTCGATGCCGTCGACATTGCGCTCCTTGCCGAGCGAATAGATGTGGAACACCTTGTCGGTCAGCATGGCGAGGTCGCGGATGCATTCCAGGTGCCGGACCGAGGGGTGGATGTCGATCGGCTCGACCGGATAGCCACCGGTGCAGTTGAGGATGTTGTGCATCTGCGCCAGGCGCAGGAAGTTGCGATAGTCGGCCTGGTTGCCCGGACGGCGGCCACGGTCGAGGTCGGAGCAGTTGGGCGCCGAGGCCATCATCGAGAGGATGACGTTGTTGCCGCCGAAGCGCAGATTGTGCGCCGGGTTGCGGGCATGCAGCGTGAATTCCGGCGGGCAGTGCGAGATCAGTTCGAGGATCAGGTCGCTGTCGAAGCGCACCCGCTCGCTGCCGTCGCGCACGTCGGCGCCATGCGCCTTCATGATGCGGCGGGCTTCGTCATGCAGCACGTCGACGCCGATCTCCTTCAACACCCGCAGCGAGGCGAGGTGGATCGATTCCAATTCGTCATCCGAGACCAGCCTGGTCGGCGCGAGCGGATTCTTCAGCTGCCGGAACGGCGGCTGCTCGAACGCCGCCGAGCCACCGGCGCGCTTGCCCGCGCGGCCGCCGCGGCGGGCGCGATCGGTTGCCAGTGCCGGTTCGGCGGGGTGAAGGGCAGCGGTCATGAAAAGCCTCATGGGATGCGAAGGTCGGCGGCATAATGGACCGCCGCCAATGCCGCCGGTGAGGAGGCGGCGACCACTAGGGCGAGGGAAGCGACATGACGGAGCGCCAACCGAGAGCCCGGCGTTTCGCAACGTGAAGCCTGTTACAGTTCCGTCTTTTACTTCTGCTATACTTATGCGCCGAGCATCTTGAGGGGGGTGGCGATGCCTGATGTCATCAAAGTGCGTGCGGCGACCAACAACGAGGTCGCGTTCCTGGCTTGGGATATTGACGGGATGATCCCGGGCTGCCTCGGCTTCGAGATCGTCCGCCTCTATCCCGACACCGGCGAGGAGCGTTGCCTGGCGGCATGGGTGCCGTTCAAAGGGCAACGCAATCCACGCTGGATTCCGCAGGACACCGGCGTGTGGCCGGTGCAGAAGACCTTCTGGCGCGACCTCACGGTGCGCCGGCGCCGCGACAGCCTCACGATCCGGCCGGAAGGCGAGATGATCGCCTATCGGGTGCGCCCGGTCGGCGACATGAAGCTGGGCCTCGAGCCGGTGCCGGTGCGTCCGGAGCAGGTGGTCGACGGCCAACCCGCCTATACCGGCGCGGCCCGGCCGCTCGGCTATCTCGGCCAGGGCGCCGTCAGCCCGCCGATCTTCCTGGGGCAGATGTTCGGCAAGGCGCGGGTCGCCTTCACCAACGGTGTCTTGTCGACGCAATGGATGTCGCACGCGCTGGCGGAAGCCGGCATCAAGGTCGGACAGCGCGACAAGATCAGGGCCGAACTGCAGAACCCGGCGAGCAAGATACGCGCCTATCTGCAAGGCGATGTGCCCAAGGTTTTGACCAGCCTGATGGAGCGGGCCAAGGACCAAGGTGGCTCCGTCAGGCTTGCGCTCTACGAGCTTGGCGACGACGAATTGAGCGACGCGATCGTAGCCGCCAAGGATGTCGTCGAGGTCATCCTTTCCAATTCGGGCAAAGACGAGCAGACAAAGGCCTGGGACTTCGGCAACGCGCCGTTCCGGAAGCGGCTGCGCGATGCCGGCGTCGTGGTGACGGACCGCCTGTTCAACAACAACCATATCGGCCACAACAAGTTCGCGGTCTACCGCGATGCCCACGGCAAGCCGCAGGCAGTGATGACCGGCAGCACCAACTGGACCTCGACCGGCATTTGCGGGCAGTCCAACAACGCCTTCGTCCGCGACGACCCGGCGATGGCAGAAGTGTTCAACGCCTATTGGGAGCGCATGAAGGCCGACGTCTTCCCGCCGCCGGCGAGCGAAAGCGCCGCCGGCCATGTGGCGCAAAAGCAGGGCGTGCCGTTTCGCAAGGAAAACCACATTTCGAACCCGCTGAACGGCGCCAGCGCAGCGCTGGACGGCATGACGGTGTGGTTTTCGCCGAACGATCCCGAGCGCAGCAAGAAGGACATTTCGGTGCGCCCGGTCGACCTCGAGGACGTCTTCGCCCGGATCAGGGCGGCGAAGCGCGCGGTGCTGTTCCTCGTGTTCAATCCGTCGCGGCTCGGCGAGAACTCGATCGTCGACCAGGCGGTCGCGGCGGCGAATGCGGATCCGAAGCTGATCGTGCAGGGCGCGATCAGCGACGAGACCGCGATGCCCAACTATGTCGCCCCAACCAGGGATCCGGTGACCCACAAGTCGAACAAGGACGGCAAGTCGCCCTTCGTCTATCCGGAGAAGGTCTGGGAGGCGCCGAACGTCTCGATCGTCAGGGCGGCGAACCTGACCGGCGCCACGATCGCCCGCGATTTCCAGGCGGAGGTGCTGACCGTCGGGCACGCCATCGTGCACGACAAGATCGTCATCATCGATCCGATGGAGGACAATGCCACCGTCATCACCGGCAGCCACAACCTCGGCTACAAGGCGTCCTACGAGAATGACGAGAACCTGGTCATCGTCGAAGGCGACAAGACCTTTGCCGCGGCTTATGCGGTGCACATGCTCGACGTCTTCGACCACTACAAATTCCGCGCATGGCGCCGGACGATCGGGAAGGGGCCGTCGGCTGACGACGGGATTTCCATCGACGACAAGTGGCTGAAACCCTATGCCGACGGCAAGAAGGGGGCGATCGCCCGCTACTTCCCGTAGTCTGCGTGGCCCTGAGGCGCGATGGCCGTTGGCGCAAGCGGATTTCGCCCCCGGCCCTTCCTTTTCCCGTGTCGAGCCGCTAGCCGGGTCGCATGCCACCTGAGGGTGGCGATGCAGACGGATGGCGCAATGGCGGCGGCGAGCGATAGCGAGGCGGGAACGCAATGGGCGGCACTGGCCGGCGTCACCACGGCGCTGGCCATGTTCGGCGCAGCGCAGGGGCTGAGCTATCCGCTGTTCACCTTGCTGATGCAGCGGCAGGGCCTGTCGCCGGCGCTGATCGGCCTCTCCGCGGCGATGATGCCGGTCGGCCTGCTGCTGTCGGCGTCGTTCGTGCCGGCCGCCGTGCGCTTGGTCGGCGCGCGCAATCTCGCCGTCGGCTGCTCGCTGATCGGCGCGCTCTGCTTCCTGGGCATCGGCTATCTGCAGAACTGGATCGCCTGGTACGCGCTGCGCTTCCTCGTCGGCGTGGTCATCAATCCGCTCTATGTGCTTGGCGAGGTCTGGGCGCTGTCGCTGGCGGCGCCGTTGCGCCGCGGCAGGGTGATGGGCGTGTTCAACGCGCTGATGGGCGCCGGCTACGCCGCCGGGCCGCTGATCCTGATCACCCTCGGCGCGTCCGGCTGGCCCCCGTTCATCGCCGCCATAGCGGGCTTTTGCCTGTGCGCGCTGATCCTGCGCGCCGTCTCCTCGCAACTCGCCGGCTTCGAGGATGACGGCCAGGCTTCCGGCGGCATCGCCGGGTTCGCCAGGCTGGCGCCGGCGCTGCTGCTGGCGGTGCTGGTTTCGGCGGCCGTGCAGCAGAGCACCTATTCGCTGATTCCTGTCTTCGGCACCGGCTACGGCCTGCCGGAGGCGAAGCTCGCCGCGCTGGTGACGGCGCTGTCGGCCGGCAACATCCTGCTGCAAATCCAGCTCGGGCTGATGGCCGAGCGCTTCGGCGGCCGTGCGATGATCGTCTTTTGCGCGCTGGCGACCGGCGCCTGCGCGCTGTCGCTGCCGCTGCTGATCACGACGCCGCTGGTCTGGCCGGTGCTGGTGGTGATGGGCGCGGTCGGTTACGGCGTCTACACGATGGCGCTGGTCGAGCTAGGCAGCCGTTTCAAGGGGAGCCCGCTGGTGGCCGGCAACGCCGCCTTCGCACTGATGTGGGGCGCCGGCGGCATTGTCGGCCCGCCCGGCGCCGGTGCGCTGATGCAGGCGGTCGGCCCACTCGGCCTGCCGGCGGTGATCGTCGGGCTCGATGCGCTGCTGGTGGCCTTCGCGCTCTACAGGTCGGCCAGCCGCCGAAGTTCCTGACAGGGTTTGGCTGGAGCAAGCGGTTTTCGCGGGTAAGGGGGTTACGGCTGTCCAGCCGAACCGCTAAGGCTGCCGGCGGAGGAAGGGCCATGAGCGCCGCCGAAACGAACAGCGACGAAACGATACAGTGGGCGGCGATCACCGGGGTGATCGCGACAGTCTCGGTCTTCGCCATCGCGCAAGGCCTGAGCTACCCGCTGCTCAGCTTCATCCTGCAGCGCCAGGGCATCTCGCCGGCCATGATCGGGCTTTCGGCGGCGATGACGCCGATCGGCTTCATCCTGTCCTCGCCGATGATCCCGGCGCTGGCGCGCCGTTTCGGGCCAGGGCGGACGGCACTCACCTGCGCCGCGCTTTCCGCGCTGGTGCTGGCTTTGGTCGGCTGGACGCAGAACGTCTATCTGTGGTTCCCGCTGCGCTTGCTGATCGGCGTCGTCACCAACCCGCTCTATGTTCTGAGCGAAATCTGGGTGATCGCGCTGGCGCCGCCGTCGCGCCGCGGCCGCGTCATGGGCGTCTATTCGACCGTCATCTCGGCCGGTTTCGCCGCCGGTCCGCTTTGCCTGCTTGCGGTCGGCACCGAGGGCTGGCCGCCCTTCCTGGTCGGCATCTCCGCGTTTGTCTTCTGCGGCGGCTGCCTGGCGCTGGTGCTTGGCCGTCTGCCCAAGGTCGACGAGGCCGGACAGCAGGTTTCGGTGATGGGCTTCATGCCGAAGGCATGGCTGCTGCTCGCCGCCGTGGTCGTGGCCGCCGGCTTCGAGCAGGCGGTGCTGGCGCTGCTGCCGGTCTACGGCACTCACTACAGCATCGCCGAGGCCAGCATGTCGGCCCTGCTGTCGACGATGATCGCCGGCAACATCGCCATGCAGGTGCCGCTCGGCCTGCTGGCCGAAAGACTGACGGCGCGCCTGGTGCGCTTCCTGTGCGTGTCGCTGACCGTGCTCGGCTGCGTGCTGCTGCCGCTGCTGATCGAGACGCCTTTGATCTGGCCCTGCGTGTTCATCTGGGGCGCGGTTTCCTACGGCATCTATACGATGTCGATCATCGAGCTCGGCGAACGCTTCACCGGCTCGGCGCTGGTCGCCGGCAACGCCGCCTTCTCGCTGATGTGGGGCGTCGGCGGCATCCTGGTGCCGCCACTCACCGGCGGCGTCATGGATATCACCGGCGCGTCCGGCCTGCCGGCCACTCTCGGCGCGATCTGTGCCGCACTGGCGGTGGCGACCGTTCTGCGCCGGCGCGTGATGTGAAGGAAAAGCCGCGTTCGTCGCGACAAGCTGTCTTTGCCATCTTGAATGTGAGCGTCCGTGACGCGATGTAGGCGAGGCCGCCTGACAAGCTTTCGGAGACCGTGCGTGACCCAAGCCATCACAAAAAGCCAGACTGAACCGGCCGCTGGAGATTCCTTCCTTTGGCTGGAAGACCGAAATGGCAAGGGGGCGCTCGACTGGGTTCATCGCCAGAACGGGCTGACGGTTGCCGAGCTCCAGGGCGATCCCGGCTACCAGGCTTCGTTCGAAACCGCACTCGACCTGATGACGGCCGAGGACAACATCCCGGTCGGGACCGCGATCAACGGCCACGTCTACAATTTCTGGCAGGACAAGACCAACGTGCTCGGCCTGTGGCGCCGCACGACGGTCGCTTCCTACAAGACCGACAAGCCGGAATGGGAGACGATCGTCGATTTCGACGTGCTCTCCGCGAAAGAAGGCATCAAATGGGTGTTCAGCGGCGCGAGCCGCCTTTATCCGGATTTCAACCGCTGCCTGGTGAGCATGTCGCCGGATGGCGGCGATGCCAGCGAGATGCGCGAGTTCGACATCGCGGCGAAGTCCTTCGTCGAAGGCGGCTTTCGCGCCCCCGCCTCGAAGTCGGGTTTTTCTTGGCTGGACGAAGACACCGTCATCGTCTCGGCCGCCTTCGAGGAGGACGACAAAACGCAGTCCGGCTATCCGCGCGTGGTCAAGCTGTGGAAGCGCGGCACGAGGCTGGAAGACGCATCGCTTATCTTCGAGAGCGAAAAGCAGGACCTCGCGGCCGGCGGCGGGGTCGAGATCGACGGCGACAGGCGGCACCTGTTCCTGGCCCGGACCATCGATTTCTTCTCCTCGCACAGCTTCCTGCGGCTCGCTTCCGGCGAGAACCGGCGCATTCCGCTTCCAGACGACGTAACCGACACGGCGATCTTCCAGGGACAGCTCGTCTTTGGCGTGCGCAGCCCGTGGACGGCGCCCGACGGCACGCACTGCCTGCCAGACGGGCTTTATTCGGTGGATTTCGAACGCTGGATCGACACCAATACGCTGGGGCCGGTCGAAACCGTGCTCGCGCCGGCGCATCGCGTCTCGATCGCCGGGCTCGCCCGCACCGAGCAGCGGCTGTTCATCAACCTGATGGACAATGTGCGCGGCAAGGTCGTCGCTTGCGATCGGACAGGCGAGGGTTGGTCGCTGAAGCCGGTCGGCCTGCCGGAAAACGGCAATGTCGGCATCAGCCATGCCGAGCATTTCGGCGCCAGCGTCTCCTTCTCCTTCACCGATTTCCTGACGCCGAGCTCGATCATCTGGTCGGACGACGATGGCGAGACGCTTCAGACGGTGAAGGCGCAGCCGGCCCGCTTCGACGCTTCGCCCTTCATCTCCGAACAGTTCGAGGCACGCTCGAGCGATGGCACGATGATCCCCTATTTCGTGGTCAGGCGGCGCGACCAGGGCGGACCGGTGCCGACGCTGCTCTACGGCTATGGCGGCTTCGAAGTGCCGCTTCTGCCGGGCTATGCCGGCGTGCGCGGCAGGCTTTGGCTGGAGAAGGGCAATGCCTATGTGCAGGCCAACATCCGCGGCGGCGGCGAATTCGGCCCGGCCTGGCACCAGGCGGCGCTCAAGGGCAATCGCCAGAAGGCTTTTGACGATTTCGCCGCGGTTGCCGCGGACCTTGTCCGGCGCGGTCTCACCACAGCGGCGCAGCTCGGCATCCAGGGTGGCTCGAATGGCGGCCTGCTGACCGGCACGTCGCTGATCCAGCGTCCGGAACTGTTCGGTGCCGTCATCATCGACGTGCCGCTGCTCGACATGCTGCGCTACACCGAATTGCCGCCGGGGGCCTCGTGGATCGCCGAGTATGGCGATCCCGCAAAGCCGGAAGAGGCGGCGTGGCTGGCGGCCTACTCGCCCTATCAACATGTCAAAGCGGGTGCCGCCTATCCGCCGGTGCTGCTGATGACCTCGACGGCCGACGACCGCGTCCATCCCGGCCATGCCCGCAAGATGGCGGCGCGCCTGCAGGAGGCTGGCCACGGCCGGACACTCTTCTTCGAGGAAACCGAGGGCGGCCATGGCGGGCGTGGCGATCGTCGTCCTCAAGCGGCGCAAACGGCGATGCGCTATGTCTTCCTGCAGCGGGCGCTAGCGGGTACGGCTTGAATTCAGGGCATCAGGCGGCTTAAGGTGCCGCCATGGCTTGCACGAAGACATCAGGCGCCTTCGGGGTCGCGGTGACGCCGTCACCGCGGACCCTTCGTGCCGAGCTGCTCAGGCTTTGCGCCCGCATCGGCTATTCGCCGCCCGCCTGCCTCTGACGAATCCGCCCCGGCCGTTGCCGGATTGATTCAAGAGGAAAGAGCAAATCCATGACCTATCAGAATTATTCGCTGAAGCAGCTTCAGCAGATCGACGCCGCGCATCACCTGCATCCCTTCACCGACCACAAGGAGCTGCGCGAGGCGGGCTCGCGCATCATCACCCGCGCCGACGGACCGTTCATCTACGATGCCGAAGGCACCGAGATCCTCGACGGCATGGCCGGCCTCTGGTGCGTCAACGTCGGCTACGGCCGCAACGAGCTGGCCGAGGCCGCCTATGCGCAGATGAAGGAGCTGCCATACTACAACTCCTTCTTCAAATGCTCGACGCCGACACCGGTGCTGTTGTCGAAGAAACTGGCGGAACTGGCGCCGAAGCAAGTCGGCCAGGTGTTCTACGGCTCTTCCGGCTCGGAGGCCAATGACACCGCGCTCAGGCTCGTGCGCCACTACTGGGCCCTGGAGGGCAAGCCGGAGAAGAACCGCATCATCTCGCGCAAGATGGGCTATCACGGCTCGACCGTTGCAGGCACCTCGCTCGGCGGCATGGAGCCGATGCACAAGCAGCTCGGCGGCGCCGTGCCCAACATCGTCCATGTGATGATGCCCTATGCCTATGAGCTCGCGCTGCCCGGCGAAGGCGACCATGATTTCGGCCTGCGCGCGGCCAAGGCCGTCGAGGACGCCATCCTCGAGGCCGGCGCCGACAAGGTCGCCGCCTTCATCGGCGAGCCGGTGATGGGCGCCGGCGGGGTGAAGATCCCGCCGCTGAGCTACTGGCCGGAAGTGCAGCGCATCTGCCGCAAATACGATGTGCTCTTGATGCTGGACGAGGTGATCACCGGCTATGGCCGCACCGGCGAATGGTTCGCGGCGCAGACTTTCGGCATCGAGCCAGACACCATCACCACGGCCAAGGCGCTGACATCGGGCTACCAGCCGCTGTCGGCGCTGCTGGTCGGCGACCGCATCAGCAGGACGCTGGTCGAGAAGGGCGGCGAGTTCTACCACGGCTACACCTATTCCGGTCACCCCGTGGCCTGCGCCGTGGCGCTGAAGAATCTCGAGATCATCGAGCGCGAAGGCCTGGTCGAGCGGGTCAGGAACGACACCGGTCCATACTTCGCCCAGGCGCTGCAGGAGCGTATCGCGGGGCACAATCTGGTCGGCGAAGTGCGCTCGATCGGGCTGATGGGGGCGATCGAGATCGTCAAGGACAAGGCGACCAAGGAGCGCTACCTGCCGTCGGGAAGTGCCGCCGTCGTCTTGCGCGACCACGCGATCGCGCAAGGCATGATGCTGCGCGCCACCGGCGACACGATGATCCTGTCGCCGCCGCTGATCTGGACGCGCGAGACGGTCGACATGGCTTGCGATCGCATCGCCAAGGCGCTCGATCTCGCCGAAGCGGATTTGCGCAAGCGCTGAACGAAGGCCGGGCGGCGTCCGCGACGGCGCCCGGCCGTTTCCCATTGGCGTCAATCATGATCGTGGACCAACGGCCGGGCGGTTGCTGCCGTGTCCCAGACCAGGAAATGTGCTGAAAGGCCGGATGCCGTCTGACAGTATGCGCCAGCGGTCATGTGAACCAATGGCATTTTCATACAGGGGCAGGCGCATATGGTGAGTTCCTTTCGTGCGGTCGTGGTCGGTGGCGGCTGCGTCGGTGCCGGCATTCTCTATGGCCTGGCAAAGCGCGGCTGGACCGATGTGGCATTGCTGGAGAGGACGCAGCTTACCGCCGGCTCGACCTGGCATGCCGCCGGACTCATTCCGTCCTATGCGCGCAGCCGCAACGTCGGCCGCATGATCGCCAAGTCGATTGAAATCTATGAGGGCCTGGAAGCCGAGACCGGCCAGAAGGTCGGCTGGCACAAATGCGGCCAGTTGCGCATCGCCAACTCGCGCGACCGGCTCGACGAGTACCAGAGCTATATGGATGTCGCGGAGGTCCAGGGCGTGCGGGCCCGGATCGTGTCGCCGGCGGAGGCGCGCGAGATCTGGCCGCTGCTCGACAACAAGGACATGCTGGGCGCTCTCTACCATCCCGACGATGGTCACATTGCACCGGCGGACGTTACCCAGGCGATGGCCAAGGGCGCACGCGACCTCGGCGCGAAGGTCCATCTCGACACGGAAGTTGTCGGGTTCGAGCGGATGCCGAGCGGCGAGTGGAAGGTCAAGACCCCGCGCGGCGACATCCTCTGCGAGCATGTCATCCTCGCAACCGGCAACTATGCGCGCCAGACCGGCGCCATGCTGGGGCTGGACATTCCCGCGATCCCGATCGTGCATCAGTACTGGATCACCGAGGCGGTTCCGGAAGTTGTCGAACGCAAACGGCTGGGCCTGCCGGAGATGCCGATCCTCAGGGACGAGGGTTACGAGGGCTATCTGCGCGAAGAGGGGGACGGGCTGCTGTTCGGTCCCTATGAGCGGACCGAACAGCTCAAGCTGTTCGCCGAAAACGGCGTCCCGGAATGGTTCGGCGCCGATCTGCTCGACGAGGATTTCGATGCCGTCTCCTGGAATTGGGAGCGCGCGAGTGAATTGGTCCCGGCGCTCGGGCGCGCCGGCATAAAGCGCAATGTGCGCGGGCCTTTCCAGATGACCGCCGATGAACTGCCGCTGATGGGGCAGGCCTGGGGTCTTGAGAACGTCTGGCTCGCGGAGGGCGTGCCGGGCGGCATCCTTTGGGGCGGAGCGATCGGCTACTATCTTTCCGAGCGGATCGTGGAGGGCGGCAACAGTATCGACACGGCCGAACTCGATCCCCGCCGGTTCGGCGAGTATGCCAACAAGAACTGGACCCGGGAAAAAGTCAGGGAAGCCTGGGGCACCCACGCCGTGCAGCACTATCCAGGCCAGGACATGCCGGCGGCGCGACCGCAGAAAACGGCGCCGTCCTACGACCGCCTAAGCCAGCTCGGCGCGGTTTGGGACGTGCTGAACGGCTGGGAGATGCCGAGCTGGTTTGCGCCCGCGGGTGTCGAAGCGCGCAACATCTATAGCTGGCGTTGGACCTCCAAAGGCAACCACGTCGCCGAGGAGGTCCAGGCCGTCCGCCAGGCCGTGGGGCTGGTCGAGATGACGCCGATGACCAAGTTCGAGGTCAGCGGGCCGGGCGCCGAGGACTGGCTCGACGGAATCCTTGCCAACAAGCTGCCTCGTCCCGGTCGTGTCGCCCTTGCCCATCACCTGACGCCGGCCGGTGGCGTGCAGGCCGAGTATGTCGTGGCGCGGCTAAAGAGCGATCTGTTCTATCTCATATCGACGCCGCGCGCCGAGCGCTGGAATTTTGACGACTTGAGCCGGCTGCTGCCAGAGGGCGGCAACGTTCAGCTTCGCAATGTCACCGATGATCGCGGCAGCTTCACAATCGTTGGACCGAAGGCGCGGGAGGTATTGCAGCCACTGACGGAAGTGGATCTCTCAAACGAGGCCTTCCCAGGGTTCAGCGTGCGGTCCGGAACCGTCGGCCTGGCCAGCGATGTGCGTCTGCTGCGCGTCAACTACTCGGGCGAACTGGGATGGGAGCTCTATCATCCGCTCTGTTATCAGCGGCATTTGCTGGACGCGCTTTTGGCGTCGGGCGAGGGGCACGGGCTGAGATTGGTTGGACTTCAAGCACTGGAGTCCCTGCGTCTCGATAAGTCCTACCGGGCCATGTATCGCGACATGAATGTCGAATTGTCAGCCTGGGAAAGCGGCCTCGACCGCTTCGTCAGCTTCGACAAGGGCGACTTCATCGGCCGGGCGGCACTGGTCGCTAAACAGGAGCAGGGGACGGCGCGCCGGATCGCCACGCTGTCGATCGATACGGACGGCGCGAGCGCGTTCGCCTTCGAGGGCGTTTACCGCGACGGCGAGCTTGTCGGCTACGTCACGTCGGCAGGCTACTCCTATACTTTTGGTCACGACATCGCACTCGCGCTGCTGCCCCTGGAACTGCTGTCGCCCGGTACCGAACTGGAAGTTTCAGTCCTCGGCGAGCGGCGTCGGGCAAAGGTGATCGCCGACTCGCCCTACGATCCGGAAGGCACGCGTGGGCGCATGTGAAACGCCAGGGCACAATTCTTGGAACAAACAACGAAGACCGCACGCCAATCGCCGAACGCGGCAACGAAAAATAGTGCGGCAAAACGCAAAAACCGCGTCCCATCGGGAACGCGGCTTTGCCAGATACGCATGGCGTTTCGCTACAAGCGACTTGCGAAACTTACGGGCTCCGGTACGCGAGACCTGATCCGGAGCGCCGGGCGGATGCGATATGTCCGCCTCGCAGTCCGTTTTATAGGCACATCGTTACCGGCCGGTTATCGAGACCTTAAGCAAATCTAAATTTGCCGGTTTTCGGCCAAATAATCTTCTAATAAGCCTTTGAAAGCAGCGGTTTATGCGAGTTGGCCGCGGAGGAAATTAATAATGCCGGAGAAATCGACCCCGGCATTGCCTTGCGCGTTGAACAGCGCGTAGAGCTGCGTCGCCTCGGCACCGAGCGGCGTCACCGCGCCGGCACTTTGCGCCGCCTCCTGCGACAGCTTCAGGTCCTTCAGCATGAGGGCTGCGGCAAAGCCGGGCTTGTAGTCGCGGTTGGCCGGCGAGGCCGGCACCGGACCGGGCACCGGACAGTAGGTGGTCAGCGACCAGCATTGGCCCGAGGAGGTCGAGGCGACGTCGAACAGCGCCTGATGCGACAGGCCGAGCTTTTCCGCCAGCACGAAGGCTTCGGCGACGCCGATCATCGAGATGCCGAGAATCATGTTGTTGCATATCTTGGCCGCCTGTCCGGCGCCGTCGTCGCCGCAATGGACGATGCGGCCGGCCATCGGCGTTAGGATAGGCTCGGCCTTGGCGAAGGCGTCCTTCGAGCCGCCGGCCATGAAGGTCAGCGTGCCGGCGGTGGCGCCGCCAGTGCCGCCCGAGACCGGAGCGTCGATCGACAGCAGGCCGTGTTTGCTGGCGACGGCATGGGCCTTGCGGGCCGATTCGACGTCGATGGTCGAGGAATCGATGAACAGCGCGCCTTTCTTGGCCTTGGGCGCGATGTCCTCATAGACCGACAGCACATGCTTGCCGGCCGGCAGCATGGTTATGACGACATCGGCGTCCTTCACCGCCGCTACGGCGTTGCCCATGATGACCACGCCATGCTCCTTGGCGACTGTGAGGTTCTCCGGCACCAGGTCGAAGCCGTGCACAGAATGCCCGGCCTTGACCAGGTTGGCGGCCATCGGATTGCCCATATTGCCCAATCCGATGAAGGCGATGGTTGTCATAGCGGTGCTCCCAGGGTTTGGCAGTAGGCAGTAGGCAGTAGGCAGTAGGCAGTAGGCAGTAGGCAGTAGGCAGTAGGGGATCTATTCAGGCGCCAGCTTGATAATAAGCTGGCGAAGCATCTTTCCGATGGCTTCTGTGGCTGAGAGCATATGACGAACCTCATCACGAGTGGCCAAGCCGATGCGTTCAGCGATCTGGAGGTGTGTCTCGAGCTCCTTTAGAGAGCCTTGGGCTATCCTGAGAAACTGCTGATAGGAACCCGTGTTATCGCGGCCGTAACCTTCCGCGATGTTTGCAGGGATAGATGTGGCTGAGCGGCGGATTTGGCTGGTCAGCCCGTACAATTCCTCCTTTGGCCATGCCTTGGTCAAGGAGTAGGTAGCGACGGCCAGATCCATGGCCTGCTGCCACACGATAAGATCCTTGTACGAATTGATCTTGCCGGTCATCCTTCGCCTACTGCCTACTGCCTACTGCCTACTGCCTACTGCCTACCGGCCGATCAGCGCGCGTGCGATGATGACGCGCATGATCTCGTTGGTGCCTTCGAGGATCTGGTGGACGCGCAGGTCGCGCACCAGCTTCTCGACACCGTAATCGTGCAGATAGCCATAGCCGCCATGCAGCTGCAGCGCCTCGTTGGCGACATCGAAGCCGACATCGGTGACGAAGCGCTTGGCCATCGCCGACCATTTGCCGGCGTCCGGCGCCTTGCGATCGAGCTTCGAAGCGGCGGCGTAGAGGAAGATGCGCGCCGCCTGCAGCTCGGTCTCCATGTCTGCCAGCCTGAACTGCAGCGCCTGGAACTGGTTGATCTTCGAGCCGAAGGCCTTGCGCTCGCCTGTATAGGACAAAGCCTTGTCGAGGGCCGATTGCGCGCCGCCGAGCGAGCAGGCGGCGATGTTCAGCCGGCCGCCGTCGAGGCCGGCCATGGCGATACCGAAGCCGGCGCCTTCCGTGGCCAGCAGGTTCTCGGCCGGCACCTTGCAATCCTCGAAGATGACCTGGCGGGTGGACTGCATGTGCCAGCCCATCTTGTGCTCTTTGGCGCCGAAGGAGAGGCCGGGCGCATCCCTGGGCACGACGAAGGTGGAGATGCCTTTCGGTCCGTCGGCGCCGGTACGCGCCATGACAACATAGAGGTCGCTGTCGCCAGCGCCGGAGATGAACTGCTTGGCGCCGTTCAACACATAGTCGCCGCCGTCTTTCACCGCGCGCGTCTTCAGCGCCGCGGCGTCAGAGCCGGACCCGGGCTCGGTCAGGCAGTAGCTCGCCAGCCATTCCATCGAGGTCAGCCTGGGCAGGAAGCGCTGGCGCTGCTCCTCGCTGCCGAAGCGGTCGATCATCGACGCCGCCATGTTGTGGATCGAGATGAAGGAGGAAAATGCCGGATCGGCGCGGGCAAGCGCCTCGAAGATCAGCACGGCATCCAGCCGGCCCAGCGCCGAGCCGCCTACGTCGTCGCGGACATAGATGCCGCCGAGGCCGAGCGGCCCGGTTTCACGAATCACATCGGCCGGGAAATGTTTCGCACGGTCCCAGTCGAGCGCGTTCGGCGCGACGCGGTCGGCGGCGAAGGCCTCGGCCATCTCCTGGATGGCGCGCTGCTCCTCGGTGAGTTCGAATTGGCTGGTGCTCGCATCGACCGCGGCGTCCATGGCGTGCTCCCTGTCGTTTTAGGCCTTCTGGCCTGTCGTTTTTGGCTTTGCGCGCCATTCAATCTAGACCAATGATGCCGCCGCGCAACCCGCCCGGCCGCGGAGCGGCTGTGCATAGATCGACCAACGGAGCATGGCGTGACGACAGTCTTCTATGAACTGCTCGACCGGTTCCACGCCTACCTCAGGACCTTGGACAGCGCTCTGGTCAGCGACGCCGTCGCCCGCATCGATTGGGACATGCCGGTGCGACCGCTGGAGCCGCATCCGCTCGCCTGCCTGCGCCATCTCGACCGCATCGCCGAACTTTCGCCATCGGACATCCGGCCCCTCACGCGATTCGTGGCGGAACATCGCGGCGATCTGCGCTGGGGCCAGACCTACAGCGTCTCGGATTTCGGCCGGGCTTTCCTGGACAATTACGGCTGGCTGGAGGTTTTCGGCACGCGCGGCCATTTCGTCAATGACGAGGTCGCGGCCGGCCTGCTGATCCTCGGGCCTGGGATCGTCTATCCCGACCACCATCACATTGCCGAGGAGATCTACATTCCGCTGACCGGCGGTACGGAGTGGCACAAGGGCGAAAGCGGTTTCCATGTTCGCGAGGCGGGCGAGGTGATCCATCACCCTTCGAATGTCAGCCATGCCATGCGCACGGGCAAGGAGCCGCTGCTGGCGCTCTACATCTGGCGTGGCGGGCCGCTGGCGCAGAAGTCGACAATCCCGGGCACCGTGGCGCAGGGCAGGGGCTGATGGCTGCCAAAGCGATCATGCTGCAAGGCACTGGCTCCGATGTCGGCAAGAGCGTGCTGGTGGCGGGGCTCTGCCGCGCGGCGAAGATGCGCGGGCTGAAGGTGCGGCCGTTCAAGCCGCAGAACATGTCGAACAATGCCGCCGTCGCCGACATTCCCGGCGACGACATTCCCGGCGACGACAAGGCCGGCGGCGGCGAGATCGGCCGCGCGCAATGGCTGCAGGCGATCGCCTGCGGCGTGGCGCCGACCGTTCACATGAACCCGGTGCTGCTCAAGCCGCAAAGCGATGTCGGCTCGCAGGTGGTGGTGCAGGGCAAGGTGTTCGGCGAGGCCAGGGCGCGCGACTACCAGGCGATGAAAGGCCGGCTCATGGATGCCGTGCTGGAGTCCTGGGCGAAGGTCGGCGAGGGCGCCGATCTCGTCATCGTCGAAGGCGCCGGCTCGCCGGCCGAGATCAATCTCAGGAGCCGCGACATCGCCAATATGGGCTTTGCGACGCGGGCCAATGTGCCGGTGGTGCTGGTCGGCGACATCGATCGCGGCGGCGTCATCGCTTCGGTCGCCGGCACCCATCTCATCCTGCCGGAGGAGGACCGGCGCATGATCGTCGGCTACCTCATCAACAAGTTCCGCGGCGAAGTCTCGCTGTTCGACGACGGCATCAAGGCGATCGGAAAGTTCACCGGCTGGCCTTGCTTCGGTGTGGTGCCGTGGCTGAAGGCGGCGGCGAGGCTGCCTTCCGAGGATTCGGTGGTGCTGGAACGGCTGGCATCCGGCGAGAAGCGGGCGCTGAAGGTCGCGGTGCCGATGCTTTCGCGCATCGCCAATTTCGACGATCTCGATCCATTGAAGGCCGAACCGCAGGTCGAGGTGGTGTTCGTGCCGCCAGGCAAGCCGCTGCCCGCGGATGCGGGATTGGTGGTCATTCCCGGCTCGAAGTCGACGATCGGCGATCTCATGAAGTTCCGGGAGAATGGCTGGGACCGCGATCTCCTCGCCCATCGCAGGCGGGGCGGCCATGTCGTCGGCATCTGCGGCGGCTTCCAGATGCTCGGCGGCAAGGTCAGCGATCCCGCCGGCATCGAGGGCAGCGTGACCGAGGCGGAAGGGCTCGGCCTGCTCGACATCGAAACGGTCATGGAGCCGGAGAAGACGGTCCGCAATGTCAGCGCCCGCTCGGTGCAGTTCGATCTGCCGCTGGAAGGCTACGAGATCCATCTCGGCCGCACCATCGGACCGGACTTGGCGCGGCCGTCCGCCGTCATCAACGGCATCGATGACGGCGCGATCTCCGCCGACGGCAAGGTGGTCGGCACCTATCTGCACGGGCTGTTTTCCGCAGACGCCTTCCGGGCAAGGTTCCTGGAAAGCCTCGGCGTCAAAGGCGGCGGTATCGACTATCGCGCCGATGTCGAGCGGGCGCTGGACGAGGTCGCGGCCGAACTGGAAACCCGTCTCGACTGCGACGCGATTTTTGGCCTGGCCCGTTAGCTGGCGGCGTCTCCTGCCTTCGGCCAGTAGGTGCCAAACGACCAGACATTGCCTTCCGGGTCGCGGCAGATGAACTCGCGGCTGCCATAGTCGCGATCGGTCAGTTCCTGCAGGATCGTGGCGCCGGCCTTTCTTGCCCTGGCGTAGGCGGCATCGGCGTCTTCCACCGCGACATAGATCGACTTGCCGCCGCCGGCGCCCGGCTCGCCGACCATCTTGCCGTAGTCGTCGTCACGCGCGGTGCCGAGCATGATCATCGAGGCGCCGAAGACGAGCTCGGCGTGATGCACGACGTCGCCCTCTCCATAGCGGGCGCGCACGGTGAAGCCGAAGGCGTCGCACAGCCAGTCGATCATTCCGGCGGCATTCCTGTAGCGCAGAGCGGGGTAGAGACGAGGTGCTTCGTTCGCGGTCGACATGGCAATCTCCCTGGTGTCGGTTGACGGTATCCAGTCTCGGCGAAGGCCGCCGCGGCGTCTTGAAGAAATGTTACCTCGGTGGAGAAAGAGACTATGCGAGCGCGGTTGGCGTCTCGCCGGCGAGATCGCGGAATTCGCGCACCAGATGCGCCTGGTCAGCATAGCCGCAATCGGCGGCGATCCCCGCCCAGTCGTCGAGCTGATGCTTGGACAGCGAGAGCGCCCGGTTGAAGCGCACGATGCGCGACAGCGTTTTCGGCCCGATGCCGATCGCGTCGGAAAATTTCGCCGCGAGATGCTTGCGGCTCCAGCCGAGCTCATCGGCAAGCACGGAGACCCGCGTGCGTCCGCCAGAGCCAATGACTTGCCGGTAGGCCCAGGCGATCTCGGCTGACATCCGCTTCGCCTCCGCCAGCCTTGCTGCGACGAAGCTCTCGGCAATCGCGAAACGCGAGCTCCAATCCCGTGCCTCGCCGAGCCTTTCGCGCAGCGCGATGCCTTCGAGGCCAAGCACGTCGTCGAGCCCGACCATGCGGTCGGTCAACTCGCTCATCGGCAGGCCGAAGAAGCGGCGGGCGCCGAGCGGGGTGAAGTTGATCTGGACGCAGCAGGCGCCGCCGAAGGATTGGATCACCACCGGCCCGGCAAAGAGGCCGGCGGCAAAGCTGGCGAAGCGATCGTTGTCGCCGGGGTCGCGCCCAAGCCCGATGGCGAAGGGCTCGGCGAAGCTGATGACCAGCGGCACGGTCAGCGAAGCATATTCGACATTGCGGGAGCGGAGGGGCAGCATCTCGCGATAGCCGCAAAGGTCGGTGACTGCGCCGGCAAGCGAAGCGTCAGCCGCTCGCCGCACCATCTCGAACCTCGCGGCTAAAGAATGGTCCTGTTCATGACGGCGCTCTGTCTCGATCGACATCGGCAATCCTCGCCCGCCAAATCTAGCAGACCACATTCCGAAATCAAAAGCGCCCGGCTTGTGGCCGGGCGCTTCGGTTACCTGAGATCTGAATGTGCCTGACTTAAGCGCCGCGCATCATGCAGCCGGCGGCAAGCACGATGTAGCCGATGAGAACAATCCACACTGCGGCAAGAGGAATGAACGCAAGAACGCCAAGAGCGGCGAGAACGCCGATGATGGCGATGACAAGGGAGATAATGAAAATAAGCTGAGTAGGCGCACTGAGATTCATGTGTGGCTCCTCCAACATGATTCGTACGCCGGCATTGTATCAGCCGGGCCGTCACACACCAATCAGCTGGCGCAGCGGGTTCGCCGGGTCGGCGAGAAGCTTCACCGCCAGCGCCACGCAGACGACAACCAGCAGCGGCTTGATCAGCCGGGCGCCGATGCGGATGGCGAGGCTGGCGCCGAGGCGGGCACCTAAGAACTGGGCGACGCCCATCATCAGGGCGATCTTCCAGTAAACGACGCCGACGGCGGCGAAGATGGCGAAACCGCCAATGTTGGAGGCGAAGTTGAGCAGCTTGGTGTGCGCCGTCGCCTTGAGTACGCCGTAGCCGGCAAGGCTGACGAAGGCCAACATGTAGAAGGAGCCTGCACCAGGTCCGAAAAGGCCGTCATAGAAGCCGACAAGAGGTGGAACGATCAGTCCGAACAGGAAGGGCGACAGGCGCTCGGCGCGGTCGACATCGTTCATGTTGGGCTTGAGCGCGAAATAGAGCGCGATGGCGATCAAAAGCAGTGGCAGCAAGGCGCGCAGGAAATCACCGGGCACGATTGTAGCCAGCAAGGCGCCGACGGCGCTGCCGATTAACGCCAGCAAGGCGGACGGCAACTGCCGGCGCAGCTCGACATGGCCGTTCGCCGCATAGTGGATGGTGGCCGACCCGGAGCCGAACATGCCTTGCAGCTTGTTGGTGCCTAGCGCGGCGGTCGGCGAGAAGCCCGCCAGCAGCAGCGCCGGAATGGTGATCAGGCCGCCGCCGCCCGCGATGGAATCGACGAAGCCGGCGGCGAAAGCGGCGAAGGCCAACACGGCAACAGTCTGTATGCTAAGATCGATCATCGGGGCTATGGGTCTTGCGGCGGGAAGATATGCGCGCTTCGACCACGGCAACCCCGTTTGCGCAAGGCCGATTCCGCGCTAACTATCTGCGACGGAATCGCAAAAGGGAGGCCGATGGCGATGGCACTGCTCGATCAGATACGCTCGATCTTCGACGGCGATCCCGGCGTGCGCAAGGTCGCAGACGATCCGGTCCTGTCGGCGGAACTGTTGATGCTGTTCCGCATGATCCTGGCCGACGGGTCCGTCTCGGAGAGCGAGATGGTCGCCTTCCGGCGCATCTGCAAGGAGGCGTTCGGCATTCCCGAGACGAGCATCGACAGCGTCATCGAATATCTCAACGACTTCGGCTACGAGACCAACGGCTCGCAGGCCATCGCGCTGTTCCGCGACCTCGACGTCGAGCGGCGCAAGCTGCTCGCCCAACATATGGCCGAAATCGCCAAGGCCGATTCGAAGCTTGCCGAAAACGAGGTCAGGCTGCTGCGCCGCACGCTCGACCTGCTCGACATCAGCCCGGTCGATGTTGTGAAGCCGCAGGAATAGCCGGTTTCGATAGCGGCCGGCAGGCTCGCTGCTTACCCTTGTTCCTGTAGTCTCCGTGCGATCGCCCGGTGCAGATCGGGCGCCGCTCTCACCAGCGCCCTGGCCGCCTCGGATTGCGGATGATCGAGTACCGCGCCGGTCTTGCCGCGCTCGACGATCCTGCCTTCATGCATGACCAGCACCTCGTCCGTGATGGCGCGGGCGACGGTCAGGTCGTGGGTGATGAACAGATAGGCGATGCCGAGCTTCTGGTTGAGCTCGGCGAACAGGTCGAGGATCTGGGCGCGGATCGAGACGTCGAGCGCCGAGACCGGCTCGTCGGCGACGACCAGCTTGGGGCGGGTGATGATGGCGCGCGCGATCGACAGGCGCTGGCGCTGGCCGCCCGAGAATTCATGCGGATATTTGTCCATGTCGCGCGGCCCGAGGCCCACCTCGTGCAGCGCATGCGCCACCAGCTCGCGCCGCTCGGCATTGGCCGGTTTCTTGTCCAGCACGTGCAGCGGCTCGGCGACCACCTTCTCGACCTTCTGGCGCGGATCGAAGGAGCCGTAGGGGTCCTGGAACACGACCTGCATGTCGCGCCGCGCCGGCCTCAGCTCCGCCTCGCTCCTGCCGGTGATGGTCTCGTCGCGGAAACGGATCGTTCCCGAGGTCGATTTGTCGAGCGCCAGGATCATGCGGGCAAGCGTGGACTTGCCGCAACCGGAGCGACCGACCAGCGCCACCGACTGGCCGGGCTCTATCGACAGCGAGACGTCGTCTACGGCGCGGATGGGAGCGGCACGCCGGAACATCGAGCTGCGTCGTCCCGGATAGTCGCGCGTCACGCCTTCGACCTGCAGCAAGGGCCTGGCCGAGCCGGCGGTGTGGGGGCGAGGGCGGGCCGGCACATGCATGGAGGCCTGCGCCAGCTGACGCGTATAGGGATGGAGTTGCGCAGACAGCGTGCGTGCGGTGTCGCCGGCTTCCATCACCTCGCCATGGCGCATGATGGTGATCTTGTCGGCCATCTCGGTCACCACCGCGAGGTCGTGCGAGATCAGAAGCAAACCCATGCGGTTTTCCGCCACGAGATCGCGCAGCAAATCGAGGATCTGCGCCTGCAGCACCACGTCGAGCGCCGTGGTCGGCTCGTCGGCGATCAGGAGCTTGGGTTTCAGCGCGCAGGCGATCGCAATGACGACGCGCTGGCGTTGGCCGCCGGACAGTTCGTGCGGATAGCGCGACAGCGGGAATTTCGCCGAAAGCAGGCCGACGCGGTCGAGTATTTTGCGCGCCCGCTCCTCGGCCTCGGCGCGGCTCGCCTTGGTGTGCCAGCGGATGCCTTCGGCGACCTGCTCGCCGATGGTCTTGACCGGGTTCAGCGCCGTCATCGGCTCCTGGAACACCATGCCGATGTCGTCGCCGCGCAACGCACACATCTGGTCCTCGCTCGCCGCGAGGATGTCGATGCCGTCGAAAATGACGCGTCCGCTGGCGCGTGCCGCCAAGGGCATGAGCCGCATCACGGTGAGTGCCGTCATCGACTTGCCGGAGCCGGATTCGCCGACCAGCCCCATCACCTCGCCGGGCGCCACCGCAAGCTCGACGCCCTTCAGGGTCGGCGTGTCGCCGATCGACAGCGACAGGTTCTCGATCTCGAGCAGGCTCATCGCTGCCGCCGCGATTTCGGGTCGAGGATGTCGGCGATGCCGTCGCCGAGCAGGTTGAGGCCGAGCACGGTGACGACGATCGCCATGCCCGGAAAGATCGCCATCCACGGCGCCACCACCATGCGCGTCTGCGCGTCGAACAGCATGCGGCCCCAGCTCGGCATCGGCGGCTGCGCGCCGAGGCCGACATAGGAGAGGCCCGCTTCGGCAAGGATGCCCAGTGCGAACTGGATTGTGCCCTGGACGAGCAGGAGAGTCGCGATGTTGGGCAGGACGTGCTCGATGGTGATCAGCGTCGGGCCCTTGCCGGCGGCGCGGGCGGCGAGAATGAACTCGCGCGGCCAGATGGCCAGCGCGCCGGCACGGGCGACGCGCGCGAACACCGGAATGTTGAAGATGCCGATGGCGATGATGGCGTTGATGGCGCCCGGCCCGAAGATGGCGGTGATCATGATCGCCGAAAGCAGGGCGGGGAAGGCGAAGACGAGGTCGTTCAGTCGCATCAGCGCTTCGTCGGCGAGGCCGCCGCGCGCTGCCGCGAAGGCGCCGAGCGGAACGCCGACGCCCATGCCGATGCCGACCGCGACCAGCGCCACGGCGATCGAGTTGCGGGCGCCGACCATGATCATCGACAGGATGTCGCGGCCGAAATGGTCGGTGCCGAACCAGTGCGCCCATGAAGGCGCCAGCGTCTTGTCCGAGATCACCAGCCGGGTGACGTCGTATGGCGTCCAGGCGTAGGAGAGGACCGCCACCGCCGCCACCAGCGCGGTGATGACGAAACCGACAAGGAAGGATCGGTTGCGGAATGCCTTGGCCAGAATGCCGGCCAGGGTCTCCTCGGGGATGTCGACATGCAGCGTCATTGCCGGCTTCTCAGGCGCGGATCGACGACCGCGTAGGAGATGTCGACGAGGAGGTTGACGGCGATGACGGCGGCGACCAGCAACATGACGACGCTTTCGACGACGATGAGGTCGCGTTGGGTGATCGCCTGGAACACCAGCCTTCCGAGGCCGGGCAGGTAGAAGACGTTCTCGATGATGATGGTGCCGGCGAGCAGGAAAGCGAATTGCAGCCCGAGGATGGTGAGCACCGGGATCATGGCGTTGCGCAGCGCGTGCCGCCAAAGCACGGCGCGGTAGGGCATGCCCTTGGCGCGGGCGGTGCGGATATAGTCCTCGTTCAGAACCTCGATCAGCGCCGAGCGGGCGACGCGTGCCAGGATCGCGGCTTGCGGCAAGGCAAGGGCGACCGCCGGCAAAAGCAGCGATTTCAGCGCCGGCCAGGCGCCGGCGCCCCAGCCGGGGAAGCCGCCGGCCGGCACGAGACGCAGCCAGACGGCAAAAAGATAGATCAGCATCAGCGCGAACCAGAAGTTCGGCACGGCGACGCCGAGCTGGGCGGCGCCCATGGCGATCGCATCGCCGGCGTGACCGCGCCGGCTGGCGGAAAACAGGCCGACCGGAATGGCGATGGCCGTGGACAGCGCCAGCGCGATCAGCGCCAGCGGCAGCGAGACGACGACGCGTTCGCGCACGAGATCGATGACCGGCACCGAATAGGTGTAGGAGCGGCCGAAATCGAGGCTCAGCAGCCCGCCCGCCCAATGCAGGTAACGCAAGGCCAGCGGCGCGTTGAGCCCCATCTGATTGCGCAGCACCTCGACCTGCTCGGCGCTCGCGTTCATGCCCAGCATCAGCCGCGCGGGGTCGCCGGGGATGACCTCGAGCACCGCGAACACCACCATGGAGGCCAGCACAAGCGTGGCGGCGGCGATGATCAGACGCTTCAGGAGGTAGGCACTCATCGGCACAACCTGCCGGAAAAGCAAAGGCCCCGGAAGCGGCTTTCGCCACCGGGGCTCTGCATTTCTCTCGAGGTCAATCCGACCACTTCACCTTGGTCAGATCATTGGCCTGAATCGGCGCGTTCTCCCACAGGCCTTGCAGCTTGGCGTCCCAAACGCCGACCTTCGGCAGTTCGTAGAGGAAGCCGACCACGGCGTCGTCGGCGAGGATCTTCTGCGCCTCACCGAGCAACTCCTTGCGCTTGGCCTCGTCGGAGGTGAGGTTCAGATCGGCGATGACCTTGTCGAAGGCCGGGTTGTCGTAGTTGAAGTAATAGTCCTTGCGCGAATAGATATCGATGTCGTTGGGCTCGGTGTGGGAGACGATGGTGAGGTCGTAGTCCTTCTTGGTGAACACCTGGTCCAGCCACTGCGCCCATTCCACCGGCACGATCTCGAGATCGATGCCGACGTCGCGCAACTCCGAGGCGATGATCTCGCCGCCGAGCCGCGCATAGGAAGGCGGCGGCAGCTTCAGCGTCGCCTTGAAGCCGTTCTCGAGCCCGGCTTGCTTGAGCAGTTCCTTGGCCTTGGCGACATCATGCGGATAACGGCCGGTGAGGTCGACATAGTCCTTGTTGGCGGGCGACATGTGCGAGCCGATCGGCTGGCCGAGCCCCGCCGAGGCGCCATCGATGATCGCCTTGCGATCGAGCGCGTAGGAGATCGCCTGCCTGACCTCGACCTTGTCGAAGGGCGGCTTCTTGTTGTTGATCGACAGGATGGTCTCGCCCTCGGTCGAGCCGATCACGACATGGAAGCGCGGATCGTCCTTGACCTGGGCGACGCTGTCGGGATCGAAGAAAGGGAAGGCCTGGATGTCGCCGGAAAGCAGGGCCGGAACGGCGGCGGCGGCATCGGGGACGATGCGGAACTCGGCCTTGTCGAGAGAGACCGGCGCGCCCCAGTATGCGTCAGATTTCACCAGCGTGATCGACGAGCCCTTGACCCAGTCCTGGAATTTGAACGGGCCGGTGCCGATCGGCTTCTCCTTGTTGGTGTCGGCCGATTTCGGCGACACGATCACCGCGTCGCCCCAGCCCATATTGTAGAGGAAGGAGCCCTGCGGGTTCTTCAGCGTCACCTTGACGGTGGCCGGATCGACGACATCGACCTTGTCGATCGCCGCGAACAGGCCCTTCTGCGCGTTGACCGAATTGTCGGCGCGGGCGCGGTCAAGCGAGAACTTGACGTCGTCGGCGCTGAAGTCGGCGCCGTCATGGAATTTTACGCCGGTATGAAGCTTGAACGTATAGACCTTGCCGTCGTCGGAAATGCTCCAGCTTTCGGCGAGGTCGGGCAGCACCTCGCCGTTCGGGCCGATGCGGGTCAGGCCTTCGAACACGTTGGCGTAGAGCACTTCGTCGATCGCCGCGGCAGCACCCGCGGTCGGGTCGAGATGCGGGGGTTCGAGCGGAATGCCGATGACGAGATCGGTACGCGCGGCAAAAGCCGAGGTGGCGGTGGCGAGCGCCAGAGCGGCGGCGGCGGCGAGAACGGTCTTCCACAATTTCATCGGGCAACTCCCATCTTCTCAAACCGGGTGGATAGAAGCGTGATTTCGAGGTCGAGTAAATTGCGTTTCGTGCTGTCGGACAGCGCCAGGCGGAATGTTTTTCCCGAAACAGGCGGACTGGCCGACCTCCACTTGCCTGTTTTCGTAGGGATCAGTCGGCGATGGTGCCCCGCAACAGCACGTTGAGGCCGATCGCCATCACCTTGGCCGATTCCACCATGTCGGCGATACCGACCCATTCGTCGGGCCGGTGGGCGAGGTCGAGAATGCCCGGCCCATAGGCGATGCAGTCATAGATGTGGCCGATACGGGCGACGTGCTTCTGGTCGTAGGTACCGGGCGAAATCACATAGTCGGGCTCGCGGTCGAATATCGCCATGATGCCTTGCGCCACAGCTTTCACCACCGGAGCGTCGCGCTCGGTCATCAGCGGCAGCACTTCCATCAGATCGCGGATCTCGTAGTCGAACTTCTTCCGCTCGCGCTTCAGCCGCTCCAGGATATCTGTCACCTCGCTCTTCACCGTGGCGAGGTCCTCCTCGAGCAGGAAGCGCCGGTCGATGGTCAGCCGGCAGGAATCGGGCACGTTGGGGGAGGGCAGGCCGGGACGAAAATCCTCGGTCTGGCCGCCATGGATGGAATTGATGTTCATGGTCGAGCGCTTGGCGCCTTCAGGCACCACCGGCATGCGCGTCACCTTGCGGTCAAGCGCCGGGAACAATTCATCCTCGAAGGCCTGCAGCACGGCGCCCATGTGGCGCACCGCATTGTCGCCGAGGAACGGCATCGAGCCATGCGCGATCTCGCCCTTGGTCTCGATCTCCGCCCACCAGACGCCGCGATGGCCAAGGCAGATGCGATCCTTGTTCAGCGGTTCCGGAATGATGACGTGGTCGACTTTCGGCTTCGAGAAATAGCCGAGCCTGGCAAGATGGGCGACCCCGCCGAAGCCGCCGGACTCCTCGTCGACCGTACCCGAGATCTCGATGGCGCCCGGGAAGTCCGGGAACACCTCCATGAATGCCTCGGCGGCGATGATCGAGGCCGCCAGCCCGCCCTTCATGTCGCAGGCGCCACGGCCGTAGACCCTGCCGTCCTTCACCAGCCCGGCGAACGGATCGACGGTCCAGCCTTCGCCGGCCTCGACGACGTCGATATGCGAGTTGAAATGCACGCAGGCGCCGGCCGATCTGCCGTCGAAGCGGGCAACGACGTTGACGCGCGGGTAGCGGTCGGTGTCGCCGGGGGTGCCTTCGGCGCGGATGAACTCGGTTTCGAAGCCGCGCTTCCTCAGGCGCTCGCCGACATATTCGGCGCAGGGGCGATAGGCCTCGCCTGGCGGATTGACGGTCGGGAAGCGGATCAGGTCCGCGGTCAGCGCAACGAGGTCGTCGATCCGCGCGTCGACGGCCTTAAGGAGTCGTTCGGTCATTCCTGAAGTTGAGCAGTGAAGCGGGCGACTGGCAAGCGCGACGGCGAAGTCTTTGAAACTACGTGTCGCGGCGGCAACTATGGCGGGAAAATCGTTCAAATTCGCTGCTTTGGATTGGCGAATTCATCAACGAGTGTGTGTTACTTCATTCACCTGCCGTTAAAATGCTGAAAAATCGCGTGATGGCAGGCATGCAAGGGGCAATCAAAGGGGTTTGATCGCATGAAAAAGACTGTTCTCATGGCAACGATACTGGCGACCGCGCTGTTCGGCACCTCGGTCGCAGGCAAGGCTGCCGCACTGGTGGCCAATATCGACGTATCCTCACAAACGATGACCGTCAGCAAATACGGCCAGGTGCTGTACCGCTGGAGCGTGTCCACCGCCCGCAAAGGTTACTTCACGCCGCGCGGCAGCTACCGCCCGCAGTGGACGGCCCGGATGTGGTATTCGCGCAAATACGAGATGTCGCCGATGCCATACTCAGTGTTCTTCCGTGGCGGCTACGCCATCCACGGCACTGGCGCGGTGAAGTATCTCGGGCGTCCGGCCTCGCATGGCTGCGTGCGCCTGCACACCGCCAACGCCGCGACCTTCTATTCGATGGTGCGCGAAGCGGGCTACGGCAACACGCGCATCGTCGTCACCGACTGACCTCGCGCGATTGGCTTTCGGCGCCAAAAGCGTTGCAGCAATGCCGCACTGCAACCGGAACTCGCGTCGACGCATGGTTTCCGGTGCCGACGTCGATTGCGTGAATCTTCGGCGGTGGTAGGTATCGCAACGTTACTTTTTGATGCTTGGGGACTACAATGTATCGACTTGTTTTGAGCGCGGCGATTGCCGTAACCGCTACTTCCGCCTTCGCTGCCGACGCGCCCGTCGTCCTGGACCAGGAACTCGCCCAGCCGCATGTTTCAGGCTACGGCGAGGTATATCTCGGCGGTCTCTACTTCGCGACCCCAGGGGACGATGCAGACGGCACGACCGCCGGCGGCGCCGCCCGGGTCAATTTTCCGATCGACGCCCGCTGGAACATCCAGACCGACGCGGTGATCGATTCGCTGTGGGTTGAAGGTACGAACATCTACAGCTACGGCGGCGCCATCCATGGTTACTGGCGCGATCCGAGCTCGTATGCCCTGGGCGCCTTTGCCACGATCAACGGATATGGCGGCGACGAGGGCCTCGGTGACGCAGGCATCTACACTTTCACCGTCGGTCCCGAGGCACAGGCTTATTTCGGCAACGTGACGGTCTACGGGCAGGTCTATTACGGACAGCTGCGGGCCAGCGGCGAATCCGAACACTTCGACAATTGGGGCGGCCGCGGCGTCGTGCGGTATTTCGCGCAGGACGATCTGCGCTTCGACGGCGAACTCGGCTTCTCGCGGCTGTCCGGTTTTGGCGGCCATTTCGATACCGTCTCGGCGGCATTGCAGGCGAACTATCGGTTCTCGGGGACCCCTTGGTCAGTGTTTGGCCGCTATCAGCTGGATCACCTGAGCTTCTCGGAAGCTTCGGGCAGCGTGAACATCCACAAATATCTGATCGGCCTGCGGGCAAGCTTCGGTTCGGACACGTTGCTCTCCGAAGATCGCAACGGCGCCACCATGGATACATTCCGGCCGAACTTCACTGTCCCTGCTCCGCTCTGAGGGACCTTAATCCAGAGCCGCGAGGAGTACTCCTCGCGGCTTTTTTGTTGCGCATCGAAGCAGGGCAATCGGAGCCGCCGCTTGCGCCGACGGCCGCTCATCTGCCAACGCCTGTCGAACCAAATCGCTGGCGCGTGTCCAACGCCCGCAAAGCTGCTGCACGCCGCGCGGAAGTTACCGTCCGCAATGGGCGGCGCTGATGCGGTATTCGCGCAAGCCGGTAAGGCAATACGCGCGTCGCCGTCACGGATCAGATGGAGTGTTGGAGAAAAGACAATCCGGCTCCTGCCAGTGCTTATGAATACTGCAAGTGCTCATGGACACTGCACAGTATTTGGGCAGCTTAAGGCCAAAGCGTTGCAGTAATGTCGCAGGGCTTCAGAACCCGGCTTGTACGCCCGGGTTTGAGCCTGTTCACGCTTGCGTGAACGGGCAGCGATGGTAAATGCCGGATAAGTCAGACATTTGAGGGGCTTCACGATGTATCGACTTCTCCTTGGTGCGGCACTTGCCGCAACGGCCACGTCGGCTTTTGCCGCCGATGCCGTCGCTCCGATCGTTATGGATCAGGAACTCGCCCAGCCGCATGTTTCGGGCTACGTCGAGGCCTATCTCGGCGGGCTGTATGTGACGGCCGCTGGCGAGCACGCGGATGGCACGACCGCAGGCGGCACGGGCCGGGTCAATTTCCCGATCGATTCCCGCTGGAACGTCCAGACAGACGCGTTCGTCGATTCGCTGTGGGCCGAGGGCACCAACATTTACGGCTATGGCGGCGCGGTTCACGGCTACTGGCGCGATCCCAGCGCCTTTGCGCTTGGCGCGTTCGCCTCCGTCACCGGCTATGGCGGCGACGGGTTCGACGACGATCTCTACAGTTTCTCGGTTGGACCGGAAGGCCAAGTCTACATGGGTAATGTGACCGTGTACGGCCAGGTTTACTATGGCCAGTTGCGGGCCAGTGGCTCGTCCGAGCATATCGACACCTGGGGCGGTCGCGGGGTGGTGCGCTATTTCGCCCAGGACAATCTCCGCTTCGATGGTGAACTGGGCTATTCGACGACATCTGTGGGCCCCTTCGACACCAACACCTTCACCGGCGCGCTGCAGGCTACGTACCGGTTTTCCGGAACGGCGTTTTCGGTGTTCGGCCGCTATCAGTTCGAACGCGCGTCCATATCTGCGTTCGACGTAACCGAGAACATCCACAAATATGTGATTGGCGTGCGGGCGAGCTTCGGTTCGGACACATTGCTTGATGAGGATCGCAACGGCGCTACGATGGATACCGGCCGGCCGAACCTCATCCTGCCTTCGTTACTGTAGTATCGGCGGGAAACAAGAGATTTATGGCGAAGACCGCGAAGAGCAATCTTCGCGGTTTTTCTTTGCCGCGTCCAATCTGCGCACGCGATGGCAGATGCACCGAGCGGAATGGAAAAGGCTTCGGCGCCCGGTCCTTCAGTCAGAATTTCCCACAAGCGCAACCGATGAACAAACAACGAAGCCGCGAAGGGTCTCTTCGCGGCTTTTGCTTGGTGCGGCGTCAATGGTCAATTCGGGCCGGGCACCGGGTCAGCCGGCCGCTCCTCGGCCTGCCCACGCCGCTTGCGCCGGCGGCCGCTCATCTCCCAACGCTTGTGGAACCACATCCACTGGCCGGGATCCTCGCGCACCCAGCGCTCGACGACGTCGGCGAGAAGCTGGGTGGTGGCGTGGACGTCGACGCTACCGCTTTCGGTGCGCGGCAAGGTCAGCTTGTCCTCGATGTCCAGGCGGAACCGGTTGCCCGGCAGCCGGACGCAGCGGGCGGGATAGACGTCGCAGTCGTAGTGGCGGGCGAGCATGCCCAGCACCGGATTGCTCTGGCACGGACGGCCGAAAAAGGTCGTCTCCAGTCCGCTGGAGAATTTCTGGTCAACGAGCACGCCGATATTGCCGCCGTTCTCCAGGATGGCGGCAAGCGCGAAGGACGCGCCGGTCGAGGAGGGCAGCAAGTCCCCCATGGTCGAGAGGCGCGTCGAGTGGATGTAGTCGGCGAGATAGGGATTGTTGGGCGGGCGAAACAGCGCGGTGATGTTCATGCCGAAGGTGGCGGCGGCCACCGGCAGCAATTCGAAATTGCCGAGATGGCCGGTGAACAGGATATGCGGCTTCTTCTCGCCGGCGATCTCGACGAAATGCTCGACGCCACGGACGTCGACCCGGCCGGGCTTTGTCGCTTTCGGATCATAGTCGAAGAGGGCGTCGAGGAAGATGTACTCGGCCGCCAGCCGGGCCATGTTGCCCCACATGTCGAGCGCGATGGCCTCGATGTCGGCGTCGCTCTTTTCGGGATAGGCAAGGCGCAGATTGTTGACCGCAACGCGGTGACGTCCGACCAGCGGGCCAATGCGACGGGCGACGCGGTCGGCGAAGTTGAGCGCCTTGTCCGGCGGCAGGAGCCGCAGCAGCGAGATCATCGCCATGGCCAGGCGCGCCACCAGCCAGTGCTCCATCTGGCGCAACCGTCGGCCGTAGCGGAACATGAAGTCCCGGCGGGCTTTCTTGAGCACCTTGCCGACCATTGCCCTAGACGCGCAGGATGATCTTGCCGAACACGTCGCGGCCTTCCATGCGCTTCAGCGCCGCGTCGATGTCGTCGAAGCCGACTTCGGTGTCGATGACGGGAGCGACGAGGCCGGCCGCCATCTTCTGCATGGCATCGGCCATGTTCTCCATGCGGCAGCCGAAGGAGCCGAGCAGCTTCAGCTGCTGCTGGAAGAGCTGCATAAGATTGACCTGCGTCGACACGCCGGAGGTCGAGCCGCAGGTGACAAGGCGGCCACCGCGCTTGAGGCACAGCATCGAGCCGGCGAAGGTGTCGGCGCCGACATGCTCGAACACGACGTCGACGCCCTTCTTCTTCGTCAGCTTGCGCACGACGCCTTCGAAACGGTCCTCGCGGTAGTTGATGACATGATCGGCGCCGAGCGCCTTGGCCTTGTCGATCTTGTCGTTGGAGCCGACGGTGGTGATGACGGTGCAGCCCATCTTCTTCGCCAGCTGGATCGCGGCGGTGCCGATGCCGGAACCGCCGGCATGGACGAGGATGGTCTCGCCGGGCTCGAGCTTTGCATTGTCGAACAGCATGTGTTCGACCGTGCCGAAGGTAACGGGCGCGACCGCCGCGCCGATCTCGCTGACGCCGGGCGGGGCGGGGACCAGCAGGCGGGCCGGCAGGTTGATCTTCTCTTGCGCGAAGCCGTCGAGGTGGAAGCCATGAACGCCGGAGACGTGCTCGCAGAGATTGTCGCGGCCTTCGCGGCAGGCCCGGCAAAGGCCACAGGTGCGCGCGCCATAGATCGAGACCAACTGCCCCGGCAGAAGGCTGGAGACGCCAGGTCCGACGGCGTCGACCTCGCCCGAGGCCTCCGCGCCGACGACAAGCGGCAGCTTGCGCTTGGCGAAGGCCATGCCGCGCCAGCCCCAGACGTCGATATGGTTCAGCGCCACCGCCTTGATGCGAAGCGTCACTTCGCCGAGCGAAGGCGGCGGGGGAGGCGGCAGGTCCACCGTTTCAAGACGGCGGTCCTCGATAAGTTGCAATGCGCGCATTGGGCCTGTCAGTTCGTCAAAAGGGGGGAAAACGTCCGCTTAGACCGGTTCCCTCGCCATGACAAGGCAGGTGTTCTGGCCTCCGAAGCCGAAGGAGTTCGACAGTACAGTGCCGACCTCGGCGTTGCGCTTCTTGTTGGGCACCACGTCGAGCACGATCGCCGGGTCGGGATTGTCGTAGTTGATGGTCGGCGGAATGACGCTTTCGCGCATGGTCATCAGCGAGAAAGCGGCCTCGACCGCGCCGGCTGCCGACAGCGTGTGGCCGATCATCGACTTGTTGGACGAGATCGGCATCGAGCCGATCCGCTCGCCGAATACGGTCGACAACGACAGATGCTCCATCTTGTCGTTTTCAGGCGTCGAGGTGCCATGCGCGTTGACGTAGTCGATCTCGTCCTCACTCAGGCCGGCATCGGCAAGGGCGGCGCGCACCGCAGCGATCGCCGGCGAACCATCGGGCTTGGAGCGGGTGCGGTGGAAATCGTCGGCCTTTTCGCCGCAGCCGCGCATGATGCCGAGGATAGGGGCGCCACGGGCAAGGGCCGCCTCCAGCGATTCCAGCACCAGCGCGCCGGATCCCTCGGCGAGCACAAAGCCGTCGCGATCCTTGGAAAAAGGCTTCGACGCCTTTTCCGGGATGTCGTTGTGAGTGGAGAGCGCCGAAAGCAGCGAGAAGCGGATCAGCGCCTCGGCGGTTGCCGAGCCGTCGGCGCCGATCGACAGCGCCTTGTCGCATTCGCCGCGGCGGATCGCCTCGACGCCGAGCTGGATGGCGGTGGCGCCGGAAGCGCAGGCGGTCGACAGCGTGATCGGCAGGCCGCGCGTTCCGAAACGGTCGGCCAGCCGGTCGGCGATCGAACCGAACTGGGTGGTCTCGAAGATGTCGAGTTCCTTCAGCGCGCGCGCCACGCGCAGCAGCCTCTCGGCGCCGGCATCCTGCTTATCGGAATTGTAGAGCGAGAAACGGTCGGCCCAGTCGAGTTCGACCGGCGGCGAGGCAAGGAAAAGCGGTCCGGCGAAATCGCCGCTGTCGAGGCCGGCTTCCGCCACCGCCTCCTGCGCCGCGGTCTCGGCCAGCTCGTAGGTGAGGGGGCTGGCGCCCTTGGAACTCGACGGCAGGAAGTCGACCATGCCGGAGATGCGGGTGTTCAGATGATCGACCGGAAAGCGGGTGATCGGGTGGATGCCGGACTTGCCGGAGGTGAGCGCCGCCCAATTGTCGGCCTTGCCGACGCCCAGCGACGTCACCACGCCGATGCCGGTGACGGCGACGATCGGCCTGCCCATGTGGTCGTTCAGATTGGCCATGTTTTGTCCCTGGTGGTCACTCAGGCCGCCTTGATCAGCCCCATGCCCTCGAATTGGTGATAGCCGATCGCCGTTGCAAGCACGGTCGTGGGAATGCCGGCGAACGGCTTCTCGGTCGTGGCATCGAAAGCGGGATAGGCGGCCTTGCGCTCGACGGCGAGCGCCGCGAGCGCCACGGCGAAGGGGAACTGCGCCTCCTTCATATGGCCGGTCAGCGTCGAAAAGGCACGCGCCGCGATCGCCGGGTGGGCGGCGAACGCGGCTCTTTCGGCCGCTGTGGCGGTGTGGGCGCCGGAGGCGCCGGAGATCGCCAGCAATTCGCCATTCGGCAGCGCCGTCTGATCGAGCAAGGTCGCGATCTCGGCATCGAGCCCGCCGTTCCGCCGCTTGGCGCGGCCGGACACGATGGGGCCGAGCTCGGCGTAGATCTTGCGCCCGCGGCTCGTCGCGTGCTCGCGCTGCTCCAGCACCAGGAAGGCGCCGCCGGATCCGGTCACCACGCCGCCGCCTTCGCCGCCCTGCCTTTGCCAGACAGGCTTCCAGGCGCCACGATGCAGGTAGCCGGCCAACTCGTAGCCAAGCAGCATGTCGGAATGCTCGGTCTGGAAGGCGCCGCCGACCAGCACATGCGTCGACTGTCCCGAGCGGATGCGCGCGGCAGCCGTCTCGACGGCGGCGACGCCAGCGCCTTCCTCACCCATGAAGGTGCGGGACGACCCGGTGACCTTGTGGACGATCGAAATGTTGCCAGCGAGCAGATTGGAGAGCTGGGCGAGGAACAGCGTCGGGCGCAGTTCAGTGGTCAGCTTCTCGTTGAGCAGCACGTCGCGGTCGTTGCGGCTTTCGGATGCGGCGAGGATGGCGGCATCGACCGCCTCGTCGCGCTCGCCGCCGCCGGCCGCCACCACCATGTCCATCGTCGCGCAGAGCTCGTCATTGCCCTTGATGCCGGCATCGTCCAGCGCCAGACCCGCCGCATAGGTGCCGAGCCGCTGCCAGGTCTCCATCTGCCGCTGGTCGCCGCGCTTGGCGATCTGCAGGTTCCAGTCGATCTCCGGCAGCGGGTGGATGGTATAGGGCGCAAAGCGCGCGGCATCGAGCACCGGCTCAAGGCCGGGCTGGGCGAGCTTCTGCCAGTGCGCATCCGGACCCTCTCCCAGCGAGGAGACAAGGCCGATACCGGTGATGACGACGTCGTGGGGGCTGCTCATGGGCGGCTTTGTGGGTCACGTGGCCGGGCGCGTCAAGTTCACGCCCGAACCGCCTCAGGCGTTCTTGGCCGCGACCAGCGCGTCGATCTTGGCGCACAGGTTCTTCATGACGAAATAGTCGTCGGTCGAGGCCTTGCCGTCGTTGACCTCCTGCGTCCACTTCTCCAGCGGCACCTTGATGCCGAATTCCTTGTCGATGGCAAAGACGATGTCGAGGAAATCGAGGCTGTCGATGCCGAGATCGTCGATGGTGTGGCTTTCGGGCGTGATCGTTTCGATATCGATCTCGCTGGTGTCGGCAATGATCTTGGCGACTTTGTCGAACGTGGTGGACAAGGGCTCTTCCTTCGGTTGCGGGCGGAATCTGTCCGCATCTTGTTTGGGCGCTGTCTAATCGGTTTTTCCGGGCAGGAAAAGGGCTGATAAGCCCGCTCCAGATGGGATGCTGGCTTTCGAAACGCAAGAAGGGCCGCCGGACTACCGGCGGCCCTTCCCATTTGACGTCACGTCAGCTCAGTTTTCACGGAGCTTGACCAGGTCGTTCAGCAGTCCGCCCGTCCCGTTGTGGACGGTCAGCCGCTCGACCTTGCCGGCGATGGCTTCCAGAGCCTCGAGCTCCTTCAGCCGCAGCATCACCGGGTTCTCGGCCATCACCTTGGCCGTGTTGAGGAGCGAACGCGTCGCGTTCGTTTCCTCGCGCCGGCGGATGACGTTGGCCTCGGCCTGCTTCTCGGCCGAAACCACCTGGTTGAGGATCTCGCGCATCTCGCCCGGCAGGATCACATCCTTGAGCGCGATGTCGCTGACCTCGACCCCGATCTCGGCCATGTCGGCGCGGACCTTGGCCGCCGCCTCCTCGTCGACCGTCACCTTCTTTTCAAGGATCTGGTCGAGCGTGAGCGCGCCAAGCGTCTTGCGGAACGCGTACTGCAGGGCGCGGTAGAGGGCTTCAGAGAAGTCCTTCACCGCGCTCACCGCCTTGACCGGATCGACGACCCGGTATTCGGCGGCGATGTTGACGCGGATCGTCACGCGATCCTTGGTCAGCACTTCCTGCCCGGCGACGTCGAGCGACTGGCGCTTGAGGTCGACGACCTTCATCTGCACCATGCGCCCGACGTTCCAGAAGGCGTGCACGCCCGCGGCAAGCGTCCGCGCCAGCGCCCCGTCGACGAACAGCAGTCCGGCCTGACCGTCGACCACCGGGTGAACGGACATCAGTTCCGTCTTGCGGGCCTGGCCGAGCCGGCGCATCAGCGCCGGATCGATCGCAAGATCGGCCGAGGTGTCGACCAGCGTTACCTTCCACGGGCCGGCATCGGTCCACAGCACGAGCTTGCGGTCCGGCGCCAGGACGGCATGGAGGTTGCCGTCACGCTCGATGACGGCGACATCCGTGCGCCCGGTGCGAACGACGGTGAAATGACGCGCCGCCACATCCGGCAGCTTGTCGAACAGCGCCTTCTCGTAGGCCGAAACGAATTCCGGGTTCTTCAGGTCGTGCCGGGACACTTCAAGGCGTCCGCGCCGGTTGGCAAGCCAATGCTCACCCGGCATCAGGACAGCCTTGATCTCCCCCTTATAGAGGGTGACGGCCCGTTCGTTTTCCTTAACAAGGACGCGCTCGCGCCCGAGAACCTTATCGAGAATGGTCATTGGCTTCACTCCTGTCGGGCATGGCCCCATGCGAGGCGTCAACTCATGCGTCGATCATCCTTTTCGTTTCTCGTTTCCTTTTCCCGGCACGAATGATCCGGAGACCGGTGGCATCGCCAAGCAGCGGGCTGTCGGGAGCGGATCGCGAGGCAGCGAAGCGGGCGCCGGAGGCCTTGGCCTCCTAGCCGGCGACACTGCGCCTTGATCGTCACCGCGGGCCTGGCCGCGAGCCGATGGCGTCGGATCTGCCGATACGGTCTTGGCCCGAAGGCTTCGGCCGTCCGTCAGCTCTTTCGCATTCCAGTCCCCGGACCGATTTTCCGAATAACACCGTGACAGGGTGGCTTGGCTTGGAAGGCCAATGGAGAAGGATTCGAACCTTCGACCGTCAGATTCGTGATCTGATGCTCTACCCAACTGAGCTATCCGTGGTGCAGACAGCAGGATTCGAACCTGCGACCTCCGGATCCAAATCCGGCGCTCTCCCCCTGAGCTACATCCGCGATCCCAACCTCCGAAACGGCGCCGTACACAGGGCGGCAGTGCCACCTGCGCGGGCGGAGACGAAAGCTCCAACCGTTGTGCTCGCTTCGGTTTTCGTGACCGGGAGCGCGCCTATAGACCCTGCGACGGGTTGTCGCAAGCGGCATTGTCGCGGCGGATTTGCGGCTTCTTTCAGTAGTGGCATTTCGGCAACATTTGCAACCGTCGCCTGTATCAGGCTCGCGTCCGTCAGAAAGTGACGCGACCAAGCACCCTTAGGCCGTCGCCCTGTGGCTCGACCACCACCGCTTCGCCTTCGCGCGGCGCGACGCCGGTCAGCGCCATGATGTTCTCCAGATGGGTGACCAGCACGAGATTGTCGGAACCGGAATAGCCGCGAATCTCCTTGAGCGTCGCCTCAAGCTGTGCGGCCTTCTCGGCGGGATCGGTCTTCAGGAGGTCGAGTGGGGCGAAAGGCTCGGGCTCGGCCTCGAAGGCGATGCGGGCGGTGTCGAGGCAGCGGCAGTAGCGGCTGGAGAGCACGCGCTCGATGGGTGCTGCGCGGGCGGCGAACAGGGCGCCGATCCGGCTAGCTTGCTGTTGGCCGCGCGCCGACAAATTGAGCTGCGTCGGGCATTTGGCGATGTCGAAATTGGCTGGATCGGCAGCGCCGGTGACCATGGCATGGCGCAAAAGCACGATATGGCCGCCGTCGCGCAGCAGCGCCCAGCCGGCATCCGTCGCATGCGCCGTGGCAGAAGCGAGGAGCAGCATCAGCGCCAGGAGAAATCGAACCATCAGCCATCCTTCTTGCATCCACCGGCAGCGACGGCGGTGAGCGCCATATAGGGACCGCAAAGCCGGCTGAAAGACAAGCTCGGGCTATTTCTTCGCCAGTTGCTGCTTCACCAGCTCGATCTTCTTGTCGGTGAGCGGGATCGGGATGGTGTAGCCGGCTTCGACAAAACCCTCCTTGGCATTTTCGAAGAACTCGATCGCTTTCAAATAATCGGCGTCGCCTCCGCCCTGGCTGGCGCGGTTCCAATGGACATCGCCGAGGTTGTTTTGCGCGAAGGCCCACTGCAGGGGTTGGCTGTCGCGGGTGAACACTTTGAGCGTCGCCTGGAAGGCCGCTTCGGCCTCGTCCAGATATTTGCCGCTGCGTTCGAGCGTGCCGAGATTAAGCAGGCTCATGCCGATGCCGTTCTGCGCGTTCGCCCAATCGAGGGGTGCCGCTTCCAAGGTCAGCACCTCGAGCGCGGCCCGGCGCGCGGCGACCGACTCGGCCAGGGACGTGGTATCGCCTTCGGCCATGCTCAGCCAATGCAGCGCCGAGCCGAGGCCGGCCTGGGCCAGCGCCCATTGCCGCGGCGTCGTCTCGCGCTTGTATTCTCGCAACGCGTCCCGATAGGCCGTCACCGCATCCTTGTAGTGTTCCGGCTTGTCGGACAGGCCGCCGAGCAATTGCAGCGTGTTGCCGAGATTGTAGGCGGTCATCGCCCAGTCGAGCGGAAAGGCGCGCCTGGTGTAGATGCGCCGCGCCGCCCGGAAGGCGGCAACCGACTGCTCCAGTCTCGCCGGATCGCGGGCTCGCTGGCCGAGCGTCTGGTAGACCGAGCCGAGATTGTTCTGGGTGGAAGCCCAGTCCATCGGGAAACGCTTGCGGGTGAAGACGGTCAGCGCATCGCCATAGGCCGTCGCCGCTTCTTCGAGCTCGCCGGTGCCGAGATCGAAGCGGGCGGCGCTGCTCAGCGCGTTGCCGAGATTGAGCCGGCTGGTCGCCCAGGAAACCGGGAAGGTCTCGCGCGTGCGGATCTCGAGCGCGGCGCGGAAGGCCGCGGCCGCCTCGGTGATCTTCGCCTGATCGTTGCGCTGCGTGCCCAGCGACACCAGCGTGTTGCCGAGATTGTTCTCAACCATTGCCCACTGCACCGGCGCCTTCTCGCGCGTGTACTCCTGCAGCGCCAGCCGATAGGCGGCCTCGGCGTCAACGAGGCGCTCGCCGCCGGGTTCGCGTTCCGAGAGCGCGTAAAGCGCCAGGCCGAGATTGTTCTGGGAGGCGGCCCAGTCGCGCGGAACCTTGTCGCGCGGCCGCTTTTCCAGCGTCGCGCGCATGGCGGCAACCGCTTCGTTCAAGCGCTTGGGGTCGCTCTCCCGTTCGCCGATCTTCAACAGGACATTGGCGAGATTGTTCTGGGCTGCGGCCCAGTTGAGGTCGTCCTTCTCGCGCTCGAAGACGACCAGCGAGTCCCGGAAGATCCGTGCCGCTTCATCGAGCCTGGCCGTGTCGGTTTCGCGCTCGCCAATGGTCTGCAGCACCACCGCCATGTTGTTGCGGGTGATCGCCCAGTCGCGGTTCTGTTGGCCATTGGGGATAAAGCCGAGGATGACCTGATAGGCATCGGTCGCCTGCTCGAGCGCCTTCCTGTCGCCGGTGGCATCGCCATGCGCGTTCAGCGCCTCGGCCTCCTGGTTCTTGTAGTTCCAGCGCAGCTTGTCGTCCCACTTCTCGACCAGCGAGAACGCCTTGCCGTAGTCACTGGCGGCGGCGCTGTAGTCGAAGACCAGCGCCGAGGCATCGGCTCGCCTGGCATAGATGGCGGCATCGGCGAGGCGCTTCTGCCGGACCAGTTCCTCCGCCTGGTCGACGGCGCCGCGGGTCTGCTCGACCCGGCGCACCGCTTCGTCGAGGAACTTGTGCGCGGTGACTATCGCGCCCTGGCCGATCGCCTTGTCGGCCGAGGCTACGAGGCGCTTGATCTCGGGGTCGTCGGTGCTGAGCGCGTCGCGCTCTGACAGCATCTTCTTCAGCCGCTCGGCCTGGGCATCGAGGAGCTTTTCCAGGTCCGTTGGGTCCTCGGGTATCTTCTCCGTGCCCAGTGCCCTGAGCACGCCATAGAGCGCGTCGAGCGGCACGCCGTCCTGCTGCGAAGCCAGTTCCACTTGCGAGCGCTTCGGATCGGGCAGGTCGGCGATGGTCAAAAGCAGCTGCCGCCGCTCGCCGGTGATCAGCCCCTCATCGCCGGCCGGCTCCGGCGGCGCGACGCCGAAATAGAGCAGCCGGCGCAGGCTTTCGTTGACCCATGGCCGTTGCCTGGCCTTGGTGTCGAGATAGACCTCCTCGGTCACCATGCGCATGACCGAGCCGAATTCGGTGCCCTTCATCGCGGCGAGGTGGCGCAGCAGCGCCGCCGCATAGGGGCTGTTCTCGCCGGCGGCGCCATCGAGCGCCGGGCGTCCGGGCTCGGCGGCGAAGCCGACCACGGTTCCGAGGTTTTCCGTCGCCGGCGCGCTGCCGAGCGCCTTGGCGCCGCGCACCGGTTCCAGCCCGCCGGCGCCGATCGGCGAGGCCGAGGCGGACGGCGCGCGGCGCAACTCAGCGTCAGGCGGAAACGGATTGGTGCGGCAGGCATCGAGCAGCATGATCGTCACCGGCACCGTCTTCTTCAGCTCCTCCATGACGGCGGAGATCGGCACCAGGGCGTTGTCGGCATCCTTCAGCGAGGACATATCGGCATCGACCGGGACCAGGTAGTTCTGGCCGCCGGCCTCGATGCCGTGGCCGGAATAATAGATGAAGGCGACATCGGCGCCCTCGGCGTCCTCGACGAAGCGCTCGAGGTCGCGCTTCAGTTTCGCGGCATCGCGATCGGTGACGCTGCGGGCATCGAAGCCGAGATCGGTCAGCATCTTGGCCATGTCGCGGGCGTCGTTGGCCGGGTTTGGCAGGGTGGCGATGTGCTCGTAGGCCGATTGGCCGACGATGAGAGCGACGCCCTTGAGGTTCTCCGCGCCGTTGGCCAGCGTCGCGACGAGACAGAGCAAGCCGGTGACGAAAACCGTCAGCCACGCCCTTGCCGAAAGGTGATGGTTCGGGGTTTTGAGCAAACCCATTCGCCGCGTATCCCCCTGACGATCCCAAGCCTCTATAACGCTGCCAGCCGACCTTGATCAATTCGGGCGGGGGCAGGAAGCGGGGTAGGCCTTCCTCGGCCGGCGCGATTGCGTTGCAAACGGGGCTCGCCTATCACGGGAAAAATGTCCCCGCTCACCGAAACCGTCCTTTTCGTCTTCAGCCTCGTCGCGCTCGGCTACCTTGCCGGGTTCACCGGCTATCTGAGGCCGGCGAGCGGCGAGGGCATCTCGGAATTCGCCATCAACGTGGCGATGCCGCTGCTTCTGTTCCAGACGATGGTGAAGTCCGATTTCCACGGCGTGGCGCCGTGGTCGCTATGGGGCGCCTATTTTACGGCAGTGGCCATCACCTGGGCGGTGGGGCATCTCGTCACCACTCGGGTCTTCGGCAGGGATTCGCGCACGGGCATCGTCGGCGGCGTGTCGTCTGGCTATTCCAACATCGTCCTGCTCGGCGCGCCCTTCATCCTCGGCATATTCGGACCGAGCGGCTTCGAGGTCCTGTCGCTGCTGGTCTCCGTCCACCTGCCGGTCACGATGATGGCCTCGATCGTCCTGTTCGAGATGTTCGGCCGCGGCGCCGGCGAGCCCGCGCATCCGCTGCGCGTCGTCACCAGCTTCCTCAGGCGACTGTTCCTCAATCCGCTGATCATCGGCATACTCGCCGGACTTGCCTTCCGCCTGAGCGGCGCGCCGCTGCCGGAGCTCGTCTCGCGTGTGGTCGATGCTCTGGCGGATACCGCCGGGCCGGTGGCGCTGTTCGCCATGGGGCTCAGCCTGCGCCGCTTCGGCATTTCCGGCAACATCCGGCCGGCGCTGGCGCTGTCGGCGCTGAAACTGTTCCTGTTGCCGGGGCTGGTGCTTGGCCTGGTCTGGCTGCTTGGCCTGCCGCCGCTGACGGCCAAGGTGGCGGTGGTGGCGGCGGCGCTGCCCTCGGGCATCAATTCCTACCTGATCGCTGTCCAGTTCAACACCGGCCAGGCGCTGGCGTCGAACCAGATAACCATCGCGACGGCGAGTGCGGTGGTGACCACGTCCTTCTGGCTGACGGTGGTTCTCCACGTCTTCGGATAGGGGAGCGGCCGCGCGGCCAACTCTCGCCTTTGCTGGTCTAACCCCTATATGCCATCTTGCGATTGCTTGCCGGCCTTTCCCTAGGTAAGAGCAATGCGCCAGCGTGCGGCCACAGCACGCCCAACGAATATCCAGAAAAACGGCCGATCAGCGCGCCGAACGGAGGCCAGACCATGCTTCAGAAAACCAGCCATTTCATGCGCCAGGCCAATCTCATCAATGGCGAATGGGTGCAGGCCGACAGCGGCCAGACGGTCGACGTCAACAACCCCGCCACGGGCTTGAAGATCGGCACCGTGCCGAAGGCCGGCAAGGCCGAGACGCGCCGCGCCATCGAGGCCGCCGAGGAAGCCTTCAAGTCCTGGCGTAAAACCACCGCGCTCGAGCGCTCGAAGCTCTTGCGCAAGCTGCACGACGCCATGATGGACAATCAGGACGTGCTCGCCGAGTTGTTGACCATCGAGCAGGGCAAGTCGCTGTTTGAATCGAAGGGCGAGATCGGCTCGGCCGCCGCCTATATTCTTTGGTTCGCCGAGGAAGGCCGCCGCACGTATGGCGACATCGTGCCGTCGCCCTGGGGCGACCGCCGCATCCTGGTGACCAAGGAGCCCGTCGGCGTCATCGCCGCCATCACTCCTTGGAATTTCCCGTCCTCGATGCTCGCCCGCAAGCTCGGGCCGGCGCTGGCCGCCGGCTGCACCGCCGTGGTCAAGCCAGCCTCGCAGACGCCGTATTCCGGCCTCGCCTGGGGCGCGCTCGCCGAGGAAGTCGGCTTCCCCAAGGGCGTCATCAACATCCTGACCGGTTCGGCGGCCGAGATCGGCGACGAGATCTGCGCCAATCCGCTGGTCAAGAAGATCACCTTCACCGGCTCGACCGAGATCGGTAAACTTCTCATCCAGAAGTCGTCGGTGACGGTCAAGAAAGTGTCGATGGAGCTCGGCGGCAATGCGCCGTTCATCGTCTTCGACGACGCCGACATCGACCGCGCCGTGGCCGGCGCCATCACCGCCAAGTACCGCAATTCGGGCCAGACCTGCGTGTGCACCAACCGCTTCCTGGTGCAGGCCGGCGTCTATGACAAGTTCGTCGACAAGCTGGTCGTCGCCAGCAACAATCTGAAGGTCGGGTCCGGTCTCGAAGAGGGCGTGCAGCAGGGGCCGCTGATCGACGACAAGGCGGTCGAGAAGGTCGAGGAGCTGATCGCCGACGCGACGTCGAAGGGCGGCAAGGTTGTGGCCGGCGGCAAGCGGCACGCGCTTGGCGGTTCTTTCTTCCAGCCGACGGTGATCGCCGACGCGACGCCGAAGATGCGCTTCATGAAGGAAGAGATCTTCGGCCCGGTCGCTCCGGTGTTCAAGTTCGACACCGAGGAAGAGGCGATCGCGCTCGCCAACGACACCGAATTCGGCCTTGCCTGCTATTTCTACACTGGCGATCTCGGCCGCGCCTTCCGGGTCATGGAAGGGCTGAAATACGGCATGGTCGGCGTCAATGAAGGCCTGATCACCACGCCGGAAGCGCCCTTCGGCGGCGTCAAGGAGTCCGGCCTCGGCAAGGAAGGCGGACATCAGGGGATCGAGGACTATCTCGACACCAAATATGTCTGCATCGGCGGCCTCGGCCTCTGACAACCAAGCGGAAGGACAGGCGCAAAGCCTGCCTTTCTTGTATTGCAAACCCGGTCGGGACCGGCCGGGTCAATAGATCAACGAACTGACTTTCGGGCATGACGATGAAGGACGGCGAGGTCTTCGGCACGACGCAGGCGGGCGAACCCGTGCGCCGTTTCACCATTCGTGGCGGCGGCCTCTCCGCCAACATCATCGGGCTTGGCGCGATCATCCAGGACCTGCGGCTCGCCGGCCACGACGCGCCGCTGGTGCTGGGCTACGACCGTTTCGAGCCGTATGAGACGGACCGCGCCTTCTTCGGCGCCGTCGTCGGCCGCTTTGCCAACCGCATTGGCGACGGCCGTTTCACCATCGCCGGCAAGCGCTACCAGACGGAACGAAACTTCCTCGACAAACACACGCTGCATGGCGGCTCGCAGGGCTATTTCCACCGGCCGTGGACGGTTTCGCTGCATGGCCGGGATTTCGTGACGCTGACCTTGCATGACCCGGACGGCACGATGGGCTTTCCCGGCGCGCTCGACGTGACCTGCACCTACCGGCTCAAGATTCCCGGCACGCTCAGCGTCGAACTGACCGCCACGACCTCCGAGGAGCCGACGCTGTGCAATCTCGCGCAGCACTCCTATTTCAACCTCGACGACGGCGGCGCCGGCGATATCCTTGACCATCGGCTGATGCTGAACGCCGGCGCCTACACGCCGGTCGACGGCGAGATGATCCCGACAGGCGTGGTCAAGCCGGTCGACGGCACGCCCTTTGACTTCCGCCAGGCGCGTCCGTTGCGCATGGAGAGCGAGGGCGAGCAGCTTCCCTATGATCTCAATTTCTGCCTGGCCTCGGCTCGCGGACCGTTGCGGCAGGCTGCCTGGGCGCAAGGCGCTTCATCGGGCGTCGAAATGGAAGTCTGGACCACCGAGCCCGGCCTGCAGCTCTATACCGGCCAGTACCTGCAGCCGTCCTCGGCAGGCCTGGACGGACGCCAGTACAAGGCCTTTTCGGGTCTCTGCCTGGAGGCGCAGGTTTGGCCCGACGCGCCGAACCGGCCGTATTTCCCGCAGGCCACGCTGTGGCCGGGGCAGATCTACCATCAGGTCACCGAGTACCGGTTCCGACTGCCTTGAAGGTGTGTTGATATTCAGGTGAAGCCGGCCTGCGAACGCTGGTTTCTGCGCTTCCGGTGCTCACGTACTGAAGTACGCTCCGCTCCGGTTCTCGAAAACAACCGTTTTGGTCGCTTCGCGCCCGTCTTCGACACCGACTCGGCCTACCTGAATCTCAATACACCTTAGCTAGTTGCCGAACGCCGCTCTCAGCGTTTCGAACGGCGCCAGCGCGCCGCGCACCTGTACGACCGCGGCGGCGACGCGGTGCGCACGCTCGGCTGCCTCAGCCGGGCCATGGCCGGCAAGCCGGGCGGCGAGGTAGCCGCCGTTGAAGGAATCGCCGGCGCCGGTGGTATCGACCGGGGTGGCGACATGCACGGCCGGTACCAACTGGCAGGCGCCGTCGACGGCGATCAGCGCCGCGTCCTCGCCATTCTTGACGACGATTTCGCCGACCAATCGGCCAAGCCGGTCGGCAGTCGCCTGCGGTGTCGCGTCGCCAAACAGCATCTGCTCGTCGGGAAAGGTTGGCAGCGCGATATCGGTTACAGCCAACGCTTCGCTGGTTGCCGCCTGCGCCTCCTCGCGGCTGCGCCACAGCCGCGGCCGGTAGTTGGGATCGAAGGCGACGAGCGAACCAGCCGTGCGCGCCTTGGCCACCGCCTTCAGCAATGTCTGGCGTCCGGCGTCCTCCAGAATTCCCAAAGTGATTCCGGAAAAATAGACAAGTGCCTGGTTTTCAAGGTTTTTGGCCAGTGCGTCCGGATCCGAAGCCAGTTGCCTGGCGGCGGCGTCGGCGCGCCAGTAGGTGAAGGCGCGTTCGGCGCCGGTCAGCGTGATGGCGTAAAGGCCTGGCCGGGCGCCGGGAATGACAGGGCTTTGGCCGATGCCGATGCCGTTTTCGGCGAAGAAGGCGATCTGCCCTTGCGAGAACGGGTCGTCGCCGAAGGCCGAGACATAAGTCGCCGGCCGCTCGCCGCTCAGCGCATGCAGCGCCCACAGCATGTTGAACGTGTCGCCGGCAAAGCCCATGCGCCAGTTCGGTCCCGCCTGGCCCGACAGTTCGAGCATGCACTCGCCGATCGAGGCGACGCCATTTGCAGCCATCTATCTGTCTCCCGGTGCATGTCGCGCAAAAGTGTCTAGCGTTTTGGGGATGACGACATGCACAAACCAACGAGGTGCTGCTGTAGCTTTTTGCGACCGGCAACGCCATGCTTGGCGGCTGCGGATTTTTGCGTCAGAAGCGGTTTCCCACAGTCGCGGCGGGATGCGATGCGTCCGCTGGAACGTTGTCTTTGGAGAAGGAACCGGTTTGGCATCCCTATGGCGCTATCTTCTCGCGGGTCTTGGTCTGGCCGCCTTGCTGGCTGGCGTTCTTGCGATCGTGTACCTGACCGCTCCGCAAACGACGCCGGGCCCCGACACGTCGCGCTCGAAGACGACGGCAAACGGGCTGTTCGTCGCCAGTTTCCAGCCGGAGCGGGGCGGGGTCCGGCAAGGCGAATTGCAGTCTTGGCAGCTGACGCTGAAGACAGTCAAGGGCGATCCGGTGGAGGGAGCGGCGATTGCTGTTTCCGGCGGCATGCCGCAGCACAATCACGGCCTGCCGACCAGCCCGCAGGCGACCGACTATCTGGGCGAAGGGCGCTATCGCATCGATGGGCTGAAATTCACGATGAGCGGCTGGTGGCAGCTGCGCTTTGCCATTTCCGCGGCGGCCGGGTCCGATACGGTCGTCTTCAACATCGTGCTGTGAGCGGTCGATGAGGCGCCTCCTGCTGGTCCTGCCTCTCGTCGCACTGGTCGCCATGGCGTTGCTTGCCGGCTGCGGCAAGCCGCAGTTTTCCGATGCCGAGAAGAAAGTCATCGCCTCGCTGGCGCTGAACACGCTACCGCCGCTGAAGCCCGACACCACCAATCGCTTCGCCGAGGTGCCGGCGGCCGCGGCCCTAGGCTCGACGCTGTTCTTCGACCAGGGCATGAGCCGCGACGGCAACGTGTCCTGTTCGACCTGCCACAAGATCGACCGCCAGTTCCAGGACGACCTGCCGCAAGCGGTCGGCATCGGCCGCACCAACCGGCGCACCATGCCGCTGGCCGGCGTGGCGCGCGATCCCTGGTTCTTCTGGGACGGGCGGCGCGACAGCCTGTGGGCGCAGGCGTTGACGCCGCTCGAAAACCCGCTCGAGCATGGCGGAAACCGCGCCGCCTTCGCGCATTACATCAAGAAACGCTTCGGCGAGCGCTACGAGCGCATCTTCGGGCCGCTGCCCGATCTCTCCACCGTGCCCGCCAATGCCAGCCCGCTCGGCACGGATGCCGAGAAGGCGGCCTGGGCCGCCATGCCCGTCAGCCAGGCCGAGGACGTCAACCGCGTCTTTGCCAATATCGGCAAGGCGATCGGCGCTTTCGAGCGGTCGATCGAGCCGCCGCAGACGCGCTTCGACCGTTTCGCCATCGATCTGGCATCTGGCGCCGAGCCACAGGGGGACGACGCCTTGTCGCCCGAGGAGATGCTTGGTCTGAAGCTGTTCATCGGCAAGGCCAATTGCGTGACCTGCCACAATGGTCCGCGTTTCACCGACAACTCTTTCCACAACACCGGCGTGCCGCCGGTCAAGGACCTGCCGCCGGATCGCGGCCGCATCGATGCCGTAGTGCAGGTCGAGGCCGACCCGTTCAACTGCTTAGGCAAGTTCCGCGACGGCGACGACAACGCGTGCCGCGAGCTGCGCTTCATGGTGAAGGGCGGGCCGGACCTGGTGCGCGCCTACAAGACGCCGTCGCTCCGAGGGGCCGCTGCCCGCGCGCCCTACATGCATGCCGGCCAGTTCTCGTCGCTCGAAGAGGTGGTCGAGCACTATTCGAAGGCGCCGGCGAGCGTCGAAGGTGTTTCCGAGGTCCACCCGGTCGAGCTTTCCGACCGCGAGCGCGCGGCGCTGGTGGCGTTCCTGAAGACGCTGTCGGAATGAGCTAGCGGTCCTTGACCGTCTCCATCGCCACGAAGGTGGAAGTCTGGGCAACATGCGGGAGAGCCGAAATGCGCTCGCCCAGCACCCGACGATAGGCGGCGATGTCGGTGGTGCGGACCTTCAACAGATAGTCGAAGCTCGACGCCATCATGTGGCATTGCTCGATCTCGGGGACTGCCTGCACGGATCGATTGAAGGCGTCGAGCGCGGCCGAGCGGGTGTCCGACAATTTCACCTGGACGAACGCGACGTGGCCTTCTCCCATGCGCTCGCGATCGATGATCGCCTGGTAACCCCTGATGTAACCGTCCTTCTCCAGGCGCTTGACGCGCGCCTGCACCGGCGTCTTCGACAGGCCGACCTTGCCGGCCAGCTCAGACATGGAAAGCCGCCCGTCGCGCGCCAGCGCCGACAGGATGTTGCGGTCGATGCGGTCCAATTGGTCTTCTGTCATCGAATTGGCAATCGAATTGGCGAGAATACTGCGCAAATCATAGTCCAATCGAACCGGCATGTCGATTTCTTTAGACCGACTGAAAACGGCAATTGTGCTAGCTTGCGCCATTCGGTCCGGTGACCGCCGGCCCGCTCCCTCAAGCTCGCTCGATAGGACAGCCATGCCCGCGCTCGATGCCATCCGCCAGCAGATCCGCGCCAACTATTTGCCCGACGAAGACGCCGCGGTGAAGCGGCTCGCCGATGGCGCGGGGCTTTCGGCGGATGACCGCAAGGCGATCTCGGCCCGCGCGGCCGATCTGGTGCGCGCGGTGCGCGGCTCGACCGATCCGAGGCTGATGGAGGTTTTCCTCTCCGCCTACGGCCTGTCGACCAAGGAAGGTGTCGCGCTGATGTGCCTGGCCGAGGCGCTGCTGCGCGTGCCCGACACCGAGACGATGGACGATCTCATCGCCGACAAGATCGCGCCGCACGACTGGTCGGCGCATTCGGGCGGCTCGAGCTCGATCTTCGTCAATGCCTCGACCTGGGCGCTGATGCTGACCGGGCGCGTGCTGGACGAGGGCGAGGGCGGCATCGAGGGCACGCTGCGCGCCATGGTGCGCCGGCTGGGCGAACCCGTGATCCGCAAGGCGGTGGCGGCCGCCATGCGCGAGATGGGCGAGCAGTTCGTGCTCGGCCGCACCATCGCCGAGGCCGTCAAGCGTGGCCGGCCGATGACGCAGAAGGGCTATCTCTATTCCTTCGACATGCTGGGTGAGGCGGCCCGCACCGAGGCCGACGCGCTGCGCTACCACAAGGCCTATGCCGACGCGATCTCCTCACTCGATTCCGGTTCCAACGGGCCGGACATCCGCAACAACCACGGCATTTCGGTCAAGCTTTCGGCGCTGCATCCGCGCTACGAAGTGGCGCAGAGGGAGACGATGCTGCCGGTGATGGCCGAGCGGCTGCTGTCGCTGGCGCTGGCGGCGCGGCATTCGCGCATGGGGCTCAACATCGACGCCGAGGAGGCGGACCGCCTCGATCTCTCGCTCGACGTCATCGAGCGCGTGCTGGCCGAGCCGGAGCTTGCCGGCTGGAACGGTTTCGGCGTGGTGGTGCAAGCGTATGGGCCACGCGCGGCCTTCGTCATCGACTGGCTCTACCAGCTGGCCAAAAAGTACGACCGCACCATCATGGTGCGGCTGGTCAAGGGCGCCTATTGGGACACCGAGATCAAGCGGGCGCAGACGCTGGGGCTCGCCGGCTATCCGGTCTTCACCCGCAAGGTCAACACTGACGTCTCCTACATGGCCTGCGCGAAGAAGCTGCTGTCGATGACCGACCGCATCTATCCGCAGTTCGCCACCCACAACGCCCATACGGTTGCCGCCATCCTGTCGATGGCCAAGGATCGCGATTCCTTCGAGTTCCAGCGCCTGCACGGCATGGGCGAGGCGCTGCACGAGACCGTGCGCCAGGCCGAAGGTGCGCGCTGCCGCATCTATGCGCCGGTCGGCGCCCATTCCGACCTGCTCGCCTATCTGGTGCGCCGTCTGCTGGAAAACGGCGCCAACTCGTCCTTCGTGCACCAGCTCACCGACGAGGAGGTCGAGCCGGAAGACATCGCCCGCGACCCGCTGGAAACGGTCGAGACGCAGGGGCCCGCCGCCAATCCGGCGATCGCCCGTCCCGCCGGGATCTTCGGCGCCGGGCGCCGCAATTCCAGGGGCGTCGACATCACGGATCCGGTGACGCTGGCGGCGATCGACAAGGCCAAGGCCGAGTTCGCCGGATCGAACCGCTGGCACGCCAAGCCGATCACGCGCGCCGCCGGCTACGGCAAGGAACGCCCGGTGGTCAATCCGGCGAAGCCCGACGAGGTTGTCGGCACCATCCACGAGGCGGCCGCCAAGCAGGTCGCCACTGCCGTGCGCATCGCCGTCGAAGCGCAGCCGGCCTGGGCCAAGCGCCCGGTCGCCGAGCGCGCGGCGATCCTGAACCGCGCCGCCGACCTCTATGAGGCCAACGCGGCCGAGTTCTTTGCGCTCGCCACCCGCGAGGCCGGCAAGTCGCTGGCCGACGGCGTCGCCGAGGTGCGCGAGGCGGTCGATTTCCTGCGCTACTACGCCGCCGAGGCCGCCAATGCGGAAACGGGCACCGAGGCGCGCGGCGCGATCGTCTGCATCTCGCCGTGGAATTTCCCGCTCGCCATCTTCACCGGCCAGATCGCGGCAGCCCTCGTCACCGGCAATTCGGTCATAGCCAAGCCGGCAGAACAGACGCCGCTGATCGCCTTCCGCGCCGTCGAGATGCTGCGCGAGGCGGGCGTGCCGGAAGACATCATCCAGCTTCTGCCCGGCGATGGTCCCTCGGTCGGCGCGCCGCTGACGGCCGACCCGCGTATCGCCGGCGTCTGCTTCACCGGCTCGACCGAGGTCGCCAAGCTGATCGAGAAGCAACTGGCCGAGACCGCCGCGCCCGACGCCATGCTGATCGCCGAGACCGGCGGGCTCAACGCCATGATCGTCGATTCCACCGCGCTGCCCGAGCAGGCGGTGCGCGACATCCTCGCCTCCGCCTTCCAGAGCGCCGGCCAGCGCTGCTCGGCGCTGCGCGTGCTCTACGTGCAGAAGGACGTCGAGAAGAAGATGCTGGAGATGCTGAAGGGCGCGATGGAGGCGCTCCACCTCGGCGATCCCTGGCTGATCTCGACCGATGTCGGCCCGGTCATCGACGACGAGGCGCAAGCGTCGATCCGCGACTATTGCACCAAGATGGGCCTGCAGGGTCGGCTGATTGCCAAGCTCGAGGCGCCGAAGAGCGGCCGCTTCGTCGCGCCGCATGTCTTCCGCGTCAAGGGCATCGAGGAGATGGAGCGCGAGGTGTTCGGCCCGGTGCTGCATGTCGCCAGCTTCGACGCCGACGAGATCGACACCGTCATCGCCGCCATCAACCGCAAGGGCTATGGCCTGACCTTCGGCCTGCACACGCGCATCGAAGGGCGCGTCCAGCATTTCGTCGACGGCATCCATGCCGGCAACATCTATGTCAACCGCAACCAGATCGGTGCCGTGGTCGGGTCGCAGCCGTTCGGCGGCGAGGGGCTTTCGGGCACGGGACCGAAGGCCGGCGGGCCGCATTACCTGCGGCGCTTCCGCAAGGGGCCGGAGGCGGGCACGCATGTCGCCGAGGGCCACAAGGTGACGGCAACCGAACTTGCCGACAATCTGCCCGATCCGACGCTCGGCGGCTGGTCGACGCGGCCCGACCGCGTGGCGATCCTGCGGAAGCATCTGCGCGGCAAGGGCGCGGCGGCCATCGGCGCGGCGGCAAGTATCGATTTTGGTCAGGTCGACCTGCCGGGCCCGACGGGGGAGGCCAACACGCTGTCGCTGGCGCCGCGCGGTCGCGTGCTCTGCCTTGGACCGGATACCGACACGCTGCTGGCGCAGGCGATCCAGGCGCTCGCCGCCGGCAACGCCGTGCTCGCGGTGGCGCCGGGCGCGCCGGCGGCGCTGTCGGCGCTGACCGGCAAGGGCCTGCCGATCGCGGCCATAGACGGAAGGCCCGACCCGGTCGAGGCGCGCGCGCTGCGCGTCGACGTCGTCGCCTTCTCCGGCACACCGGAGGCGGCACGCGTCGTGCGCAAGGTCATCGCCGAGCGCGGCGGCCCGATCGTGCCGTTGGTCAGCGAGGTGCTCAACCCGGCGGCCTACGCGCATGAGCGCGCCGTCTGCGTGGACACCACGGCGGCGGGCGGAAACGCCAGCCTGCTGGCTGCTGCCTAGGGTGTGTTGATATTCAGGTGAGGCCGGCCTGCAAATGGCGGCTTCCTGCGCTTCCGGTGCTCACGTGCTTCAAGTACGCTCCGCTCCGGTTCTCGGAAGCCACCATTTTCAACTCGGCCTGACCTGAATCTCGACACACCCCTACCGTCAACCGAGATTGACCGCGCGCCAGCGGCTACGCCCCCTCGACAACCGAGAACCCCTTGAACTGGGGGTGACCAAGATAGTGCACCTTCGAGGTGCCGGCGTTACGATGGGCGGCGCGGAAGTTTTCCGATTTCGTCCAGGCGACGAATATCCTCGTGGCTGGCCCAAACCGTGTGCGAGGCGAACAGCGTGTAGCCCTCGGTCTCGTTGACCGGACCGCGCAGCAGGTGGAATTCCCTGAAGCCTTTCATGTCGGAGAGGCTGGAATCGCGGTTCTTCCAGACATCCTCGAAGGCGCCTTCCGAGCCGTTCTGGACCTTGAAGCGGTTCATGGCGATGTACATTGGCTATTCCTTTGGCGATGTATGGTGGGTGGTTTCGAAGCCGATCAATACGGACCGATTGGGGCTCTGAACCGCCAGCTCGAAATTCCGATCTCCGGCGGAATGGGAGGGAAGGGTGACTGCTGGCGCACCAGGTTCAACGCGAACTGATCGAGTTCGGGTGAACCTGAACTTTTGGCGAGCTCAAGGTCCGTGACGCGGCCATTCGCCAACACCACAAAGCTCACCGTGGCATTGTTGAGAGCCTTGGCCTGCGCCGACTTTGAAACAAGACGATTGGCCTTCGCCAGCTTGCTGGCGATCTCGCCACTGTAGCGCGATCTCGCCGCTTCGCCGTTCGCTGCCTTGGCCCTGCCCTTGCTGGCGATCGACGCCTTGATCTCTTGCCCGTCCGCCGTGCCGCGCGCGTCGGCCATCTTGCTTGCAGCGCCCGAACCGTCGGCAGGGCTCGGCCTCGGGGTCGGGACGGGCGGCTGCCCGGAAAAAGCCGGTTCAGGCTCGGAGCTTTCGTCCTGGATCGCGGAAGTCACCGGCTGCTCATCCGCCTGCGCCGGACTGTGCAGGTTGTCTCGCGGCGTTCCGGCGATCAAAATGTCAGGTGCCGGGTCTGGCTTTTCGACGGTTTCCTTCGCAGGTGCTGGCGCTGCCGACTCTCGTTGTGCCTGGGGAGCAGGAGTTGGCGCCGGCTTCACTGCCGGCGTCGTCGGTGGTTTCGGGGTTGGCACCAGCGCGACATTGACCGCGCCCGGCATTTGTCCATCCGAGGCGCTGCCGACGACGTTGGCGCCTGATTGATCGGCGCCCTCCGCCTGCATGGCGTCCTGAAAACTAAGGGTTGTCGCCGGCGCAATCATCAAGGCCGCCGCCAGCGCCGCGTGAAGGGTGCCGGACGCGCCGATCGTCGCGATCCAATTGAGGTTCCTTTCCGGCGGCCGCGCGCCCGCAAGCGGCTCGCCTGGTGTTGCCGTCAACTCGCTGCTGAGGTCGGAAATTTCACTGATGTCCTGCATGGCGCGGTACGGAAGCTGCCGCGACCAGTCCGGCATTGTCAAATCAAGATCGCTTGCCGCGAGCGGCGCGAAGCCGATGCCGGCCATAGGCCAGGCAAGGGCGTCTCGCGCGAGTGACGGCTCCATGCCCACCGCTGCGTCAGACTCCGAAAGCGACGCCGGTCTTGGTCGAGGTCTTCAGGCCGCGCATGCAGCCGGCCGGCTTGACGCCAGCGCCAGCGCATTCGGCCGCGCTGTTGATCAGCACGCGGCTGACCTTGGCGCAGTCGGTGCCGGCAAGATCGAAGCGCGTCACCTTGGTCTTGCCCGCTGGCAGGTCCTTGAAGTCAAGCACGGTCAAGCGGTCGACGACGCCGGCCTCGTTGAACAGAGCGATCTCGAAGGCGGCCTTCGACAGGTCGGCGCCGAGCGCGTTGTTGACCACGAAGGTCAGCCGGCAGCCCTTATCGGAGGGCTGCGCGGCATTAAGCTCGAGGCTGAGTTGAGGGGCCGACGCGGACTGGGCCCACGCCGGCGCCGCCGCAAGCGACATCGCCAGCGTCGAGGCCAGCAGACGAAGGGAAGCCGCTATGCTCGTCATGATCGTCAGCCTCCAAAGCGCATGGTCGCCGCCAGCTTCAGCGTGATCCCGGGTTCGTAGAGGACGGCCGTCGTGCTGCCGTTCAGCGGGTTGGTGTATTTGACGTCGAACAGGTTGTCGGCGCGGAAGTCGACCTTGAGATTGTCGGTCGCCTGGTAGCTGGCGAAGGCGTTGACCAGCGTATAGTCCTTGGCCACGGAGTTGCCTTTGGGCTTGCCGTTGTACTGCACCTCGCCGCCGACGGTCAGCTTGTCTTCGAGGAAGCGAAGGCCAAGCTGCGCTGTCACCTGCGAAGAGGGGATGCTGGCAAGGTCGGCACGCACGCCTTTGTAGGAAATGGTGTGGCCGTGGATGACAGAGGCCGAGAGCCCGGCATAACCCCAGCCGGCGTCGTAGACACTTTCCAGTTCGAAGCCGTTTATCTTGGCCTTGGCGAAGTTCTGGTACTGGAAGCAGATCGGGATGCCCGGGCCGAACGGGCAGCCGCTGGTCGGGTCGAATGCCGACAGCACGACGCCGTCAATGTAGTCGTCGACATTGTTGTTGAAATAGGCGGCCTTGAGCCGCAGCGCGTCGCCGGCTTCGAAGATGTCGTTCTGCTTGAAGTTGACGCCGAATTCGACCGTCTTGCCGGTTTCGGGCCGCAGGTTGGGGTTGGGCAGGAACGGGAAGCTGACGCCGGCCGGATGGTTGCCGCTGATCAGCGTCTCCGTCAGCGAGGGCGAGCGGTAGCCTTCGGCGTAGGTGCCATAGAACTGCAGGCCAGACAGGCTGGCGCTTTCGAAGGGCGAGACGCCGACGGTGATGCGCGGCGACAGCCTGTCGCCGGACGTCTCGTTATCCGAATCCTTCAGGCTGTAGCTGTCGTAACGCAGGCCGGTGATGACCTCGAGCCATTCCCAGGTGAGTTTGTCCTGGATGTAGGCGCCGGAGACGTTGCGCTTGCCGGACGGCGTGTAGAAGCTGTCGCCGCCGGCGGTGCCGCCCGTCTCGACATTGTCGCCGACCCAGTCGCCGCCATAGGTCAGCTCGTGCGCGACGCCGGCGGTCTGGAAGCGCGACGTGTTCCAGATATCGATGCCGGTTGTGCCGACATCGAAGGTCGAGGTCGACCCCGCAGGCAACACGACGGGAAGACCGGTTTCCGGATCGAACCGATTTTGCGCGACAAGGCTGGTCAGATCCAAGTTGGTCTTGTTGTAGGAGGCGTTGATGTGGAGATCGAGCCAGCTCCTGGCGTCGTCGGTGATGTTGTAGCGGGCGGTGAAAGTGTTCGACCTCAGGTCGACATCGTTGGCCGGCACGCCGCTGCTGGTCTCCGTCCAGCCGTCGCTGGAGCCGACCCAGCCGAGTTTCAACTCGCTATTCTCGGTCGGGCGGATCGTGGTCTTGAGCAGGCCGCTCAGCACGTCGAAGCCGGTGCCGGCGACAGTGTCGCCGCCGCCATTCTTGTAGTCGTCATAGTCGCGGTAGACGATGTTGCCGAGCACATCCCAGTTCTCGTTGAAGCGGTAGGCGCCGGTGGCGCTGGTGGTCCAGCCCTTGCCGTTGCTTTCATAACGGCCGGTGAGCGCGCTAGCCCAGCTTTCCTCCGGCTTGAGGAAATCCTCGGCATCCTTGGTGTCGAAGAAGACGACGCCGCCGATCGCGCCGGAGCCGTAGGTGTTGGCGACCGGACCGCGGATCACGTCGACGGATTTGATGAGTTCAGGGTCGACGTAGAAGGTCGACTGCGTGCCATGATCGGAGCGCTGGAAATCCTGCCTGGCGCCATCGATGATGACCGCGACGCGGCCGAAATCCTGCAGGCCGCGGATGTTGATGCTGGAACTGACGCGGCGCGCGTCGGCCTGCACGGTCACCCCCGGCACGCCGAGCAGCATCTCGTTCGGCGTCGTCGCCATGCGGCGGTCGAGCTGCTCTCGGTCGACATGGCTGGCCGAGGCGAGCGACTGGATCGCCGTCTCGCCGGTGCGGCTGAGGACCAGGATCTTGTCGAGCAGCGTCGCCTCGGCCGGCTTCGCCTCTTCCGTCTTCTTTGCAGGATCGGCCTGCTGCTGGTCGCCTGCAGGCTGGGCGGCCTGCTGAGCGCTTGCCGGCGGGGTCAGGATCGCGATCGCCGCCGCGCCGGCCAGAAGCGCGGCCATTCCCCTTGCCATAGACCGTTGCGCCGAGCCCGCGTTCTCATACGCCAGACCCAGCCTTTGCCAATTCGCCAACCCCATGCCCCAACTCCAGATTCCAGGTTCGCTGCTGGCTGGCCCGAGGCTCGCTGGCATTTTTCATCACATCCGGCGCGTTAAATGTTGACTCATTTACTCCGGTATTGCACTGGTATAAAACATGATTATTCGAGTCAAGAAATGAATCGGCATTTTATGCAGGCGTCCGGCCAGGTGGCCGGCACAGGGAAAGGACCGACCCAGATGAACACGCACAACGCAAACGATTTCCGCTATCGCGTCCGTCGTTCCGAAGATGTTGCCACCCGTTTCGACCGGGTTCCGCTGGCGGTGAGGACGCTCTCCAGCAACACGCTTTTCCAGGGCGAGCACGAGATCGGCATCGAGCACCATGGCGCGCTATATCGGTTGAAGATCACCCGCCAGGGCAAGCTGATCCTCAACAAGTAAGCAGCAACCGACGACAGGCTGAAAGCAGGGGAAGCACATGGACCAGCGCGTGAAACCCACACCGCATGAAATCCGGCGGGCGCGGGAAGACAATCCGAAAGCGCGCGAGCGCGACCTTGCCGCCGAGCTCGGCATCTCGGAAGCCGAGCTCGTCGCGGCCCATTGCGGGCAGGGCGTCGTGCGGGTCGAGCCGCGCGTCAACGATTTGCTGACCGGCCTCGAAGCTGTCGGCGAGGTGATGGCGCTGACCCGCAATGAGAGCGCCGTTCACGAGAAGATCGGCGTCTACGACAAGGTCGTCACCGGCAATCACAACGCCATGGTGCTCGGCGAGAACATCGACCTGCGCATCTTCCCGAAAGTCTGGGCGCATGGCTTTGCCGTCGAGAAGCGCGACGGCGGCGACATCCGCCGCAGCCTGCAGTTCTTCGATGCTTCGGGCGAGGCGGTGCACAAGGTGCATCTGAGGCCCGCCTCGAACCTCTACGCCTACCAGAAGCTGGTGGCGGAACTGGAATCGTCGAACCAGGAGCCGATCGTTTCGGTGTCGGCAAGCGGGAGCGACGACGAGGCCGAGGTCGAGGGGCAGGCGGCCAGCATCGACGATCTGCGCGACCGGTGGAGCAGGCTCACCGACGTGCATCAGTTCTTCGGCATGCTGAAGACGCTGAAGCTCAGCCGCCGCCAGGCGGTGCGCATGGTCGGCCAGGACTATGCCTGGCTGCTCGACAAGGATGCCGTAGCCGCCATGTTCCATCACGCCGCCGAAGGCGCGATGCCGATCATGTGCTTCGTCGGAAACCGCGGCTGCATCCAGATCCATTCCGGCCCGATCAAGTCGGTCAAGCCGATGGGGCCGTGGATCAACGTGCTCGACGAGACGTTCCACCTGCATCTCAGGAACGACCACATCCACGAGGTCTGGGCCGTGCGCAAGCCGACCAAGGACGGCCATGTCACCTCGCTCGAAGCCTATGGCGCCGACGGCAAGATGGTCATCCAGTTCTTCGGCAAGCGTCATGAAGGCGAGGGCGAGCGCGACGACTGGCGGTTCCTCGCCGAGAACCTGCCGCGCATTCCAAGCCCGACCGCTGCCTGAGGAGGATGAACCATGGTTTCCTTCCCCAGTCTGTCGCGACCGAAGCTTGTCCCGGCAATCGGACTTTTGCTTCTTCTTGCCGTCCTGCCGGTTCGAGCCGAGGACGCCACGACCGTCTTCGCCGACACGTCGAAGATCGTCGCCATCGGCGGTTCGATCACCGAGATCGTCTACGCGCTCGGCGAAGAGGGCCACCTCGTCGCGCGCGACTCGACCAGCCGCTATCCGGAAGCCGCGCTCAAGCTGCCGGACGTCGGCTATATGCGCCAGCTGTCGCCGGAAGGCGTGCTGTCGGTCAATCCGTCGGGAATATTGGCCCTGCACGGCAGCGGCCCGAAGGAAGCGGTCGACGTTCTGAGGAAGTCGAGCGTTCCCTTCATAGAGGTGCCCGAGCACTACACCCATGACGGAATCCTCGAAAAAATCCGCCTCGTCGGCAAGGCGCTCGGAGTCGACGCCAAGGCCGACAGGCTGGCGGCCGAGGTCGGCGCCGGACTGAAGGCCGCCGAGAAGCAGACGGCCTCGATCAAGGAGCGCAAGCGTATCCTGTTCGTGCTATCGACACAGGGCGGCAAGATCCTTGCCGCCGGCAGCGACACCGCCGCCGACGGCATCGTCAGGCTGGCCGGTGGCGTCAACGCGGTCGAGGGCTTTTCCGGCTACAAACAGATGTCGGACGAGGCGGTCGTCACCGCGAAGCCGGACGTCATCCTGATGATGGACAATGCAGGACCGGCGGTCTCCGACGACGAGCTGTTCTCGAACCCGTCGATTGCCTCGACGCCGGCCGGCCTCGCCCGCAAGGTCATCCGCATGGATGGCGGCTATCTGCTCGGCTTCGGACCGCGCTCGGCAGAAGCCATCCACGACCTTGCCGTTTCGCTCTATGGCGGCCAGGTCACGGACTGATCATGGCGGGTCAATCGATCGCCGGCGCGGCGGGCAGGATGACGGTGGCCGAGGGCGACCGCTCGGCGCGCGCTCGACTTGTCATACTGCTTCTGTGCCTGGCGCTTGTCGTCTCGGTGCTGCTGTCGCTGACATCGGGCGCCTCCGACGCCTCGGCTGTCGGCGTCGTTGGTGACTGGCTCGCCGGTGCCGTGCCCGACGACGCGGCATTGAGCGCCCGCGACCGGCTGATCGTCTACGACATCCGCTTGCCGCGCGTCCTGCTCGGCGTGTTGATCGGCGCCGCACTCGCCGTCTCGGGCGCGGTTATGCAGGGGCTGTTCCGCAATCCACTCGCCGACCCCGGCCTGATCGGCGTCTCGGCCGGTTCCAGCCTCGGCGCCGTCGCCGTCATCGTGCTCGGCTCGACCCGGCTTGCGCCGCTCACCTCGGCCCTCGGCACGCTGGCTCTGCCTCTCGCGGCCTTCGCAGGCGGGCTGGCGGTGACGCTGCTGCTCTGTCGCGTTGCGACCAGGCATGGCCGCACCTCGGTCGCCACCATGCTTCTCGCCGGCCTTGCGCTGGCGGCGCTTGCCATGGCGCTGACGGGAATATTGATCTTCATGGCCGACGACCGGCAGTTGCGCGACTTGACGTTCTGGCAACTCGGCTCGCTCGCCGGCGCGACCTGGCAGAAGATCGGCTCCGTCGGGCCGGTCATCGTGTTGGCGCTGTCCGCAATGCCGTTCCTGGCGCGCGGCCTCAACGCGCTGGCGCTGGGCGAAGCGACGGCGGGCCATTTGGGCATTCCGGTGCAGCGGCTGAAATACACGGCGATCGTCGGTGTCTCGGCGGCGGTTGGTGCCTCCGTCGCCGTCAGCGGGGGCATCGGCTTCGTCGGCATCGTCGTGCCGCATCTGCTGCGGCTCTTGATCGGCCCGGACAACCGCTACCTGCTGCCGGCGTCGGCCTTGCTCGGCGGCTCGCTCTTGCTGCTGGCCGATGCGGTCGCCCGCACCATCGTCGCGCCCGCCGAACTGCCGATCGGCATCGTCACGGCCGTCGCCGGCGCGCCGTTCTTTCTGTGGATCCTGCTGCGCAAGCGCGGCGTGATCGACTTGTGAGGTCCCGATGATCGAAGCGCGCGATGTTTCGGTGGCGATCGGCGGCAAGCGCATCGTCACCCATGTCGATTTCGCCGCACGGCCAGGCGAGATCGCGGCCATTGTCGGACCCAACGGTTCCGGCAAGACAACCTTCCTCAAGGCGCTGTCGGGCGAGCTTGCCTATACGGGCGGCATTGCGCTGAACGGCTGCGACCTCAAGGCGATGAAGCCGGCTGAGGCGGCGGCCTATCGCGCCGTGCTGCCGCAAGCGACGACATTGTCCTTTCCGTTCACGGTGCGCGAGATCGTCAGGCTCGGCCTTGTCGGCGGCCGCTCCGGCGTGCTGCCCGGCGAGGACGCGCGGCTGCCTGAGCGGGCGCTGGCGCGCGTCGATCTCGACGGCTTTGCCGGACGATTCTACCAGGAGCTTTCCGGCGGCGAGCAGCAGCGCGTGCAGCTTGCCCGCGTGCTCTGCCAGGTCTGGGCGCCGGTGCTCGACGGCAAGCCACGCTATCTGTTCCTCGACGAGCCGGTGTCCAGCCTCGACGTCAAGCACCAACTGATCATCATGGACATTGCCCGCGACTTCGCCAGGCGCGGCGGCGGCGTCGTCGCCATCCTGCACGATCTCAACCTGACCGCCATGTATGCCGATCGCATCCACGTCATGCATCGCGGCCGGCTCGCCGCCGCGGGCGCGCCGCAGCACGTGCTGACCGACGAACTGATCGAGAAGGTGTTCGATTGCCGGTTGAAAGTTGGCGTGCTGCCGGCAGCCAATATGCCGTTCGTTTTGCCGCAATCGGCGGCCTAGCCGCCGGCTGCAATCAGGCGGCGGGGGCGCGCTGCTCCAGCATGTCGATGCCAAGCAGATGGCGCACATTCGGGCGCGCCGCCACAAGATCGGCGATCGTGTAGCGCGACAGCACGGCAAAGAAGGCGTTGAGCGCCTCGCGCAGCGCCGAGTTCAGCGCGCAGCTGTCGACCAGCGGGCATTCGACCGCGTCGTTCTCGAAGCATTCGGCCATGGCGAAGCTCTCTTCGGTCACCCGCACGACGTCGAACAGGCTGATCTGTTCGGCCGGACGGCCGAGCCTGACGCCGCCATTCCTGCCACGCACCGTCTCGACCAGGCCGTTCTCCACCAGCGGCTGCAGGATCTTGAACAGGAACAGCTCCGACACCGAATAGGCGGCGGCGATCTCGGGGATGCGGCTCAGCCGTTCGGTATTGGCGGCGCAATACATCAGGATGCGCATGGCATAATTGGTCTGGCGCGTCAGCCGCATTTCGTCCTCTTGAACCAGTAGCTTGGGCTCAATATGGCCTATACCTTGGAACAATTCCAGACTGGCGGCGCACGATAGATGAATAAACGCGTCAACTTTATGTGCATGGTGGCGCAAATCGTGAGCGTGGGTAGCGTGCCGCGGGCATTTGGCCTTCAGCGTCCCTAGATAAGTCGCAACATCGATCAGGAGCGGCTCACAATGTCACAAGCGGCCCCGGCCATGAACCATGTCCGATTCGACACCGACGCCGCTGCCAAGCTTGCGGCGCTGAGGCGAACCAAGTTCGTGGCGACCGCGGCATTGGCGCTCTGCGTTCTGGTCTTTGCGCTCGCCAAATCGTTCGAGGGCACCTATCCGTGGCTCGGTTTCGTCGCCGCCTTCGCCGAGGCGGCGACCATCGGCGGGCTGGCCGACTGGTATGCGGTAGTGGCGCTGTTCAGGCGCCCGCTCGGCCTGCCGATCCCGCACACGGCCATCATCCCGGAAAACCAGAACCGCATCGCCGACAATCTCGGCCGCTTCATCGAGGTCAATTTCCTGGCGCCGGAGCCGGTGCGCGAAAAGCTGGCCGAGGTCGATTTCTCCGCCTTGGTCGCCGACTGGCTGGCCGATGCGGAGCGCGCCGCCGGCCTGTCGCGCTTTGTCGCCCGCCTGGTGCCGCAGACGCTTGCCGCCGTCGAACAATCCGGCCTGCGCGGCTTCGTCACCAGCCGCATGATGGATGAGGTCGAGAAGGTGCCGCTGGCGCCGCTTGCCGCCGAGCTGCTGTCGGCGCTCACCGACGACCGCCGCCACCAGAAATTGTTCGACGAGTTCACCAGGGTGATCGGCCGGTTCCTCAACGACGAGGAGGCGCTCTCCGCCATGCGCGAGAAGATCCGCGAGGAATTGCCGTCGCTGTTCAACCTGTTTCGCGCCGACGCCTATCTCCTGAAGAAGATCGTGGCCTCGGCCGGCACGCTGCTCGAGGAGGTGCGGGCTGATCCCGACCACCCGATGCGGGCAGAGTTCGACCGTTTCGCGAAGACTTTCATCGAACGGCTGAGGACGTCGAAGCAATATGCCAGGAGGGCCGAGCAGTTGAAGCGCGATTTCCTGGCGCGGCCGGAGATGAAGGCGCTGGCCGGCGGCATGTGGGAAAGCCTGCGGCAGTTCATCGAGCAGGACGCTCAGGCGGAGAACTCCCTGATCCGCGCCCACTTGGCCAACATGTTCGTCGAGGTCGGCCGCCATCTGGCCAGCGACGCGCGGATCAGGGCCGACATGAACCAGGGGTTCGTGGTGGCGCTGTCGTCCTTCGTCGAAAGCCAGAAGAGCGGCGTGTCGAAATTCATCGCCGACCAGGTCAAGCGCTGGGATCTCGGCCAACTCACCCGGCTGATCGAGATGAACATCGGCAGGGACCTGCAATATATCCGCTTCAACGGCATGGTCATCGGCGGCCTTGCCGGCATCGTGCTCTACACGGCCGAGCGGTTGTTCCTCGTCAATTGACGCAAGCGTAGCGTACTCTATTCTTCCTGGCGGGAGTAGATTGGGGAGCAGAGATATGGCGAAGCAACCGGAATCCGACTCGTTCCTGGACATGTTCAGCAGATTCGGCCGCGACCTGAAGGTGCCGAATGTCGATGTCGAGGCAATAATCAGCCACCACCGCAAGAATCTGGAAGCACTCGAAAAATCGGCCCGGGCCGGCGCGGCCGGCGCGTCCTCGCTGCTCAGCCGGCAACGCGAGATGATGCAGGACGCGCTACGCGAGATCACCGATCTGGCGCAGAATTACCGGGCGCCCGGCGATCCGCAGGAGTTGATGGCGAGGCAAGCGGAGTTCGCCCGCAAATCCTTCGAGACGGCGCTGAAGAATGCCGGCGAGGTGGCTGAAATGGCCAGGAAATCCGGCACGGAATCCATCGAGATCCTGCGCGAGCGGATCAAGGACGCGATGGCGGAGATCCGCGCCGGCTACGACAAGAAGTGACGCTTCCCAGCGGCGTCGCTGGTGCTGCCTGCCAGGTACCATCGCGCTTCCGGGGGCGGCTAGCTCGCGGGCGTTGAGGGGCAATGCTGCCTTCCGGCGGCATTGTGGACGAGCTGCCACCCATTGCAGCAAAACGCTGCCTGTCGGAACCGATTTGCCAGGCGGCGAATTGACAGGGGGCTCCGCTTCGTGGTCGGGAGACAGGCAAAGCGATCGGGAAAGCAGGAATGACGGAAACACGGCCGAGGACGCCGCCGACCTTCGAGCAGTTGAGGACGATGGCCGGGCAGGAAGTCGGCGTGTCGGGGTGGACGACGGTCGACCAGCATCGCATCGACCAGTTCGCCGAATGCACTGGCGACCATCAATGGATCCATGTCGACCCTGAAAGGGCAAAACGGCAGAGCCCGTTCCGCACCACGATCGCGCATGGCTATCTGACGCTGTCGATCATCGGCGCGTTGGCGCTCGACATGGGCATCGTGCCCGAAAACACCCAGGCCGCCTTCAATTACGGCTTCGACAAGGTGCGTTTCCTGGCGCCGGTCCGGGTCGGCTCGCGCATCAGGTTGCGCACGACGCTGCTGTCCATGGAGGACAGGGGCCCCGGCCAGTATCTGATGAAGGCCGCCAATACGGTCGAGATCGAAGGCGAGCAGAAGCCGGCTTTGACCGCCGAGACACTGGTCATGCTGTACGAGCGCCGCAAGCGGGCAGGGGCTTAGAGCTGTTTGGAAATTCTACTCTGGCGGCCATCTGATGGCGTTTTCTGCGCTTACGGTGCTCACGGACCCAAATGTCCGCTGCGCTCCGGTTCTCGAAACCACCACCATATGGTTCGCCAGAGCGAATTTCGAAACAGCTCTAGGCCTCGGCCCGCTCCTTGCTTCTCGCAGCCGTCCGCCGGCAGAACACGGCAAGGCCGAGCGCAAACAGCGCAAGCGCCATCGCGACCCGGAACGTGACCTGCATTCCGAGCAGGGTTGCCGATGGGGTCGCTGAATCTGCTCCAGCAGATGCCGCGGCGAATATGGCGCCCATCAGCGATGCGCCGGTGATCAGGCCGAGATTGCGCGACAGGTTGACGAGGCCGGAGACGACACCGCGCTGGTCGGCGATCGCGGCCCCCATCACCGCGGCGTTGTTCGCGGTCTGGAACAGGGCGTAGCCGCCGCTCAGCGCCAGGACCGGGACGACGTAGCTGGGAATGCCGAACGCGATCCGGATCGACGAGAGGGCAAACGTGCCGAGAACGAGCGAGGCCAGGCCGGCTATCATCGTCGGCTGGGCACCGAAGCGGTCGACCAGCCGCCCCGCCGGCACCGCAGCCAGCGTCGCGACCAACGGTGCCGTGGACATAACAAGCCCGACTGTGGCGGGGTCGAGGCCCAGCGCTCTGGAGAGGTAGAACGGCGCGACCACCAACTGGCCCATCACCACGGTCGAGACGACGACGCTCATGGCGAGGCTTGCGGTCAGCATGCGGTCGCCGAATGCAGCCAGGCGGACGAGCGGCGTTTCGACCTTCAATTCCGTCACGATGAACAAGCCGATGCCAAGGGCGGCAACGACAAGCAGGCCGAGATTGAGCAGACCAACGCTGCCCTTGCCCAGTGTCATGGCCAGCGCGTAGGCGGCCAGCGTCAGCGCGAGCAGAACCGTCCCGAGCGTATCGAAAGTGTTTCGTCCGGGCCCGGACCTGCCGTCCTTGGGCAACGCGCGCCAGGCAAGCGCGAAAGCCAGCATGCCGAGCGGCACATTGACCAGAAACATCGCCCGCCAGCCGGCGCCGGCGATCAGCAGTCCGCCGAGCGAGGGGCCAAGCATGGTGCCGATCGACGACATGGCGCCGAGCAGGCCCATGGCGCTGCCGGTCCTCGCCTTAGGGACGGTGCCGGCGACGAAGGCCAGCGTCAGCGCCATCATCACGGCGGCGCCAAGGCCTTGCGCGGCCCGCGCCGCGATCAACAGCCCAAGCGTCGGCGCCAGCGCGCAGAGCGCCGAGGCGATCGTGAACAGGGCGATGCCGCCGAGCAGGAGCGGACGGCGGCCGACAATGTCGGCCAGCCGCCCGGCGCTGACGATCATGGTGGTGATGGCAAGCAGATAGGCCAGCACCACCCATTGCACGGACTGGAACGAGGCGCCGAACGCCTGCATCAGCGATAGCAGGCCGACGCTGGCGATGCTGGTGCCAAGAGAGGACAACAGCGTGGCAAGCGACAGGCTGGCCAGCGCCCAGCGAACGGACCGCGTGGGCGTCGCAGCGCCGTCAATCCAATTGCTTTCGGTTCCAACTTTTTCCGCGACGTTCGCCATGGCTTGCTCCTTTGCTTCGGCCTGGTCGTACGCCCCTCGCTGACATGGCGGAAGACGCAGCATTTGCATCTTATTCATGCATGCGACGCCATATATCCATGCTATGATCCGGCGATGCCGTCACCCGATCTCAACCTGCTGGCCGCCCTGGATGTCCTGCTGAACGAAGGCAGCGTGGCGCGCGCCGCGCAAAGGCTGGGCCTCAGCCCGTCGGCGATGAGCCGCACGCTGGCGCGCCTGCGCGAGGCGACGGGCGATCCGCTGCTGGTCCGCGCCGGCCGGGGCCTTGTGCCGACGCCGCGCGCGCAGGAATTGCGGCTGCAGGTGGGCCGCGTGGTCGAAGACGGGGAAGCGCTGCTGCGCCCGGCCAGGCTGCTCGACCTGCAAGGCCTCGACCGGACGTTTACGCTGCGCACCAACGAAAGCTTCGTCGAGGAGTTCGGGCCGCGGCTTGTCGCCCGCGCCGGAGCGGAGGCTGCCAATGTGCGGCTGCGCTTCGCGCCGAAGTCCGACAAGGACGTAGCGTCGCTGCGCGACGCGACCATCGATCTGGAGATCGGCGTAGCCGGCGAGACCGGACCCGAGGTCCGCATTCAGACGCTCTTTCGCGACCGCTTCGTCGGTGCGGCGCGGTCCGGCCATCCGCTAAGCCAGGGCCCCGTCACGCCGGCGCGCTTCGCGGCCGGGCGCCACATCAGCGTTTCCCGGCGCGGCCGCGAAAGAGGGCCGATTGACGAGGCCCTGGAACAGCTCGGACTGCGCCGGACTGTGGTGTGCATGGTGTCCAGCTTCTCGGCGACCCTCGCCATGGCCCGCGCGTCCGACCTGATCGCCAGCGTGCCCGAGCGGCATACGGAAGGCGCGCGCGCCGGCATGTTCAGCTTTCCCCTGCCGGTCGCGACAGCGGAGGTGACGATCTCCATGCTCTGGCATCCGCGCCTCGACGCCGATCCGGCGCAACGCTGGCTGCGCGATTGCGTGCGCGCGGTCTGCGCCGCTTCCGGCTGAGCGGAATTACGCTGACATCGCCGCTTCGAGCGCCGTGAAGATGCGTTCGTCAGCCGACTGGGCGACATTGAAGCGCAGGAAGCGGCTGGCTGTTCCGGACAGGCTGAACGCATTGCCGGGTGCCAGCACCACACTGTCGGCCAGTGCGCGGCGAGCGACCTCCGCCGCATCCAGGCCCTCCGGCAGGCTGCACCACAGGAACAGGCCGGCCGGCTGCTCGATCCACGGCGTGATGCCGATCGGCTTCAGGCGGGCACTCGTTTCGGCCATGGCGCGCGCAAGCCGGATGCGCAACGCCTCGACATGCTTGCGGTAGCTGCCGTCCTTCAGCAGGGTCAGCACCAGTTCGGCCGCCAGCCTGCCGCCGCCGAAGGTCGTGGCGATCTTGAGGTCGATGAGCTGCTCGATCCAGTCGCGGGGCGCCGCGATGAAGCCGCAGCGCACCGAGGCCGACAGCGTCTTGGAGAAGCTGCCGATCTGGACGACGCGGTTGAGGCCATCGAACGCCGCCAGGCGAGGGGCCGGGCTGTGCTCGAAATCGGCGAAGATGTCGTCCTCGACGATGGTGAGGTCCGCCTGATCGGAGAGCTTGAGCAGCCGGTGGGCGGTGACCGGCGACAGGATCGCGCCGGTCGGATTGTGGATGCCGGAGTTGGTGATGTAGAGGCGCGGCCGGTGCTCGGCCAGCGCCGCGGCGAACAGGTCGATGTCCGGCCCAGACGGCGTGTAGGGAACGCTGACGACCTTGGCGCGGTGCGCGCGCAGAAGCGCGTGAAAATTGAAATAGCAGGGGTCGTCGACCAGAACGGTGTCGCCGGGTTCGATCAGGAAGCGGCACAAGAGATCGATGGCCTGGGTGCCCGATTCCGTCAGCATGACCTGTTCGGGCGAGGCTTCGATGCCATGCCCGGCCATGCGCCGGGCCAGCAACTGTCGCAGTGGTGCCAGGCCGAGTGGCGTGCCGTAATCGGCAAGCGCGACATCGTCGGCTCGCGCCGCCGAGCGCAGCGCCCGGCGCAAGGCGGCCTGTGGCATCCATGCGGCCGGCAGCCAGCCGCAGCCGGGTTTCAGCACCTCGTCGCCGGCTTCCAGCGACTGGCGCGAGACCCAGAGCGGATCGACCTCGCGGTCGAGACGGGGGCCGATCTCGGCCAGCGACAAAGGCGCCAGCTGGCCGGCGGTGTAGAAGCCCGAGCCCGGGCGCGAGCGGATCGTGCCTTCGGCGGCGAGCCGTTCATAGGCCTCGACGACGGTGGATTTCGAAACCTGCATGGATTTGGCGAGGGCGCGGATCGAGGGCAGCCGCGCCCCCGGCGTTAGGCTGCGGGCAGCGATCCGTTGACGGATGGTCGCCATGACAGTTTCGACAAGGGTGGTCGCGGCAAGTGAGCGCGCAGCGTCGGTTTCCAGAACGAGTGCGGTCATCTGTATTGCTCAATCGGCCATTACAGTTTTGCAGAATTGTACCGCATTGTCTCTGGCTGCACCATAGGGGTCTGCGCGATACAGGGCGAAAGAAATGGAGCCTGGAATGGACAAGACCGCGAGCGGCTGGGTGAACGGATTCGTCGGCGTACTGATTTTCTCAGGGTCGCTGCCGGCGACGCGTGTGGCGGTGGCGGATTTCGATCCGACCTTCCTGACTTCGGCCCGCGCGGCGATTGCCGGACTGCTCGGCCTGGTGATGCTCGTCCTGTTCCGGCAGAAACGTCCGGAGCGCGGTGATTTTCTGTCGCTGGTGATCGTGGCGCTCGGCGTGGTGGTCGGCTTCCCCTTGCTGACGGCGCTGGCGCTGAAGCATGTCACTTCGGCCCACTCCATCATCTTCGTCGGCCTGCTGCCGCTGGCGACGGCGATCTTCGGCATGCTGCGCGGCGGCGACCGACCAAGGCCGGCCTTCTGGCTGTTCTCCTGCCTCGGCAGTGCGCTCGTTGGGAGTTTTGCCTTGACGCAGGGCGTCACCGCCTCGCCGGTCGGCGACGCGCTGATGCTGGCCGCCATTATCGTCTGTGGACTGGGTTATGCCGAGGGTGCCGCGCTGTCGCGCCGGCTCGGCGGCTGGCAGGTGATCTGCTGGGCTTTGGTGCTGTCGCTGCCGATCATGCTGGTGCTGACCTTCGTGACGCTGCCGCCGTCCTTCGCCGGCATTGGCTCCGGCGCATGGGCCGGCCTCGCCTATGTCTCGCTGTTCAGCATGCTGATCGGCTTCGTGTTCTGGTATCGCGGCCTGGCCCAAGGCGGCATCGCCGCCGTCGGCCAGCTGCAGCTTTTGCAGCCCTTCTTCGGCCTGGCGCTGGCGGCGAGCCTGCTGCACGAGCAGGTCAGCCCGCTGATGATCGCCGTCACCGTCGCCGTGGTGCTGTGCGTCGTCGGCGCCAAGAGATTCGCCAAGCAGGAGTTGCCGAGACCCGCGGCTTCGGCGTGACGCCGGCATCCGCTCCTAGAACTTCGTCACTACGCCGATGCCGATGCCCTCGAAGCTGCCCATCGCCATCAAGGCCGCAGGCGCCTCCTCGAGGCTGATCTTCTTGCCGACCAGAAGTTCCGGCTTCAGCTTGCCGGTGCGGATCATTTCCATCATCGCCGGATAGCGGTAGGCCTGCATGCCGTGGCTGCCGAATATCTCGAGCTCGAAGGCGATCACCTTGTCCATCGGCACCTGCGGCTTGGCATGCTCGGCCAGCATCAGGCCGACCTGAACGTGGCGGCCGCGGCGGCGCAGATTGGCGATCGAATTGAACGAGGTGGTCGGGTGGCCGAGCGCGTCCATCGACATATGCGCGCCGCCATTGGTGATCTGCTTGACCGCCTTGACTACGTTGGGCGTGTTCGAGGCATTGATGGCCGCCACGGCGCCGATCTTCCTGGCGAAGTCCAGCTTCTCGTCGGTGAGGTCGATGGCGATGACGTTGGCGCCCATCGAACTGGCGATCATGATCGCCGACAGGCCGACGCCGCCGCAGCCATGCACGGCCACCCATTCGCCCGGCTTGACCCGACCCTGGTCGACGATGGCGCGGAAGGAGGTGACGAAACGGCAGCCGAGGCTGGCGGCGGTGGCGAAGTCCATCTCATCGGGCAGGCGCACGAGATTGGTGTCGGCATGGTCGATGGCGACATATTCGGCGAACGAGCCCCAGCCACTGAAGCCGGGCTGCGTCTGGTGCTCGCAGACCTGGTGGTTGCCCGACGTGCATTCGAAGCAGCGGCCGCAGCCAACGGCGAACGGCACGGTGACGCGGTCGCCGGCCTTCCAGCGGGTCACCCGCTTGCCTGCGGCGACGACGATGCCGGCGAGTTCGTGGCCGGGCACATGCGGCAGCGTGATGCCGTCGTCATGGCCCATCCAGCCGTGCCAGTCGCTGCGGCAAAGCCCTGTCGCCTCAATCTTGATGACGACCCCTTCCGGCGCCGGCTTCGGGTCGGGAACGGTCTGGATCGTCGGCGCTTCGCCGAACTTCTCGAAGACGACAGCTTTCATCGGCAACTCCTCATGCTCTACCCGGAATTGTGCGGCTACTCCGCGTCTACCTGATTCTCCGGCGCGGCCTTGCGGAAAGCCGGCAGCGCCATGCAGGCGGCGTGGATGCGCGAGATTACCGGATAGGGCGCCATGTCGACGCCGAAGCGGGCGTTGTTGGTGACCTGGGCGGCGAGACAGATGTCGGCAAGGCCGGGTGCGTCGCCGTGACAGAAGGTGCCGGTCTCGGCCGATGAAGCGAGAATCGTCTCAAGCGGCTGAAAACCTTCGTTCACCCAGTGCCGGAACCAGTTGACGACATCCTGGTCGCCGGCGCCGAACAGCGTGCGCAGCGAGGTGAGCACACGCAGATTGTTCACCGGATGGATGTCGCAGGCGATCATCTGCGCCAGCATTCTCGCGCGAGCTCGCCCAAGCGCGTCCTTCGGCAGAAGCGGCGGCTCGGGCACGGTCTCGTCGAGATATTCGATGATCGCCAGCGACTGCGTCAAAAGCTGGCCGCCGGCGAGGATCAGCGCCGGCACCAGCCCTTGCGGATTGACCGCGAGGTAGGCGGCTTCGAGGTGCTCGCCATGGCGCAGATGATGCGGCACGTAATCGTAGGTGAGGCCCTTCATCTCCAGCGCGATGCGCACCCGGTAGGAGGTGGAGGAGCGGTAGTAATTGTGGAGGATCAGGTCGCTCATCGCATCACGCTGCCGGCTGGCCGATGGTGATTTCGATGGCGCCGATGCCGTCGACGCCGCCGGTCATCGTTTCGCCCGGCCCGACCGCGCCGACGCCGGCCGGCGTGCCGGTGAAGATCAGGTCGCCCGGTTCCAGTTCGACCGCCTCGCTGCAGATCGAGACGATGTCTGCGAACGGCCAGATCAGCTCGGCAAGGTCGGCATCCTGCCGGACCTTGCCGTCGACGGCGAGCCAGATGCGGCCCTTCGCGGGGTGGCCGGACTTCTGCGCCGGGACCAGCGCGCCGCACGGGGCGGAACGGTCGAAGGCCTTCGACCAGTCCCAGGGCCGCGCCGCCTTCTTGGCCTGGTCCTGCAGGTCGCGCCGGGTGAGGTCGATGCCGACGGCATAGCCCCAGACATGAGCAAGCGCCTCGTCGCGGGGAATGCGGAAACCTGCCTTGCCGATCGCCGCGACCAGCTCGATCTCGTGATGCAGGTTCGCGGTCAGCGGCGGGTAGGGGATGGTGGCGCCGCTGTCGACCACCGCGTCGGCCGGCTTGGTGAAGAAGAAGGGCGGATCGCGTTCGTCATTGCCGAGTTCGCGGGCATGCGCGGCGTAATTGCGGCCGACGCAGAAGATGCGGCGCACCGCGAAGCGTTCGTGCGAGCCGGCGACAGCAACCGACGGTGTTGCGGGCAAGGGGAGGACGAATTCCGTCATGCGCTTCTCTCAATCTATATCTCTGGCCGGCACATTCGGCCGAATTGGGCCACCGGGCAAGGGATGCGCGATGGCAAGGCGCTGGTCATACCGGCGCTTGCCCGCTGGATATCAGCGGAACAAGGCCGCGCCGACGTTCAAAAAACCGTCGCGGCCAAAAGAAACAGCGCTGTGGGCCATTCGGCGGCATGTCGTTTACTTTCGTTTCCGGTTATGGCGTCACCTGGGCACTGCAATCGACGGCAAGAATGGCGATGTATTGTTTGCCAATAATCTGGCCATGGTTGCGGGATTATCCTATTCTGGGCGCAAGTGAAGCGACCTCATCATGACCGCAGTCAACGATCGCGCCCGGTTTCTGATCATCGACGACCATCCGCTGTTCCGCGAGGCGCTGCACAGCGCCGTGCAGATGGCCTATCCGGACGTCGATACGGTCGAGGCGCGCTCGATCGCCGAGGCGCTCGACCTGCTGGCCGGCCCGAAGCCGTTCGACCTCGCGTTGCTCGACCTCAGCATGCCCGACGTTCACGGGTTCGACGGTTTGCTGCAGCTCAGGACCCGCCATCCGCGCCTGCCGGTCGTGATCGTCTCCGGCTATGAGGAGCCGCGCATCATTTCCGAGGCGCTGTCCTACGGCGCGGCCGGCTTCATCCCGAAATCGGCGCGCAAGAGCGACCTCGCTGGCGCCATCCGCTCGGTGATGGACGGCGCGATCTATGTGCCGGAGACCTACGAGATCCAGCCGCCCGACGCCGACAGCATCGACCGCGCCGATATGGTGCAGCGCCTGGCGCGGCTGACGCCGCAGCAACTGAGGGTGCTGCAGATGCTGCGCCAGGGCATGCTCAACAAGCAGATCGCTTATGAGCTGCAGGTCGGCGAGACCACGGTCAAGGCGCATGTCTCGGAGATCCTGCGCAAGCTGAACGTCTACAGCCGCACGCAAGCGGTGATCGAGGTGTCGAAGCTCGATAATGCGGAGCTGTTTCGGGATCAGGCGGGGTTTTGAGGTTTGCAATCACCCTGCAGGTGATGACGCCGAGCGAGCACGAAAAAGTGCACCGTCACCGTAATTCATTTCCGACAGACCAACAGCCCCTAAAACGATATCGACGAAACGACTGCTCTCACTTCATCTAGTTCTTCATTCATAATCTCGCTTTCTTCACCAAGGCCGACATAGGTCACGAAAGCAAAATCGTTCCCATTCGACAAGTACCAAGCAGACAACGTTTCGTCCGCTTTCTGAGACAATACGCCAACACTCATTGTATTTGCGAATTTCTCCTCCGAAATATGATTGGTGTCTATGCGGTTGTTGTGGCAAAATTCGATCATGAACGATCTAAGAACCTCGAAACCCGCGTTAGGTTTTTCCCCGCTCCGATATTTGGCGATAGAGAATTGAAGAGCGCCGACACCCGATGCCTTGGCTAAGGTAGGGGGCCACGCTCCAGGAACGTCGTCGGTTATGTCTTCCCATCCGGCAGCCAGGTCGAATGTGATGCCATGGAATTGTACTATCATTGCGATTTCTGGATCACTCCTGAGCTACCTGCTTAGGCTCGCGGCCGTCGACAAAAAGCCGAACAAATCCCCCATCAGGGGGCCACAGGCAAAGATGGGTTCCGGCTTCTTCGATTTCGATCCGGCCCGCGGAAGCGGGTTCGTCGAAGAATCGAAACTCCGCTTCTGTTGATGGATCGATCAGATACTGATGTGCCCAAGGTTCCACGACGATCCGGATCGGACTGTCGGTACGGTTCCTGTACGAGATGGTCTGGGTGAGATGCATCAGCACCAGCTTCAAGCCAGCAGATGCGCCAGCAGCGCCCGCAGTTGCGCCGGCTTCAGCGGTTTGCGCATCAATTCGATGCCGTCGGCGCGGGCGGCCTTGGCGACGACGTCCGATCCGTCGGCGGTTACGATCAGCGCCGGCACTGGGCGGCCGAGATACTCGCGCACCTCGCCGATGGTCGCGGTGCCGAGGTCGCCGCCGTCGAGATGCTGGTCGGCAATGACGATGTCGGGCACCCAGTCGGTGTCGCCGAGGAGATCGAGCGCATCGTCGGTCGAGGTCGCGGCGCGCACCTGGCATTGCCAGCGCTCGAGCAGGAAGGTCATCGCCTGCAGTACGTCGGCATCGTTTTCGACCAGCAGCACCTTGGTGCCGAACAGGCCGTAGCCGCGCGGCCGCTCCAGATCGGCGGTGCTGGCGGTCGTATCGGCCGCGGCGCCGATGCCGACCGGAACGTCGATGTGGAAGATGGTGCCGCGGCCGAGCTTCGACGAGAATGTCACCGGATGGCCAAGGGCGGCGGCCATGCGGCGCACGATAGCGAGGCCCAGTCCCAGCCCGCCGCCGGAAAGCCCGGTGTCGGTGAGCGCCGTGCTGCCGCGGTGGAATTCCTCGAACACCGCCTCGCGCTGGTCGTCGGCAATGCCGCAGCCGGTGTCGGCGACATCGATGCGGATAATATCGCCGCGATGCCTGGTGCCGACCAGAACGCCGCCGGAGCGGGTGTAGCGCAGCGCGTTGGACAGGATGTTCTGCAGGATGCGGCGCAGCAGCGTGCGGTCGGAGCGCACCAGCGCGTTCACCGGCCGGAACTTCAACGTCAGCCCTTTCAGTTCGGCCACCGGCAGGAAGTCCGAACGCAGCGAGGAAAACAGCGCCTCCAGGCTGACATCGCCGATCTCGGGCTGCACAACGCCGGCGTCGAGCTTGGAGATGTCGAGCAGCGTGCGCAGCAGGTCCTCCATCGTCTCCAGCGAACGCTCGACCTGGCGCACCAGCTTCTTGCCTTCCTCGCTGGTCTGCACCTCGGCCAGCGCCGAGACGGAGAGGTGGGCGGCGTTCAGCGGCTGCAGCACGTCGTGGCTGGCGGCCGCAAGGAACCTGGTTTTGGAAAGGTTCGCCAGTTCGGCGGTTTCCTTGGCGGCGATCAGGTCGATGTTGGTCTGCTCGAGCCGGCGCAGGGTCGAGTGCAGTTCGTCGGTGCGCGTGCGCACCCGGTTCTCCAGTGAGATCGCGGTCTGGAACAGCGAGAAGGCATTGCCCTGCTGGTCCATCGAGCGCTCGACGCGGCTGACCAGCGCGGCGTTGATCTTCTTCAGCTTTTCGAGGTCGTTGATATCCCGGAGCGGCATGGGCGGCCCGCGCTATTCGGCCGCCAGGCGATCGCCGAAGGCGATGCCGGTGAAGGTCTGGTTGAGATGCATCGAGCGGTACTGTTCGCCATAGGTGCCGAAGCCGATGACGTTGTTGACCCGGTAGAGCTCCGAAATATCCCGGAACACCTGGCGGTTGCGCGCGTCGAGCCGCCGCAGCACGCAATCGAAACCGAGGATCATATCGATGCCGCCCAGCCGCTCCCTGACATCGCTGAGCGCGGCACGTGTCGCCTCCACCATGTTCTTCGGCTGGGCGATCGAGAGCACGACGCCGTCGTCGATGGCGCAGAAGAAGGAGAGCGAGCCGTCGGCATGCATCCTCTGGATCGAGCGGCAGTAATATTCGCCGCCCACCTTCACCACCACCGGATGCGAGGCAAAGCTCAGCGGCGTCAGCGTATGCGGCAGGATCCCGACCGAGGCGGCATATTCCTCGGCGGCGTTGACGGCGTTGAATTCGCGCACGATGCGGTGATCGGGATCGGAAGCGGTCACCACCAGCTTCTCGTCGGTGGGAATGAAATTGTCGGTCTTGAAGACGTGGAAGGGGATTTCGGTGGCGATCAGCATGATGATGGCGCTGTCGGAGGCGACCTTGCCATTCGAGATCAGCGTGGTGGTCTCGAATTTGAGGTCGTCGCCGGCCGAGCCGCCGATCAGCGGAATGTCATCCAGCCCCCAATGGATGGCCGACGTCACGGCCTCCTCGGCATAGGACAGCCCGTCGATGAAGCACAGCGCGAAGGTATCCTTGGCCCGTCCATGTCCGACGCGGCCGCGCAGCGAGCGCCTGAGCGCCGCGACCTCGCCGGTGATCCTGTCCATGCCCGACGAGGAGAGATTGTCGACCATGATGCTGGCCGTGGCGAACGAGGCGGACGGCAGGAGCAGGGCAAGGATGTGGCCGTCCTCGAGCCCCTGCGGCGTGATTTCGCCGGCGGTCGAGCAGCCGGCATAGGCAAGCGCCGGCGCGTGCTCGGTCAGCGCTTGCGACAGCGCCGCCGCATCGACCAGACTTTGGGAGAAGAACAGCAGCGCGAAACCAGCGTCGATCGCCGCCGCTTCCGCCGCGATTGCCCGGGCGAAGGCATTGGCGTCGGGCTCATCCGTGGTGAGCGCCGAGAGGCCGCATGCATAGCGCGTCCGCGAACTGGCCAGCTGCCTTCTCCTGCATTTCCTCCGACGTTGTCTTGTGCGCGTCGGGCGAGCGGCGTCGAAAGGCATTGTTGTCTTCACGGCGGCGCTTTGGCAATGGTCCGCCCCCATCCGGCGTGACCGAAAGTACAATATGCGACTTTTCGGGCGAACTGCATTCTCGCCCCGTGGAGGGCCCAAGCTATTTTTTCCCGCTTTTTGTGCGGCACGTGAACGGGCGAACAGCCAGGCGCCGGGAGGAAAACGGCGCCAGGACGACCAAGGTAAAATACCCAGGGAGGTTTCATGTCGGACATATCGTTGACGGTGAACGGCAGGCGCGTCAGTGGCGCCGCCGAGGACCGTACGCTTCTGGTTCACTTCTTGCGGGAGAATCTCGGCCTGACCGGGACGCATGTCGGCTGCGACACCTCGCAATGCGGCGCTTGCGTCGTGCACGTCGACGGCAAGGCGGTGAAGTCCTGCACGATGCTGGCGGCGCAGGCCTCAGGGTCCAGCGTGGTGACCATCGAAGGGCTCGCCAACGGCGCCGACCTGCATCCGGTGCAGGCCGCGTTCAAGGAGCATCACGGGCTGCAATGCGGCTTCTGCACGCCGGGCATGATCATGACCGCGACCGACATGATCGCGCGTCATCCGGAAGGCCTCGACGAGGCGACGGTGCGGGCCGAGCTCGAAGGCAATATCTGCCGCTGCACCGGCTACCACAACATCGTGAAGGCGATCCTCGCCGCCTCGAAGGCGATGGCGAAGGGGTCGAAGGGCAAGACGAAACGGGCTGCTTGATAGGGGAGTAAGGGAATAGGGGAGTAAGGGAATAAGCCAATTGGCTCTTAATTCCCTACTCCCTTACTTCCCTACTGACCTATTCCCCTAAATTCCGGAGGAATTTCATATGGGCATTGAAGGTGTTGGCGCCCGCGTGGCGCGCAAGGAGGACAAGCGGTTCATCACCGGCGCCGGCCGCTATGTCGACGACATGGTGGTTCCCGGCATGAAGCATGCAGCGTTCGTGCGCAGCCCGCACGCGCATGCGCAGATCAGGAAGATCGACGTCAAGAAGGCGCAGGCCATGCCTGGCGTCATCGGTGTGCTGACCGGCAAGGAGCTCAAGGCCGACGGCATCGGCAACCTGATCTGCGGCTGGATGATCCATTCCAAGGACGGCTCGCCGATGAAGATGGGCGCATGGTCGCCGCTGGCCGTCGACAAGGTCCGCTATGTCGGCGACGCGGTCGTAATCGTGGTTGCCGAAACCAAGGGCCAGGCGCGCGACGCAGCCGAGGCTGTCGAGATCACCTACAAGGAACTGAAGGCGGTGGTCGACGCGACCAAGGCGCTGGAGAAGGGCGCGCCGCAGATCCATGCCGAAGCCGAGAACAACCTGATCTTCGACTGGGAGATCGGCGACGCCAAGGCGGTCGACGCGGCGATCAAGGGCGCGGCGCACGTCACCCGCATGAAGATCGTCAACAACCGGCTGGTGCCCAACGCGATGGAGCCCAGGGCGGCGCTTGGCCACTACGACAAGGCAGAGGATCATTACACCTGCTGGACGACATCGCAGAACCCGCATGTCGCGCGGCTGGTGATGAGCGCCTTCTACAACATCGCGCCGGAGAACAAGCTGCGCGTCATCGCGCCCGATGTCGGCGGCGGTTTCGGCTCGAAGATCTACATCTATCCGGAAGAGATCGTCTGCCTGTGGGCATCGAAGAAGACCGGCGTGCCGGTGAAATGGGTCGCCGACCGCACCGAGAGCTTCCTCTCGGATGCGCATGGCCGCGACCATGTCTCGACGGTGGAGATGGCCTTCGACAGGAACAACCGGATCACCGGGCTGAAGGTCGACACGATCGCCAATCTCGGCGCCTACATGTCGCTGTTCTCGTCCTGCGTGCCGACCTATCTCTACGCCACGCTGCTGTCGGGCCAATACGACATGCCGGCGATCCACGCCAACGTTCGCACCGTCTACACCAACACCGCGCCCGTCGATGCCTATCGCGGGGCAGGGCGGCCGGAAGCGACCTATCTGCTGGAGCGCACGATGGAGACCGCCGCACGCGAGCTCGGCGTGTCGCCGGCGGAGCTTCGGCGGACGAACTTCATTAAGTCGTTCCCGCACCAGACACCGGTGATCATGAACTATGACGCTGGCGACTATGGCGCCTCGCTCGACGCGGCGATGAAGGCGTCGGACTATGCGGGCTTTGCCAAGCGCAAGGCCGCCGCCTCAAAGCAAGGCAAGCTCCGCGGCATCGGCATGAGCTGCTACATCGAGGCCTGCGGCATCGCGCCGTCGGCGGCGGTCGGCTCGCTCGGCGCCGGCGTCGGCCTGTGGGAATCGGCCGAGGTGCGCGTCAACGCCGTCGGCACGATCGAGGTGCTGACCGGTTCGCACAGCCATGGCCAGGGCCACGAGACGACCTTCGCGCAACTGGTCAACCAGCGCTTCGGCGTGCCGATCGACAGCGTGTCGATCGTGCATGGCGACACCGACAAGGTGCAGATGGGCATGGGCACCTACGGCTCGCGCTCGGGCGCGGTCGGCATGTCGGCGATCTCCAAGGCGCTCGACAAGGTCGAGGCCAAGGCCAAGAAGATCGCCGCGCATCTGCTCGAGGCCGACGAGAGCGACATCGTCATCGAGAACGGCGCCCTGAAGGTTGCCGGCACCGACAAGAACGTGCCGTGGTTCCAGATGGCTCTGGCGGCCTACACTGCCCACAATCTGCCGGCCGGCATGGAGCCGGGCCTGAAGGAGACGGCGTTCTACGATCCGGCCAACTTCACCTTCCCGGCCGGCTGCTACATCTGCGAGGTCGAGATCGATCCGGAGACCGGCTCGACCGAGATCATCCAGTTCGTGGCCGCCGACGATTTCGGCAACATCATCAACCCGATGATCGTCGAGGGGCAGGTGCATGGCGGCATCGCCCAGGGCGTCGGCCAGGCGCTGCTGGAAGGCGCCTATTACGACGCCAGCGGCCAATTGCTGACGGCAAGCTACATGGATTATACGATGCCCCGCGCGGGCGACCTGCCGTCGTTCAAGGTCTCGACCTCGAACACGCCATGCCCAAGCAATCCGCTCGGCATCAAGGGCTGCGGCGAGGCCGGCGCCATCGGTTCGCCGCCGGCGGTGATCAACGCCATCACCGATGCCATCGGCATTGCCGACATCGCGATGCCGGCATCGCCGTCCACGGTGTGGACCGCGATCCGCGCCAAGACCAAGCACTGAGGGAGGGAGCAAGCATGTATTCGGTCAACTACCACCGTGCCGCCTCGGTTGCCGAGGCCGCCAAGCTTTTGAAAAGCGGCGAAGCGAAGCTCCTGTCGGGCGGCATGACGCTGATCCCCGCCATGAAGACGCGGCTGGCCGCGCCCTCGGACCTCGTTGACGTGTCGCGGCTGAAGGACCTGCAAGGCGTCAAGGTGTCGGGCAAGACGGTGACCATCGGCGCCGCCACCACGCACCACGACGTCGCGAATGACCAGAAGCTGAGGAAGGCCTGTCCGGCGCTCGCCCATATGGCATCGCTGATCGGCGACCCGGCGGTGCGCCACAAGGGCACGATCGGCGGGTCGATCGCCAACAACGATCCAGCCGCCGACTATCCGGCGGCACTGCTGGCGCTGGGGGCGACGATCGTCACCAACAAGCGCGAGATATCAGCCGACAAGTTCTTCAAGGGCCTGTTCGAGACGGCGCTGAAGGATGGCGAGATCATCACGGCCGTCAGCTTCACCGCGCCGGCCAAGGCGGCCTACGAAAAGTTCCGCAATCCGGCGTCGCGCTATGCGATCGTCGGCGTGTTCGTCACCAAGGGCAAAGACGGGGTTCGCGCCGCGGTGACCGGCGCCGGCGACGATGGCGTCTTTCGCTCTAAGGAGATCGAGGCGGCGTTGGCGAAGAATTTCGCGGCGTCGGCCCTCGATGGCGTGAAGGTGCCGGCGAAGAACCTGATGAGCGACATCCACGCCTCGGCGGATTACCGGGCCAATCTGATCGCGGTCATGGCCAAGCGTGCAGTCGCCGCCGCCGCCTGACGCTTGCAGTCGCACGAAAGAGAAGGGGCCCTTATGGCCCCTTTTCGCTACCGCCTGATCAGGCCGCCTGGCGATTTTTCCGTTCGGACAGATAACGGCGCAGGCCGGCTTCGCCGCGCGGCGTCGTCCAGCGGTGGTTCCAGGCAAAGGCCTGCCTGAGCAGCGGCGCCAGAAACTTCAGGATCGGCCTCAGCACCGTGACCTGCCAGATCAGATTGACCCGGGTGCCATTTGCCGATGGCGACAGTTCCGCCCGCCATAGGCCGTCGAAATCGCCGAAGGTCTTGACCACCACGAGCCGGCCGGGTTCGAGTTCGGCCGCCTCGATGATGAAGTTCAGTTCGTAGGGCAGGGCGCCGCGCGCCCGGGCCTTTGCCCGCGAGCCGACCACGCCCTTGCCCTTCTTGTCGAGCGGCACGACCTGCTTGTAGACGTCGCCCCACCAGAGCGGCAGCAGTTCGGCGTCGGAGAGCACATCCCAGACCTCTTGCGGCGTCGCCTCTGGAATGTCCCAGCTCTCGTCGAAGCGGAAGACGTTGCTCGGCATGGCGGTTCGCCCCCGGTGGCGCAGACGGCCACTTTAGCGACGGCTTGTTTGTTGCGCCAGTGCCGCGCGCCGGCGCTCAGGCAAGTTGCCTGAGGTAGTAGCGCACGGCCTTCTTGCCGCCATGGATGACCGCGTCGCCGACCTCGGCGAACCCCAGCGCCGCATGGAAGGCGTCCGAAGCCGGATTGGGCGGATCGGCATTCACCTCGCAGGTGACAATCGCCTGGCCGGAGCGCGCGACGTGCTCGAATAGATCCTCGTAGAGCCGTCGGGCATGGCCACGGCCGCGCGCGGCTGCGGCGACGACGACCCGGTCGACATAGACGAAGCGCTGGTAGCGCTCGCGGAACCAGAGGAAGTTCGGGCTGTCGTAGTCGGCGTCCTGGTCGAAGGTCATGATGAAGGCCTCGAGCGCGCCAATGCGGCGCGCATAGAAGGCCTCGCCGAGCAGGAAGGAGAGCCGCTCGGCCTCCAGCCAGGACAGTTCCGCCGCATGCTCGTTGTTGAGCGCGAGAATGGCGGGCTCGTCCCCGGGAGAAACGCGGTCGATCGGCGAGCGTCCTTCGGTCATCGCATCTTCCCCGGGATCAGGCCCTGACGGCCGCGATGGTCGCCGCCACCAATGCCCCGTCGGTCACCGTGGTGCGGTACTCGCGGTCGAGGTCGCTGCCGCCCATGCCGACGCGCGGGTTGCGGTAGCGCATGGCGCTCGGCACATCGGCAAGCGCGGCGAAATGCATTTCCTTCAGCCCGGTCCTGGCGAGCACCTCTGCGATATTGTCGGGATCGAGCCCGCCGCAGCCGAGGATGATGATGCGCTCGCCGGCCTGTTGGACGAGCGCGGCCAGAAGCTCGGCGCCCTCCAGAGCAGTGTCGCGCTGGCCGCTGGTCAGCACGCGGCCGACCCTGCAGCGGACCAGCGCCTCGAGCGCCTCGGCCGGGTCGCTCGTCATGTCGAAGGCGCGATGGCAGGTGACGTTGAGCGGGCCAGCCGCGCGCACCAATTCGCCCATGCGGGCCTCGTCGATGGTGCCGTCGGCATTCAGGCAGCCGACGACGACGCCGGCGACGCCGAGACCGGCAAGCGCGCTGACATCGGCAAGCATCGAGCGGTACTCGGCCTCGCCGTAGAGGAAATCGCCGCCGCGCGGCCTGACGATGACGTGGAACGGAACGGTGGCGAGCTCAAGCGCCGCGCGCACCGTGCCGAGGCTCGGCGTGATGCCGCCTTCGACCAGGCTGGCGCAGAGTTCGACCCGGTCGGCGCCGGCGGCCTGCGCGGCAAGCAGCCCGTCAATGCCTTCGACACAGAGCTCGATCAGGGGTGGCTGAGGATTCTTGCTCAAGGTGCGGTCCGTCCATGATTTTTCGGCGACAGCCCTAGCATCGGGTCCGCTGCCGTGAAAGCGGCAATGATCGGTCCAGCAGGCGGCGGGCGACCGGCATTCGCCAAGGCGTGCTTGACAATTCAATAACTAGCGAGTTATGAGTTAATTCATAGCCGACGGGTTATTGATCGAGGCAGGCAATGTGGCCCAAAGGCCGTCCAGCCTGCGACGGTGTCGGCGAACCAAAAAGCCCTGGAGAAACCAGGAACTCCGGATGCTGAGCGCCCGGGGTTTGCGAGAACGCGACCGAAGGAGGCCATTGTGCAAGCACGACTGAAGAACCCCGTAATGCTCATCCCCGGCGCGCTGCAGGCGCTGCTGGCGCTGGACAAGTCGACCGAGGCGGCCGACGTGCCTTATGTGACGCGCAAGCTTGTCCACCTGCGCGCCAGCCAGATCAACGGCTGCAGCGTCTGCGTCGACATGCATGCGCGCGAGTTGAAGAAGGCCGGCGAGAAGGACGAGCGCATCTTTGCCGTGTCGGCCTGGCGGCAAACGCCTTATTTCACGGAGCCGGAACGCGCCGCGCTTGCGCTGGCCGAAGCCACGACCCGCCTGAGCGACCGGGCCGACCCCGGACCCGATCTGGGACGAAGCCGCCCGGCATTATGACGAAAAGCAACTGGCCGCACTGGTGGTGCAGATCGCCCTGATCAACGCTTTCAACCGCCTCAACGCCGCCACCGAACAACCTGTCGGCGCCTGGGGATGAGGGCGATTACTGGCGCAGCACCGTGTTCTTGGCGCCCTGCTCGATCTGGTCGATGACCAGCAGTTTCACCGGGCCGTCGCCGAGATTGGTGGCCTGGTGCCACTGGCCGATCATCTCGACGATGAAATCGCCGGTCTTGTAGGTATTGCTGTTGCCGGTTTCGACATTCGTCACCTTGAGCGTTCCGGCCTCGACATAGGCGTAGCGGGGAAACGGGTGCTTGTGGACCGGCAAGGTCGCGCCCACGGCGATCTCGAAGCTCGAGACGATGACCTCGACATTCTTCTGCGGCAGCGTGATGGGCTGGCCGGACGCCGTTTGCGTGCGATCGGCGAGCGGCGTCACGACGACAGGGTTTGCGCCGCTGTCCAGAGCGTTGGCGGCGGTTGCGGACAGCGCGACGGTTAGCAGCAGCGCCGATGCCAGGACGATTCGCATGGTTCCTCCTCAGGGTTTGGCGGACCATGGCGCGGCGGGCGTGCGGGCGCAAGATTCGTTGCTATTGAGAGGGCCAGCACAGCCTGTTGCGGCCGCAGCGGTGAGGAGTGCGAGAAACGCGGGAAGGCCGCTCAGCCGCCGCTTCGGCTCATTCTGATGAGCCCTTTCAACGCTTCATGAGGTCACGGCTGAACCTGACCTCGTGGCCGTACGAGCCGCTCGGCAGGTCGGCGGCGGCCTGGCGGAAACTGTCTTCTATCCGTGTTGTATAACGGCCTTCATTCTGAATCCTGTCCCACAGGACAAAGCAGACCGCCAAGGCGATGACAATGAGCACCGGTCGCATCGGAAAATCTCCCTCAAGAAGTTCCCGACAAAGCGGCTGTATGATGAGCCTGCTTCAGGCGAAATACAAGCTATTGCTAATATATGGTTGCCAGCGCTTGGCGTGTACGCCTCTCGGTGGCGCCGCGACTTGGTGATGATCAGCTGGCCGCGCTAGCCAATGATGGCCAAGCCAATGGCAATGCCCAACCCGATGGCAATGCCCATCAGGAGCTTGCCGGCGAGATTGAGGGCGATGGCGCGGACGTTGGCGCGCACATCACTATGGGGCTGTGCCACAGCCCTTGTCAGGTCATCGAAAGTCGCTTCCACGGTTGCCACCCTGCGATCTTTTCAGGGTAAGCCTAAATCATATCCTCGGTTATGTGAATCCCCCTTTTGTTCTAGGCAGCAAGCGACAGAAGGCGCCGGGAGGCGCATCTCCGCCGCAGGCCGAACCCCGCTTAGCGCGCGCTCGCCCGGCGCGCGGTGGCCGGGCCGGGACCGCGCATATAGTGGAGCTCCGGCCGGTAGCGCGGATGAACGAATTCGCGAAAGGCCGATGCCAACCGAATGAGTGCCAGCCCAAGGGCGGTGACCGAGAGCACCGCAAGAGGGCCGAACATAAGTTTGTGCGACATCATTGTCCCAACCTCAGATGCCGGTGTCGATATGGAACAGGTCTTTTCGGCCGGCATGACTGAAGTTGTGGCAGCAAGAACCGTGCCACGCCTGGCCGGCGCACGATTTGCCGCCTGGGCCGACGCACGCCGGCGTCTCGGAATGGGTCATTTGCTGCTGGCACCACAATTGCACTGCCAGCAATGCCGGGTTGTTGGGACCGGCAATAGGGGCGTTTGGGGGCCTCGCCGCTCCGCGAATGGAGCGGCGAGGTTTCTGCTTTTCCGGCCGGGCCTTCGGGCGACGCGACATGTTCCGGCCGGTTGCTGGTGTCGATCGGCACTAGGAATTCAGTTGAGCCCGTCCCCACCATCGAGCCGCCAGGCGGCGGCGTCGCCAGCCCGCAGGCCTCCCCTCACGCCCGGCGGCTCAGAGTGGCCGGCGCTTTCGGTCGGAGCCATCGGAACAAAGAGCGCCTCTGTCTGGTTTCGGGTGAGGGAGAGAAACCTGATGCCAGATCAAACCAAAGAGCGGCCCCCGCCGAAACCCGACCACAAGAAGCCACCGGTGCATCCCCGCGACAAGGAATCATCATCGCCCGAGCCTGATCATGTCGACCCACCGCCGCGAGATGTGCGTGAGGCACCGTCACCAAATCCAAACGGGAATAAGAATGGTTGACCGGACCAAGCGATGAACGGCGGAGCGGTCGCGGCCTTTGGATATGGACGCATGCGTGGCTGCCTAGCCGGACTGGCTGCGCAGCTTTCGCCTAAGTCTTTGAAAAAACTTGGCTCCCCGGGCCGGATTCGAACCAGCGACCAACCGGTTAACAGAGGGTTTCCAATGCAATTTTCTGGATCAGCGTGCGACAGCCTGAATTCCTAAAAATTCGTTGAATAACAAATAATTAGTGTTTCATCCCGTCGCGACCTGTCGCAGCCGGTATCGACAAAGCGCATGGTTTTGTGTAGATCATTCTGTAGATCACTCACGGAACCCGGGCAAACCGGTTGTAGCAAGATTGGTCGCTGGACAGATGCCGAAACTCGAACTCACCGATAAATTCTGCCAGGCCGCCAAGGCCGGTTCCGGCCGAAAAGCGGACTATTTCGATACGACTGTCAAAGGTCTTGTGCTGCGAGTCTCGGCGGGTGGGCAAAAGACCTGGTTTGCGGTTTACGGGCCGCCCGACAGGCGGCAATGGTTGAAGCTCGGCACCTATCCCGAGACACCGCTCGGCACCGACAAGGGCGCTCGCCAGAAGGCCAAGGACACTCGTGCAAGCGTGCAAGAGGGCGGCGACCCTGTGGCCGCCAAAAAGGCGCACGCCGCCTCGATGACCGTCTCTGATTTGGTCGAGAGCTATCTCACCCGCCGGGCATCATCGCGGCGGTCGGTCAATGAGATCGCGCGCCGGCTGCGCAAGAATGTGTCCGGCTATGACGCTTTCGGAAAGAAGGTCGAGAAGGCATCATCTGGCTGCATCGGCGAGGTGAAGCTCGCGGACCTGCATCGTCGCGACATTACCAAGGCGATCGACGCGGTGAAGGACCGGGGCGCGGCCGTCGAGGCGAACCGGGTGTTCGAGGACATTCGCGCCATGATCCGTTGGGGGCGCGGTCGTGGCGATCTGGACAGCAACTTGACCGAAGGTATGGCGAGGCCGACCGAAACGGTCGAGCGCGACCGCGTGCTGACGGCGCACGAGATCAAGACGATGTGGACAGCCTTGCCCGAAGCCGACATGCGGGAAAGCACCCGCCGCATTCTGCGCCTGTGCCTGGTTACAGGACAGCGTGTTGGCGAGATCGCCGGCATGGAGCACGGCGAACTGGACTTGACACGCGGCCTTTGGACGATACCAGCCAGGCGCGCGAAGAACGGCCGCGATCATGTTGTCCCGCTGTGCGAAATGGCAATCCGGATCATCGGCGATCAGATCGCAGACGTGAAGGCGCTGTCGGAGCGCAAGGGCAGGGCGGTACAGCCTTTCGTTTTTCCTGGACCGGGCGCCCGTGCAGCCGTCACCGGCGCATCTGTCCCGAAGGCAGTGAAGCGAGAAGAGATCAGCAAGCGCGGCGTAGCAATGATCATGGGCATTGCACCGTGGACGCCGCATGACCTTCGGCGATCTGCTGCGACGGGCATGGAAGAGATCGGCATTTCGCCATTCATCGTCGGGCATGTGTTGAACCACGTTTCGGCGACCAAGAGTACAGTCACGTCGCGGGTATATGCGCGCTACGACTATATGGGCGAGAAACGGGACGCCTTGGAGCTTTGGGCCGGTCGGCTTGCCGGCATCATTGCAAGCAAGGGCAACATCGAACCTCTGCGAGCGAAGGCGGTTGCATGAACCGGTCTGCGCAGCCGACGTTCGACCCGAAACCTTCTTGCCGCTCGCTGAAGTCTTCGCGGTTGATCTTGATCCCTCTGACTACCGTCGCAATCGAATGATTGTCGGCTAATGGACGCGCTTCGCCTTGCTTACCGAGAGCTACTTCACCGATCCTACGTCCTTTCGGAACGCCGTGACAAACGCACGCCGACACCACCGCCATTTTCAGGAATGAACTCGATGCCGGCATTCTCAAGCGTTTTTTGGAGGAGGTATCGCGTTCCTGTTTGAGGAACAGAACGGTCGTTTTCGAAATTGCGAATGGTAACAGCACTCGCGCCGGAGTGGGCGGCGAGATCCTCTTGCGTCCATTTCAGCAGCGCTCGTGCGGCGCGACATTGAGCAGAATCCATGTCGCAAACTGGTAATAACTCATGAAAATCGCAAGCTTTTTCGGAAAACGTTGACAGCCGATTTCTAAAAACCAATAATCCTTTCGTTTTTAGAAAGCGGCCGCACCGAATGCGCGAACACTCGATGCGGCCTCGCCACAACCCAGCTGTTAGGAGCTCGGATCATGGCTGATTCCGACAATAGCATGAGTGCGTTTTTCGTCACCCGGCGGCGCTTGCTGGCGGGGACGGCCACGGCCGCGGCGGCATGGCCCTTCCATGGAAAGTCTCGTGCCGCCGAACTGACGGACGGCAGTAACGCGACCGATCCTGCTCTTCGTCTGTGTGGGAACTGGCAAAAGATCCACGATGAGACACTGGCGTTGTGCCGCAAACAGCAGCGGTTGGAGACACACCTCGCCAGGACGGTCGGCTTTCCCTGCGCCAAGGTGCGGCTTGCCGATGGTACGGACGTGACGCTCCATTCCATCGAGAGCCTGAACGATGCCTACTCTCCCGAAAATGAAGTCGAGTGGGGCAGGGCGCTTGCGGATTTCGCGGCACACCAGGTGCGCTGGGACGCTGCTGATGATAAGATCGGCTATTCGAGAACAGACGAACTGATCCGACAATCGGAAACAGCCGAAAGCGCCGTTCTGGACGATCTACCGCAGACAGCGGCCACGTCCATCGAAGGCATTTTGGCCAAGCTCAAGGTGATCCTGTGCGACGGTGAGCACTGGGAACATCCAGACGACTTCCCCTGGCCGCATATCCGATCTGTGCTGGGTGACCTCTCGCGCCACCACAAATATCGATCCGGCGACCCCATGACCGCTGCTTCTCGATGAATGCCAGCTTTCCGCAGGGCTTGCATCGCCCTCATCACAATTTGTCGCCCTGGTCTTGCGGACGCCATGAAACGGGATCGGTGATCCAGCGACTGATGTCGGATTCATGCCAGCCTGAACCGTGGATACTGATCTGGATCTGGCGGGGGAAGCTGCCTTCGGCGATCTTGCGATAGATGGTGGACCGGGACAGACCGGTCCGGGAAAGGACGGTTTTCAGGCGTATGATACGGTCTGGTTCGCGCATGGTCGCGCTGCCTCCTGTTGGCTGTTTCTGGCTGCTGCTGGTCCAGACAGGACCAGGCACTTAGGGACGCGCAAGAGGGTTTTCCGCGTCGTCGTACGCCGGCGTAGAGACAGCGGCAAATAGGATGGGTCTAGAGCCCGATGCCCCGACCTCGCCCGAGGTCGACGCCGTGATTGAAGGCCAGTTCCAGGCCGAGACGACGGCCTGATTCGAAGGTGATGCCGAGGTCGTGTTTGCGCTTGGCGAGGATGGATTCCAGTTGCGGATCGCGCTCGAGGCTTTTGGCCATGTCGCTCATGGCTGACCGCGTGACCTTGTAGCCGGACATGTCGCCCGCCCGATATTGGCGCTGGCTGGCCCGGTCGAGCTTTTGCCAACGTTCCACGAAGTGGTCGGCGCGCCGGCCTGGATCAGTGCGGATTTCGGTTTCAAGCTGGAGGGCGCGGATGGCGCGATTGACATGATCACCGCCGGCCTCGCGAGCAAGGGCAGGGTCCTTGACATAAGCCGCCTCGGCATCGCGCCAGCCATGGGGCCGCACCTCGTCGAAGGCTTTTCGGGCGTCCGCCAGTTCGCGCGACAGCATAGGGCTGGCCTCGTTACCGGCACCCTCGTCATTGAATATCGCGTCCACCGCGCGGGCATGACGTACGAGCGCATCGGTTCGGGCTTTCCGCAACGCCGTCTCCGGGTCCTCGGTTCTGTCTCTCGCTGGCGCTGCCGATTTGCGGCGCATTTCCTCTCTTTCCGGCCTGCGCGTGGCCACAAAGTCGGTCGCGCCATCTGCCGAAGGGCGCCGGCCATCGAACATATTGCGTAGCCTTTCAGGCACGACCCTGCGCACGATCTCGGCAACACGCTCGCGGAAGGTGATCCCCCGCCGCTCGGCATAGCGCTGCGCCGGATCGGCGCGCTCATAATCTGACGCCATGTCCTTGGCCCGGTCGCGCGACAGGGTGCGCGTGAGCCGGTCCTGATTGGCAAAATCGTCGCAGCTATAATGCAGGTCCATGCCTTCGCGGTGACGCGACAGCGCGACGTAGCTGCCATGGGCGTCCATGCCCGGCGTCGCCAGCACGTGGGAGCGGTCCACCGTCATACCTTGCGCCTTGTGGATGGTTGCGGCATAGCCGTGATCGATGCTGTTATAATCCTTGAGGTCGAACGACACGCTGCGCCCGTCATCGGTGCGCACGGTCATGGATTGCGCGCTGACCTGCTCGATAGTCCCGAGCGTGCCGTTCTTCACGCCAAGGCCGCGCTCGTTGCGCAGGAACATGACACGGTCCCCGCTCGCGAAGTTGCAGTCGCCGCGCTCAACCGTCAGGCGCACTTCGTCACCGAGATCGCCGGCTTCACGCAATCCCCTGCGCGCTGCCTCGTTGAGTGCGCGCACCTCGTCGTGCGTGTGGGTGAGAATGATCCGGCTCGCCTCTGGTTGGGACTGCCTGTCGCGATCCCAGCGCTCGACCAGATCCTTACGTGCCTCGTCGCGCGTCCGGGCCTGATGCACCATGCCTTGTGCGTCATAAGCGCCGATCGCAGCGCCGATCCTGCCGGCTGCGAGGTTGCGCGTTGCGTCACGCTGCCAGTCCTCTCTCTGCCGGCGCACCTGGCCGATTTCGACGCCACCGTGTCGCTCGTGGATCGAACGGAACGCAGCGCCGGCCTCGATCGCCTGCAGCTGCTGCGGATCACCGACCAGCACGACCTTTGCGCCGGCTTCCGCCGCATGGGAGAGCACGCGCTCCAACTGGCGCGTGCCGACCATGCCGACCTCGTCGATCACCAGGACATTGCGCGCGGTGAGAAGATCGCGGCCCTGTCCCCAGCCATGCTCCATGCTGGCGATGGTGCGCGACGAAATGCCTGATCCGCTTTCGAGATTCTCGGCCGCAATGCCGGAGAGTGCGGCGCCTCGAACCCCATAACCTGCGGCCGCCCATGCCTGGCGTGCAACGCCGAGCATCGCGCTCTTGCCGGTTCCGGCAAAACCGACAACGACACCCAGATCGCGCACGTCCGTGACATGCGCTAGCGCTTCGGCCTGCTCGCCTGACAGAACAAGACCGCGTTGCGCGGCATGCGCCAGGGCTGCTTCGCGATGTGCATCACTCACCGCATGACGCTCCTGTCCAGCCAAGCGTTCTGCCGCTTGGTGCAAGCGCTGTTCGGTCTCGATCATCTGCCGGGTGGTGAACCGGTCTTCGCCACGTCCGTCCTTGCCGAGTTCGATCAGATCGGATGCGTTGCTGATGGCTCCTTTCACCGCGTTGAACTGCTCCACTCCGTCGCTGTGGCGATGCGCAAACTTCGCAATGTCTTTTCGGGTGAAGGTCGACTGCTGATGCGTGATGGCATCGAGCGCCACGGATGGATCCGCAATGATGCGCGCGCCATTGCCGCGCGCGATCTCGCGGTGCATCTCGGCGCGACCTGCTTCAATGCCGGCAACATCAAACCCGCTGCTCTCAATGCGTTGGGCCGGAGCACCAATCTGGGTCTCCGGCTCCAATGCAATGCCCTGCGCTTCCAGACTGCGATGATCGATGCGGGCGTCGATATCGAGTTCAGCCAAGCGTTCGTTGGCAAGCTCGGCCCATCGCTCGCGCCAGCGCTCGACCATCTGGGTAGCATTCCAGTCTCGAACCTTTGTCCCAAAACCGTTCTCATCGACCGAGCGCATGGTGAGCATGACATGGGCATGCGGTTTTGGACTGTCATCCTCGGCCTTGTCCCAATGCACATTGAGATCGGCCACCATGCCTCGGCTGACGAACTCTGCCTGAACGAAGTCGCGCGCCAACTCGATGCCTTGCGCCTGGCTGAGTTCGCGCGGGAGGGCAAACTCCACCTCGCGGGCCAGCTGCGCATCCTTGCGCACCTCGAACGCTTCGACATCGTTCCAGAGCCGTTCGCGGTCGCTCCAGGCTTCGGGCGCACTCTCCGGCAGCAAGACCTCGGAATGGACGACGCCGCGCTTGGCCGAGAAGTCATGAGTGCGTTCGATGCGCTCGTCGCGCAGCCGCGACGCCGAGCGGTAGGCCGCTGACGCCACCGCGCTCGAGCCTGCCTTGCGGCCAATGACTTTGACATGAAGGTGATAGATCGACATCGCGGGCAGATCATTTGCACGTCAAAGCGCACGTCGGCACGACGTATAAGCGCGCCCTCCCTCGAAAAAATCTCGGGATGGACCAGCCCGTCCCGGGCTGTCTCGGCAACCCTGAAGCCTTCCGGCGGACCCTCCCCTATCATGCCCGCATCGACAATCGATGGAGACAACTATGCGCAAACCACGAGACTTCGACGCCGAACTGAAGGCGCTGGAAGACAAGGCGCGGGAACTCAAGACGCGAAAGGTGCAGCAACTCGGCGAACTGGTCATTGCCACCGGCGCCGATCAACTCAGCACGGAGGAGCTGGCAGGAGCGCTGGTCGCAATCGCCGAAACGAAAGATGCGGCGAAGCGTGAGGCATGGGCCAAGCGTGGGGTGATGTTTTTCGAGAGCCGGTCGAAGAGAACTGCTCCGACAACTGGTCGAAACCTGCGCGGCGCTCCGGCACAGTCGGGCAGCCCACAATCGCCGGCAAGCGGCGCAGGCTCGCAATGACATGCGCACGTGGCAGGTCGAGCGCCGCAAGCGCACTCGACATCTGATCGAACTCGGCGGCCTCGTCGCCAAGGCAGGCATCGTGGAGCTGACTGCCGATGATCGCGCCATTATATATGGCGCGTTCCTTTGGATCGCGGAGAAGCTCCAAAGCGAGGACGCCGAAGGCGCACGAGTTCGCTGGGCGCAAAAAGGGAAAGATGCTTTACGCGGGCAGGTATGAACAGCGGAAAACGTGGCGAATGTAACTCCTTTGGGTCTAGCGGCGGGCGACGCGGAGACCTCAAAAATCGCAGCGTCGCCAGCCTGCGCGCCGGCAGTCGACTTGAAGCTCTAGAACCCCGAAGATCTCGATCGGGCTGTTTGCAGTGATGGATTGGGAGCAGATAGCTGGCCGTTCGGCGACCGGCAAGCGCCTTCGTCCGTCATTTCGGCGAATATGCGTTGCGCGCCCTGCAAAGTTTCGGCGAGCGGCTCTCTGCCTCCCACGGTCTCGCCGCCTCCAATAAACATCTTGCTGAGGCTGCGGCACTGAACAACATCACGGCTGATCGTTATCTATGGAGTGAAGGGATAGGCGCCGAAGCCGCCAACCCACGCAGTCACGCGACGGAATCGGCATTTCTGAACGTCCTGCGCAACTTTATGGCCGATTGGGCCGATTTCGACATCGCCGCCGTACACTATTCCTATGGTTTGACCTGCTTTGCACTGAGGATCAGGGCAAGCTCGTGTCGAATTCCATTTCGGATCAAAGCAAGCCGCCGACGACCAGGGTGTGTTCGCGGTCCGCTCAATCACCCTCATGGACCTCGCCGCACTCTGCTGGAAACGGTTCCGGTTTCCGCTGTCGAGGTCGTGAGGGCAAGACCAAACGGTCATCTGTAAGCAACTTCCCGCCCATCAGGTCTCTTTGAAAGCTGGCGCGATAGTGGCGCCGCTTGCCCACGTCCCTTTCAGCACCGGCGCATGTCGATCGAAAACGAGGTGTGTCTATCCCACAAGCGCTTTCGGTGCGCACTCGACCCCTCGAGCTGGATGAGCTGGTGGATGCGATAGTCGTGCCAGAGCGCCGCCTGACCCAAAAGGAGCTACTAGGTGTCCGACTGGAACACCTGCCGCCAGCCCATACACGCGGGATCGGCGACGGCCGCCGTAATTAGGCGCAAGGATCTGGGGGCGGCCCCAGCCATTTCGAAGCGGGCATTCAATACCTCGGTCTAGTCGTCCTGAGTGAAAGACTTAGGAAGACTAGTCAAAGCGCATATGCATGCTCACTGATGGCTGCAGGTTCTAGTAGCCAGGGCCTTGCGATGCCCGCCCTCCCCAGCCGGTAGCGATTAAGCGGAAACACAATTTCTAGATCCACGATACGACGGGATGGGCAAGCCTATCTGTTTGGTAGCGTAGCCATTCTAGTCACCAAGTGCGACTTTTCGGATGCGATCTTCTCCCTGAAGCCGCTGACACGGTGATGACCGATGACCGGTGTTTGGGCAGACCTCGGATCAAGTAACAACGCATAACCGCCGATCTGAAGGAGTTTCCTCTTATGCTACCTCTGCTGCAGGCATTGCATCGAATTGCTGCTCCGCGCGGCGATGGATGGCGGTCGGAATTTCTGCGGATGGCAGGGGAGGGAACTCCGGGACGGACCATCCCGATTCGAACAGAGCTCGCCGCGCTGGCCGGCCATTACCACACGCCTGTTGCACCGAGAGATGCGCCGAGGACGTCCTTCGATCCACGCTACCAGGCTGAACTCCACCACATGCGGTGCCCAGGGCCTGCTTGCGGAGGCTGCGCAGGTATGGGCGAGGCAGAATGCGTATCTCATAAACTGCAAGGCGAACATCGGCCATGACGAAGCACCTTCTCGATCCTGACGCCATGTCCAGCGCTGCGGCGAGCGGCGAGCTTCTATCGCCAGTGCCAGCCCCTTTGCCGCTTCTGGCGCCGGTGACCCCCAATGACATCGTACCGCCGACTGGGCGCCGGAGCTTCAAGCGTGTCCTTGCCGCTGTCGTGCTTTTGGCGGGCACCGTTGCCGGCAGCTATTACGGCCACGATTACTGGACGACAGGCCAATATCTGGAATCGACCGATGACGCGTATGTGAAGGCAGATTCGACGACAGTTGCACCGAAGATCTCAGGTTACATCGCCGAGGTGCTGGTCCGCGATAATCAGAAGGTCACGGTGGGGCAGGTGCTGGCACGCATCGACGACCGCGACTTCTGCGCCGCGCTTGACCAGGCTGAGGCCGACATGCGATCCGCCGAGGCGACCGTCCGCAATCTCGAGGCCCAGATCGTGCTGCAGCGGGCGCTGATCGAGCAGGCCAAGGCAACGGTTGCTGCAACTCAGGCCTCGCTGAGGTTTGCCGCGACCGATGCCAACCGTTACGCCACGCTGGCCAAGAATGGCACTGGCACAACCCAGAAGGCCGAGGCCAGCCGCGCCGAGGCGGACCAGCAAGCCGCGGGGCTGGCGCGAGACCAAGCTTCGCTCGTTGCGGCCGAGGTCAGGATCGATGTTCTCGCTACCGAACGCGATAAGGCGCTTGCTCTGGTGGACCGAGCGCAGGCCGCCGGCGAGCAGGCCAGACTCAATCTTTCCTATGCGACCATCACTGCGCCGGTCGATGGCACCGTGGGCGCGCGCACGCTTAGGGTAGGCCAATATGTCGGGGCCGGCACTCAGCTGATGGCGGTGGTGCCCCAGAACGCCATTTATGTGGTCGCCAACTTCAAGGAGACACAGCTTACTTATGTTCGCGACGGCCAACCGGTGCTTGTTACCGTCGACGGCTTCCCCGGCGTCGAGCTTGAGGGCCACGTCGACAGCCTGTCACCGGCAAGTGGTCTCGAGTTCGCACTTCTGCCGCCCGACAATGCGACCGGTAATTTTACCAAGATCGTGCAGCGAATCCCGGTGAAGATTGCGATTCACGACCACGAGCTCGGCGGCCTGCTAAGGGCCGGCATGTCGGCAGAGCCGACCATCGACACAAAGGCAACGGCGCTTGCCGCGAATGGCAGGTCCGCGCCGTCCGATACCCTCTCCCTCAATTGGAACGCCAAGGCCGCGAGGGAGCGCGCCGAGTAGGGAGCGCGGGCATTCAGGCTCGTCTCCCTGTGCCGTAGGAGTGGCAGATATGACAAGCATTGTGTCGTCCCTTCCAACTCCGGCCCGAACCGTCCGAAACGAGACCGGAACCGCAGGCACCGCCGCCTCGCCGCGGGTCTGGGTGGCGGTGGTCGGCTCCACACTCGGCGCCTTCATGGCCGTGCTGAACATTCAGATCGTCAACGCTTCGCTGACCGACATCCAGGGCGCGATCGGAGCCGGCGCCGACGACGGCGGTTGGATCTCGACCGCCTATCTCGTCGCTGAGATCGTCGTAATCCCACTGACGGGATGGCTGTCCCAGGTCTTCTCGCTGCGCAACTATCTCGTTACCAACGCACTGCTCTTCCTCGCCTTTTCAGTGGCATGTGCCTTCGCCGCCAATCTCGGACAGATGATCGCCTTGAGGGCCATCCAGGGTTTCACTGGTGGCGTGCTCATTCCGATGGCCTTTACCATCGTCATCACGCTGCTGCCCAAGGCCAAGCAGCCTATTGGACTGGCGCTCTTTGCAATGTCGGCAACTTTCGCACCTGCGATCGGACCGACCATCGGCGGCTACCTCACCGAGAACTGGGGCTGGCAGTACATCTTCTACGTCAACCTGGTCCCCGGCGCGCTGATGGTCGGTATGTTGTGGTTCTCGCTCGACCGCCAGCCTATGCAGCTCGCCTTGCTCGGGCAAGGCGACTGGCTTGGGATCGTTACCATGGCCGTCGGGCTAGGTGCGCTGCAGACAGTGCTTGAGGAGGGCAACAAGGATGACTGGTTCGGGTCGCCATTTATCTTTCGGCTGGCGATCATCGCAGCCGTGTCACTCTCGCTCTTCATCTGGATCGAACTCACTTCGAGCCATCCTCTGCTCAATCTGAAGCTGCTCGTGCGTCGCAATTTCGGCTTCGGCATCCTGGCCAATTTTCTCCTGGGGACAGCGCTTTATGGCTCGGTCTTCATCTTGCCGGTCTATCTCTCGCGCATCCAAGGCTACAATGCCGAGCAGATCGGTCTGGTGCTCGCATGGACCGGCCTGCCACAACTCCTGCTGATCCCGCTGGTACCAAGCTTGATGCAGCGCTTCGACGTGCGCTTGGTCATTGTGATTGGTTTTGCACTCTTTGCCGCTTCAAATTTCATGAACATTTACATGACCATCGGCCATGCCAGCGACCAATTGTTCTGGCCGAACATTGTGCGGGCCATCGGCCAGGCACTGGTTTTTGCGCCGCTGTCGGCGATTGCCACATCAGGCATCGAACAGGAGAACGCCGGCTCTGCATCGGCTTTGTTCAACATGATCCGCAATTTAGGCGGCGCCGTTGGCATCGCGCTGCTGCAGACGTTCCTCACTAAGCGCGAGCAGTACCATTCGAACGTGCTGGTCCAGTCAGTTTCACTGTTCGAAGAAGCGACCCGTTCCCGCATCGCGAAACTCACGGCCTACTTCCTGTCTCATGGGGTGAGCGACCAAGCGCTGGCCGCGCAGAAAGGAGTGATCGCGATTGCCCTCAGAGTCCGACAGCAGGCCTTCATAATGGCTTTCAGCGACACGTTTTTCCTGCTTGGTATTGCGTTGGTGATCGCGCTCGCAGCCACTCTGCTGCTGAAGAAGCCCGGTCGTATCGACGGGGGCGGCGCGCACTGAGCGACTTGGCCAAGGCGATCGTTCTAGCCAGAAGCGACCTACACGACCGAGCGCGAAGTCTCCACGGTGCCGCGAGATCAGAGGGAGAATTCCCGGATCGTGCCAGCAGGGCGCGCTTGACCCAACCGATCGGCGGTTTCCCTGGTTTCTGCTGCATGCGCCAAGGCAGAAAAATTGGGACCGTGTAGCACTCTGCCTCTCTGGCGCGAGCACGGATCGCCAAAGTCGCCTGGGCGGCTTTGGGACCTCGCTGGGTGTTCGTGCGGTCGGACGGGTCGAGGCGGATATCCATCCTCAAGCCGCCGAATAGCTAGAGATAGGGACGCCGCGGTGCGCGAGCGGCGCCTACGGCGTCGCCAGCGCCCCGTCTGTTGTCAGGGGGATGCTGACGTCGGCAACTGCCGGCTCGGGAGCATTCTCGGGCGTCTCGAAGCGTCCGCTCATTCGATTCCCGGAAGGATCCTCGAGGTTGCCAAAGACGGCCAGCGTGTACCGCAATTCAGTCCAGGGAGCATCGGGCGGAAAGGTCCACCTCTTTTCGCCGTCGTCGAGTTGAACTCGTCCCGGGACTCGGCGATTGCTTGCGTCCGCAACTGCCAGGTAGTCGACATCTCGACCGTCGATAGGCGTTGCCGACCTTGAAGGCGGTTAGACCGGCTGCAGCGATAGAACCTTGTGGGCGCGGGTGTTCTTCGCAGCCCAATCGAGCGCGAAGTCCGCCACTTCCTCCCAACCCGGCTGGAGACAAGTCCAGTGCGACCGGTTGGGAAAGATCTTGAGTTCGGTGGTCGACGGCGCCTGCTTCTGCTTCTCGAAAATGGCCTTGGTCAACTTGGCTCCGGCAATCAAATCGATGCCACCGCCAATAAGCAGCAGAGGTGCGCGATTGGGGTTGTCCCAGCGGATCTTCCCGGCAGCCGAGACGAGACCGTCCCAATAGATCCTCCCGGGCGTGGGGACGATATAGCGGTCGTACATGGTATTGATCTGCCTTGCGGGCACGGTCTGTGCGAAGCGTGCGCTGAAAAACCGCCGCGACATGACCATGACGCGGCGCCAGCTACCCCAGGAGAAGAATACGGGGAAGGTCGACTTGATGGTCTGCCATCCGACCAGCACACCGGAAGTCGGCGCTGGGTCAATGGCGACGCCCGCCGCGCCAAGCCCTCGATCAAGCAAGTGCTGCGTTACGGTACCGCCGAACGAGTGCCCGATCAGGATTGGCGCCTCGGGCAGCGCACGGATGAGGCGATCGTAGTGATTGATCAGCTCCCTGATGCCGACCTGAGCGAGAGCAGGATCCGGTGATGCCCGTAGTTCCGTCGGAGATCTGTCGTCGAGCGGCCAGGCCGGGGCGATGACAGTGTAGCCCCTTGCTTCGTAGCGGGCCATGAAGCCTTCCCAGCATCGGCCGTTCAACCAGGCGCCATGGATCAGCATGATGGTCTTGGACATTGGTCTCTCCGTCGGTTCGGCATTGTGGCTGGGCAGCGCCCATGCGTACCGCCCGTCTCGATTGTGCTGGACTGTGTGCCCGTGCGCGAAATGCCAGTGTTCCTGGACTGCTCGATCGACCAGTGCGCCGATAAGAGCCGTCAGAATCCTATGTCGATAACGAGCGTGCAGTCGACTGCATCAAGGCCGGGGGCGACCAGTACCGCAGCACAGGATATCTCACGTGCTCGTGTACCGTCGCCAGGTATGACGAACGGCCGTGGTACGCTTGGATAAGAGGGGCCTTCCGACGTTTGCGTCGGTTCACCTAAGCTCGCGACAGGCCTGCCATGGACCTTCGCATGGCATGGCTGACGCTTCCGTTCGATGGCCGCGCAGTCTGCGCCGGCGCAATCTCCTCAGCGTACGCCGGCCCTTCGGGCGCGCCCATTCTAGGAGGCCGCCGGCGGTGGCGGCCTATATTGCCGTGCGAGAGGCGATCAACAGGAGACAAATATGAGCACAAATATGAGCCTGGGCGACATGTCACACTTTGGGCGGCCGGTGCCGGACGAACTGGTTCCATCGCGTTATGCACTTAAGGTCGGAGAGATTGACGTTCTGATTGTAAGCGATGGAATTCTACCCATTCCAGCCCCGACGATCGCATACAACGTCGACCCGGCCGTGCGCTCGGCCTGGCTGGAGGATGAGTTCCTGTCGCCGGATCTGCTCGAGTGGCCGCTGAACGTGGTCGTGGTGCGCAGCGGCCGCCAGACGATACTCGTCGACGCCGGGCTCGGGGCGGACCCGGACTTGCACTTGCCGAGGGCCGGGCAACTGATCCATCGGCTGGGGGCCGCCGGCGTCGATCTCGCTTCAGTGACTGATGTCGTGCTTACTCACATGCACATGGACCACATTGGCGGGCTACTCATCGGCGGAGTCAAAGAGCGGTTTCGTCCTGACCTGCGGATTCACGTGGCCGCCTCTGAGCTCGAGTTCTGGCAGTCGCCCGATTTCTCGCGCGTTTCCATGCCGCAAGGGTTTCCCGACGCTCTTCGGCGCGCGGCCAAGCAGTTCGTCAATGAGTACCGCGATCACTTGCGTCCGTTCGATCAGGAGCACGAAGTGGCGCCAGGGGTAGTTGTCCAGCGGACCGGCGGCCACACCCCTGGGCACAGCGTGGTCCGCCTCGCGTCCGGCGGCGACCGGCTCACATTCGCCGGGGACCTCGTGTTCCAGGTCGGTTTCGACCATCCCGACTGGCACAATGGCTTCGAACATGACCCGGAGGAGGCGACCCGGGTCCGCGTCAGCCTTATGCGGGAGCTCGCGGCGAATCGCGAGCCGCTGGTAGCAACTCACCTGCCGTTCCCGTCCCTTTGTCATGTGGCGGTAGATGGCGACGCCTTTCGTTGCGTACCGGCTGTCTGGGACTACTGACCGCTTGCCCGGCTAGACCCGAACCAGCCTTGATGACGTCGCCATCATGATCATCTGTTCCTGCAATGTGTTGACCGATCAGGCTGTCCGCTCCGCCGTCGAGGCGGAGCGGCCATCCTCGACCAGCCAGGTCTATGGCTGTCTCCGTTGCAGCCCCAAGTGCGGCCGCTGCGCGGTCACCATCCGCCGCCTCATGGATGAGGCGTTCGGCAGGGCCCGTTCCGCATCCTGAAAGCCTGCACGCGATCCGGGTCTCCGCATGAATGGCCGTGGCGCCTCACACACTACTCGGTGCAGCAAAAGGCCATCACAACCGAGTAGGAGGGCTACGCGTGCGGGTCGCGGCCCGGCTTTGCGACCCATACCGGAGTATAGGTTGGGCATCGAAACCTCTATGTTCGATCGCACTTTGGCGTAGTAGCGCTGCCGATCTCAATTCCGCTATCTAACTTCCGACGTGGCGTCATACGTTGGTGGGACATGTACGGAACTGCCTGTCGCTCAATCGGTTCCCAGCGGCAGACATCAACCGCAGGGTCATTGGTTGACGTGTGGTGGACGCACGGTTGATACTATCTTTGTAAACGCAGCCAATTCGTATCCACCAGTTCTCCCCTGAGGCGAGGATCATGGGCGCGCTAGATTCAGCACCTGGAGGATTTTCAGGAACCGAAGGCAGGCCCATTGCGATTCTCGTCGATGACGACACGGAGGTCCGCGACTCCCTGCAGGAGTTACTGAATTCGGTCGGCATCGACTCGATATCGTTCTCTTCGACGCAAGAAGTGTTGGATGCAGAGCTTCCGGATCGCCCGGCTTGTCTTGTTCTCGATGTCCGCATGCCGGGACTCAGCGGCCTCGACCTCCAGCAGCTCCTCCTGACCAAAGGCATACAGACGCCGGTTGTATTCCTGACGGGCCACGGCGACATCGCTATGAGCGTGCAGGCGATGAAAGCGGGAGCGGTTGACTTCCTGACTAAACCTGTGCGCGATCAGACCTTCCTCGACGCAATATCGGCAGCCGTCAATGCCGACATTGCCCGGAGAGCTGCAGCGACCGTGTCACGTAAGACCATGGCGCTTTACGAGACGCTCACTCCCCGCGAACGTGAGGTGCTTACATTTGTCGTCGCAGGGGCGATGAACAAGCAGATCGCATTCGATCTTGGCATCAGCGAAATCACTGTGAAGCTTCATCGGAGCAACATGATGAGGAAGATGAATGCAAGGTCCCTCACGCACCTCTTGGGTGCCTGGCAGTCTTTGCCGGCTGAGATGCGTTGAATGCCACTCGAGGCGAGGCTCTCGCTGTAGGGACGATGTGTGCGCAGCCAGCCGCCGCACGGCAGTTTCGAGAGGGTCTAAAATGGAATTGAAGTCAATGACACAGCGCCGCGCCGTGGCTGCGGCAATTGGTGCTGTGTCGTTCTTCCTTGCATTGTCTGCCGGCGAGCCTTCCGGCCTGCTGGTCACCATTGCAGTTATAAGTATCTGCGTGGGATGGAAGACGGGATTAGCGGCGATTGCCGTGGGCAGTCTGCTTTCAGCTGAGATACTCCCGGCATACGGGACCGAAAATGGCACCGTCAGGTTGGTGGCGTTTGTTGCCGCCGCGTTTGGCCTTTGGCTCGCGGTGAACATATTCAGAAGCATCAGTTTTCTTGACGAGGTCTACCAGCAAGCCGGACCTGGTGTAGCCGAAATTCCGGGCCTAGGCTGGTCCGCCAATCCTGACGGGCGCCGACGGTTCCCCAATGCTGCAGCGCTCGATTATGTTGGCGTCTCCGCCGAAGAAATGCGCGAGATCATGGATGCTGACGACTCCTGGTGGCTGAGGTTTGTCCATCCCGACGATATCGAAGCGAGCATGGCGCAATGGCGCCACAGCCTGGAGACGGGCGAACCCATGATCGGGGAGCAGCGCTTGCGCCGGTTCGATGGCACCTATCGCTGGTTTCGCGATACAGGTGTTGCCTCGCGTGATGAGCGGGGGCGGATCGTCGGCTGGTATGGCCACACCGAGGACATCGACGACCGGCGCAAGGCGGAAGCCGCGCTGCGCCAGAGCGAGAGGGAGCTCAGGCTCCTGGTCGATACAGTTCCCACCATGATCTGGCTGATGACGCCGGCGGGACTGCCGTACTATTTCAACAAACGGTTCGTCGATTGGGCGGGCACTGACTCGGCCAAGGTGGCACCGCGCGGCACGCGGCAATTCGCTTCGCATGTGGAACTGTTCCATCCTGATGACCGGGCGGCCGTCAAAGCCGTGTTCCAGAAGTCCTTTGCCCGTGGAGAGCCGCTCCAGCACAAGGGCAGGCTGTGCCGGAAGGATGGCGAATATCGCTGGATCGATTCTCGCTTCGAACCGCTACGCGATGAAGACGGCACGATCCTTCGCTGGTACGGCGTCAATTTCGACATCGACGATGAGGTCCGCGCTCAGGAAGCCCTACGTCTGGCTGACGAACGGCTTGCGCGCGCGTTGCGCGCAGCTAGCCTGTCCGAATTGTCGGTGTCCATTGCCCATGAGCTCAACCAGCCGCTGCAAGCGGTCGTGTCCAACGCCGGCGCGTTCCAGAGATGGCTGAACGCCGACCCACCAAACTTCGAACACGCCAGCCGGGTGGCCCAAAAGATCATTAGAAACGCCGACGCGGCGGCGCAGGTGGTCAGCCGCATCCGGGCCTTGTTCAGCAAGACTGAAGGCGAACCGCTCGCGATCGATCTTAATGCCGTGATCCGCGAAGTGTGTGATCTGCTGGGTGACAGGCTCGCGTCGAGTAGCGTCAAGCTGGAGCTTCACCTCGATTCCCGCCTTCCGGCGGTGGCTGCCGATCGCATTCAGATGGAACAGGTCGTCCTCAACCTCGTCCGCAACGCAATCGAAGCGATGCAGGAGGTCGCCACTAATGTGCGAAGGCTGCGGATCGTGTCGCGAAGTCAGATTGACGGGACAGTCGAGGTCGAAGTGCGAGATCGCGGGCGCGGACTTAGCAATCCGGAACTGATTTTTGACGCGTTCTACACAACCAAGCCGGACGGAATGGGAATGGGTTTGGCAATCTGCCGATCGATTGTCGAGGCGCACTGCGGACGGCTTTGGGCCGAAAATGTCGAGACAGAGGGGGCATCGATAACCTTCAGCCTCCCCATCGGCGCTGCCAGCTCGGTCAAGGAAACAAAACCCGCGACAATAGGCGTCGCGCTCAGAGGCTAATTCGGGCATCGGCTATCGACTGCCCGATCTCGATGAGCGTGTTGACCAAAATGTACAGGGTTCCAAAGACCATTGCGACGCCCAGCACCGCCGGGAGATCGGCGCTGGCAAAAGCCTGAACTGTGTAAAGACCGAGACCGGGCCACCCGAAAATGCGCTCGACAACAAGCAGATTGCCGAAGAGAAGGCGGACCTGCAGGCCGAGCATGGACAGTGGGGCCGTGGCGGCATTGCGCAAACCGTGGTGGAACAGTACCCGAGTCTCGCCAAGGCCCTTGCCGCGTGCTGTTCGGACATACGCCTGGTTCATCACGTCGTGAAGCGCACCGTTCAGGCTTCGCCCAACCGCGACGCCGATGGGCAACGCCAGTGCAAACGCTGGCAAAATCATGTGCAACAGCGCGTCGGCACTGACGTCGGGCCGGCCGACCAGTATTCCATCAATCACGTTGAGTCCCGTAGGGCCTGCGAAGTCGACGTATGCAAGCCTGCCTGCTCCGGGAAGCCAGTCGAGTCGGAACCAGAAAAAGTAGGCGAGAACTAGGGCGGACAGAAAGATCGGCGTGGAGCCCACTCCCACCAAAGCGAGCCTGATGCCGGCCGATCCTGGAATGAGGAACTGAAGTGCCGCCATGACGCCGGCGAGCGCCACTCCCAAAGCGATCGACGTCAGTCCGAGTTCAAGCGTGGCCGGAAGAAATTGCTGTATGTCGTCCGACACTGGGCGCCGGGTTCTTACCGACGTACCCAGATCTCCATGCGTTAGGCGCGATAGGAAGCGCCCGTACTGAACGACAGCCGGGTCGTCCAGTCCTAGTTGCTTGCGCACGGCTTCAACAGCTTCTGGCGGAGCGCTCGGCCCAGCAATCGCCCGCGCTGGATCGGCGGGTATGATGCTTTGGAGACCAAAGACGATGAAGCTCATCATTAGGAGAACGACGACGGCGCCGACGATGCTTTTGGTGAGATACGCCAGCATCTAGGTCCCCCTCAGCGCCGCGCGGATGCCGTCGCCGGCAAGGTTGGCGAGGAGGCAAAGAAGGAAGATTATCGCGGCCGGCAGCACCGGCAGCCACCAATGGACGGTGAGGCTGTCGAGCGTGCGCGACGTCATGGCGCCGAGTTCAGGCGCCGGTGCAGGCAATCCAAGTCCCAGGAAGGACATCAGCGACAGCGTCATAATGATGTTGGCAACATCCAATGACGCCCCGATGACCAACGCCGGGAAAACCCCCGGCAACAAGTAGCGCAACAGGAGGCGCGGACCGCGGACCCCGGCATTAAGCGCCGCCTCGACATGAGGACGGGCCTTCAGGCGACGAATTTCATCCCGCGAAATGCGCGCGTACCACATCCACCAGAAGATCGCGAGCGCGATCATGGTGTTCGCGAGCCCAGGGCCGAGGGAAGCCACGACAGCCAGGGCGATGAGTGTTGCTGGAAGGACTAGGAACAGATCGACGATCCGCTCGATGACCAGATCGACTTTGCCGCCCGCAAGCCCTGAAATCAGGCCGACTAGCGAGCCCACGACAAGACTGAAGCCGATAACCGCAAGCCCTGGCAGCCAGGTATATCGAATGCCGAGGATGACGCGCGAGAACAGGTCGCGGCCGATCTCGTCGGTGCCGAACCAATGTTCGGCCGAGGGTGGGAGGTAGGCGCCGGCAACGCGCAGTTGCGGATCGAACGGCGTGATCCAAGGCGCCAGCACGGCGACAATTGTAACGATAGGCACGCCGACAATACCGATGCTTTCAAGCAAACCGGCACGCCGGAAGAAGTCGCGCCAGTTGAAGCGAGGTCGCGCAGGGAGGGTGTCCGGGCTTGGCCTGCCCGTCATTGTCCGCCTCCCGTTTGCAGGCTCGGCATCGCCTCGATCAGTGAGCGCGTGTAGGCGGACTGAGGTGCCGCAATGATAGCATCTGGGTCGGCAATCTCGACCAACTCGCCGTCCTTTAGCACCGCGACGCGGTCGGCGATGATTCTGGCGGCCGCAAGATCGTGGGTCACGAACAACATCGCCATGTCGAGTCGCCGCCGAAGGTCGCTAAGAAGGTTTAATGTGGTGGCCGCCAGTGACACATCCATGGCGCTGATCGGCTCGTCGCAGAGCAGAAGCCTTGGGGGGACGATTACCGCGCGCGCTAAAACAGCGCGCTGGCATTGCCCGACCGAAATTTCGGCCGGCAGCGCGTCCATCAGGACCGGATCGAGGCCGACTAGCTTCATTGCCTCACCGACGCGACGGCGCCCGTAATCACTATCCAGCGAAACGGCACGCAGGCGCTCGCCGATCTGCTCGCCGATCGTGAGCCATGGTGTCAGCGCCGCCACGGGGTCTTGAAACACGACTTGTGGTGGAATCTTGTCGAAGCGAGTAACAGTGCCGCTGTCGGGCACCACGAGCCCGGCAGCAATCCTCAGAAGGGTGGACTTGCCGGCGCCACTTTCGCCCACCAGCGCCACGCACTCGCCGAGCTTGATCGAGAGGTTGACCGACCTGAGAACTGGCTGCGGTTGACGCGGTCCCCAAAACGATCGTGCGCCTGTCGGATAAGTTTTCCCGACGTTCGACAACCTCAAGGCAGCGGTTTGCTGGATCGCCTGGGGTGGCCATGGTTCCGCCCCCGCGCCATGCGTTGAGAGCAACGGAGTTTGTTCCTGGTAAAGGCAGGCGACAGCGCCACTGTGGGCGGAAGCAGGCTCCAGCGATGGGCGGATCGCCGTGCAATCTGGCTGGGCAATCGGGCAACGTGTCGCGTAGGCGCAGGCGTTCTCGATGGTTACGGAGGGTATGCGCTCGGACGGGAGCGTGGGAAGCGGGCGCCGTCGATCAGAGTCCAGATCGAATCGAGTAGCGAGCAGACCGGCGGAATAGGGGTGTGCGGCTTTTCGAGCTACGTCCTGCATGCGTCCCATTTCAACGATGCGTCCGGCGTAGAGAACCAGGATGCGGTCCGCCAGTGAGGCCGCCACACGCAGATCGTGGGTCACGAATAGAATTGCCGTCCTCTGCTCGCGGGCGAGACCGCGCAACAGGTCGAGGATCTGCGCCTGCATGGTTACATCGAGCGCGGTGGTCGGTTCGTCGGCGATAAGTACCTTCGGTCTTGCCATCATCGCCATGGCGATCAGCACGCGCTGACGTTGTCCCCCGGAAAGGCGATGCGGAAGCGCATCGGCGATGCGGTCCGGGTCAGGCAAGCCGGTCCGGCGGAGCCAGTCTTCGATCGATCCCTCGGCCTCCCCATTGGATTCTCGCATCTGGCGGCGGATCGTCATCGTGGGATTGAGTGCGCCCATCGGATCTTGCGAGATGGCACGGACGAGTTGGCGACGGGCCAACTGCCAGGTGCGCCGTCCCGCGCCGACAAGCTCGATCCCCGCAAGCCGGATCGAGCCTCCGACCTGCGGCAGGTTTTCGCGCGGCAGGAGCCCCTGAAGTGTTAGCCCGATGCTTGTCTTGCCAGAACCGCTTTCCCCGACCAGCGCAATGATCTCGCCCGGAAACATGTCGAAACTTATGCCGTCAAGGACGCGGGAAGGACGGCCTTCGCGGCTGAGGAAGACCGAGAGGTCTTTGACGGCGAGGACGGACTCGGTCGCGGGTTCGGACATTCGGGGCGAAGGCTTGATCATTTGCAGTGCGGGCGTGAGCTGCGAACGAACCGGAGGGCTGGAGTTCAGTGTCCCCAGCGAACGGTGCTGAAGTCGATGTTGCCAGGTGGGTACACAGGACGAAGTCCAAGGTCCTTCAGACCCTTGGCGTGGACAACCACATCGTCGACGTTGACGAGCGGGATCACGATGCCGGCATCGAAATACATCTGCCCCGCTCTCTCGTAGAGAGCGTCCCGTTCTTTGACGTCGGTCAACTTCCCTGCCTGGTCCACTATGGCATCCGCTTCCGGCACGACCCGGCCAAAAAAATTAAGGACGCCATCTTTCGTGAAGAACACCTTGGCCTGGTTCTCCGGATGAGCGGCGTCCGGCCCCGCGATGGTGAGCAGCAAATCGGGAGGGTTTGGGTTGTGCTTCAAGGTGTAGGCAGCGCCGGAGGGCAGTACGTAAGCCGTTGCTTTTACGCCGATCAACGCCAGTTGTGCTATCATCAGGTCGGCGATGCGGCTGTAGCTCGGAGCCGCGCTATGGAGGCCAATGACCAAATTGACCGCGCCATGCTTGGAGATCGCGGCTTTGGCTGCCTCGAGGTCGGTTGGGAACCGGATAGGATTCACTGGGTCGAGCATGACATTCGGATATACCGACTTTGACAAGCTGGCGAATTCTCCAAAGGCGTCCTTGACCCACAGCGCCGGGTTGATTGCGGTCAAAACGGCTTTGCGGACCTCCGCATCGTCGAGGGGCGAGTTCGGCTTAACGAAGAGATCATACGGTATCATGCTGGGGGCGGCGGTGATCTCCAGACCCTTTGGCAAGCTTGCGAGTTGGGCGAAAGGATAGTTGATCGGCACGGCATCGATCGCACCCGCCTGCAATTGAAGTATCTGCTGGCTGATATCGGGCACGACAGAGATCTGGATCTGCCGGAAGAACGGTTTGTCGCCCCAGTAGTCATCGTTGCGTTCGAGTACATAGCGCTGACCGCGTTTGAATTCGGCCAGTTTAAATGGACCGGTACCGACCGCATGCTCATTGAGCCAGGTCTTCGCGAAGTCGCCTTTGTCATGCTCGGCCAGCGCTGCGGGACTGATGACCTTGGGCCCCCACGGACTGGAAAGGGCGTCGAGGAGCGACGGCTGAGGATGGCCCAGTGTGAGGACGACTGTCGAATTGTCGGAAGCTTTCATGTCTTTCACATTGGCGAGGAAGTAGCTCAAGCTCAGCCCACGGTCACGGCGCCTTTCGAACGACGTTATGACAGCTGCCGCATTGAATGGCGTGCCATCATGGAACTTGACGCCATCCACCAGGTGAAATGTGTAAGTCAGGCCGTCGTCTGAAATCTCCCAACTCTTGGCGAGCCGACCAACGATTCTGGTCGAACTCGGCTGGTATTCGACAAGGCCTTCGTAGACGTTGTTGATTGCGCTCATCGCGCCGGTCTCAAACCCGTTGTCCGGATCGAATGTGCCGATATCGGTCACATACGGAATGCGCAGGATCTCCTGAGCGAACGCCGGCGCCGCCCAAAGCAGCAAGCCGAGCGCGAGTCCCAGCATACGGAGGCCAAAGCCGAGCCTGGAAGATTGTTTGGCAGGACGAGAGTAGGACGTTTGCATCAAATGTCCCCGTTGGCCTGGTCTTTCGGCGAGGGACTGCGGCAAGCCATATGCACTCGAATCCTTGGCCGAAGAGGGCACTTGTCCAACTCAGCATCTGTCGATGTCGCCGAGACTACCCTTCGTCGCTCCACATCGGCGCTGTCAGCCAGACAATACACTGCCTGGTTGCACCATACGACGGCTCACCGATAACAGTCTATGAGTCTCGGGCAGAGGATACTCTATCCTTAGGCATAGATTGCGGAACGCGAACGCCGGCTCAGCAAAGTCTTTCGGGCCGAGGGAATTCCTGAAAAGCACTGCGGCCGACATCAACTCTGATCCGGCCGGGCGGCATTGTGTAGAGGATGTATACACCCTGTCGCCTAGGCCTAGTCTTCGCACACTGAGGCATCGGTCCGAGGTTAACTGTGATCGGGGTCGCCATCCACCGGGCGCAGCCCGCCAACACCATGGCATCGAGTCGCAGATACCCTTGCAGAATTGGTTCGCGGGTGGGGTCGGCGCATCCTGTCCCACACAGCCGCAATCCTCTAGGAGGAGTCAATGTACGAGCACACGCGAATGCCGTTGCGCCACACGTGTCTTGCCGTGCCAGCTTTCGTAGCCCGGACTGCGCTGGCGATATCACTAGCGGCACAATTGGCATCTGCGGTCCGCGAATTCTTCGCACCCCGCTACAGGCCAGAGCTCCACTATATGCGGGGCCCGGGACCCGCCTGCGCACGTCGCGCGATCAAGGTTGAATTGAGCCAAGTCCAGTCGGCAGGCCGTCAACAGCGGCGCATACCTTGGAGGCCGTCGATGAATTGTATCCACTGCGGTTCTACTTTTTACCAGCGGCCGTTCCACTATTACTTTTGCTCGCAGATGTGCTGGGAGGTCGCCAAGAGAGACACACCTTGGAGGATCCTGTCGGATGGTTTCGGCCCGTTCAAATCGCCTGTTAAGTCCACTACTTCTGTCCGGTATCCTCGGCCTTCCTGGACAGGCCATCGCACACCGCGCCCCGACCGGGTGGAAGTATCCGTGGGCATGATGCAGCAGTATTGACTGCAAGGAAGTGCAGTCGTCGGTGGTGCTCGAAAAGTCGGAAGGCTACGTCATTCAATCAACCGGCGAGGTGGTGGGCTACCAAGACAAGCGGGTGAAGAACTCGCTTGATGGCGACTACCATTGGTGCGCGCATCAGGCGGGCATTGATGCAGGCCATACGAGCCGGTCGGCACCGCCTCTGGGAACGCTACGTTGCCGAGCTCCAGCCGCCGATGGTTGTCACCAACTCGCGCTCCGGCCAACGACCGCAAGCCAACTCATGAGAAGAGGCTCCCGGCCGTATAGCGGGCGAGGGGCTGCTCCAAATCTAGATTGTCGCACAGCGATCGCCCACGGTTAGGCCGAGTCCCTGTATCGGGAAGTAGATGACCATCGCGACTCGGTCCGGGTGGAAGACAACGCGCTGATTCGACGATTGGAATAGCCACTCCTGTAGCCTTGGCGCGTAGGACCGTCCTGGCGACTAACTGCCCTAGCCCTTTGCATCGCCAGACAGATGCCTGCGTAGAATAGTCTAGCGCATCTGACTGTATCATTCTCCTAAAACCTGCCGCGATTCCAGTAATTTCGCATGGACAGGCCACCGTATGAAATCAAAGGAGAAGAATATGATAAGTGAAGTACCAAGCAAAGGGTTGGAATGGACCAACCTCATTCTCGGTGCATGCCTGGCTTGCGCTGCGATCAAGTTCGCCGGGTTGCCCCTCGCGGCTTGGAACGCAGGGATCACGGGCACACTGATTGTATGCTGTTCTGCCGTGGCGCTCTATCGCTATGGGACTTGGACCGAATGGTCCAATCTCACCGTGGGATGCTGGGCGGCGATCGCTCCATTCCTGCTCGGATTCGGTTCGGTGCAGGGACCGATGTGGACGCACGTCGTGATCGGGCTTTGCGTTGCGACGATCGCTGTCATGCAGCTTGCGGCAAGTCGCAAGTCCGCGGTGCCCTCGAGCACCAATTTCGAGGCCCGCAGGTAATATGGTCAAAGCCTGACCGCCAAGGACGGCCGCGCCGATTTGTTGCGGCCGTTCTCAGGAAGCGATGGCCCGAAACAATGAACGGGAAGCTACCGCGCATCCTGGCTGTAACGCCTGCCTTGCTAACAAGCGAGGCTGGACGTTCAATGGTTCGGTAAAACGAGTTCTACCGAAGTATCAGAAATCCTAGACGATCGGATGAAGCGAGCTAGCCCGACACCTGATCGACCTGCAGCACCTCTATCAAATAAATTCTTCAGGGCCATCCGCGTCTGGAGGTCTACTGCTATGCGGGATTCACCCGGAGGACGAAATGTCCGAGAATGCCCGCCATTAAAAGCTTTTTGCCGGTCGCTGAAAGGTAAGCACCTTACTCATGAAGTGAGCATGGGAAATCGCGCCCTCCCCAACAGGGAGGCGGGGTACATACGCTCGGATCGTTTTAGGGTTCGTCTCTGCTCATGGATTTCCATGAGGTGTGCCCGGGGTATGTTGGGACTATGGTGAGGGCGTGAGTTCGCCAGGCCAGATCCAGACACCAAGCACCAGTGCTATACCCAGCACTAACGGGCTCCATGCTTTGATCGTTCTGGAGAAGCAGCCAATGATGCACGTCTGGTCGCATCGTCCTCAATTCGCGCACCTGGGGCTTTTTTTTGCCGCCTATGTCCTGGGCTGCGGATTCGCTCAGTTGCTCGCAATCGTGCCCGGAACAGGTATTTCCATCTGGCCGCCGAGCGGACTTTTCATCGCTACGCTGGTCTTCGCCTCCAGGCCTAGCTGGCCGTGGTGGGTAGCGACGGGCTGTCTCGCCGAACTGTTCAGCAATCTCCTGTGGTTCCACAGTCCGCTGCCTGCGGCATTCCTGATCTTCGCCGGCAACGCTCTTGAAGCCATGTTCGGCGCATGGCTCGTAAGCCTAACCTGCAAGCGGCCGGTCCGGCTGGAGACGCTACAGGAAGTTCTCGCGTTCGTGGTATTGGCCGCCGGAATCGCGCCTGTCGCAAGCGCGACCGTCGGAAGTGCCACCCTTGCGTGGTTTGGTATGCAATCACAAACCTTCGCGGCGGCATGGCCGCTATTCTGGATCGGCGACGCAACAGGGGTCCTGATCGTGGCCCCGCTGGCGCTCGTCGTATTCCACAACTGGCGTGACGTCGCTCTGGTCTCAAGGGCGCGTTGGATGGAGATCTGCATCCTAGGGCTGATCTTTCTTGGTGTGGCAATTCTTTCACTCAGCGCTTACCTGCCCTTTGCCTACATAATCATGCCGCCTCTTCTTTGGGCCGCGGTGCGTTTTGAATTCAAGGGCGCCGCCGTCGCCTTGGTCCTTCTCGCGCTGATTACGGCGGTCTTTACGATATCCGGCGCCAGCCAATTTGCTGGCGACCCCGAAACGCTGAAGCAAAAACACGTCATGCTGCAGTTGTTTCTGGCCATTTCGGCCTTCTCGGCGCTCATCGTTGCCGCCATATCCAGGCAGCACCAGTTGGCGCTGCGCACATTGGGCGAACGCGAGCGCCAGCTTCAGCGGATGATCGATGCACTTCCGGTCCGCGTGTGGAGCGCGACGTCAACGGGCCAGCCGTTGTACTTCAACAAGCGATATCAGGACCATTTCCACGCTGTTGTCCCGACCTTCGATCTTCCCCAATCCCCACCTATCGAAACATTGGTGCAGGAACTGACGCACCCCGAGGACGCGTCCGAGGTGCAGCGGACTCTGCAGAACTGTTTCGCAACCGGCAACGCCTCGACGATGCGGTTTCGTTGGCGCGAGAAGGACGGCGACTACCGATGGGCGGAATGCCGGGTGGAACCACGGCGTGACGAGGATGGAGCGGTTGCAGAATGGTACGGCGTTTCCCTGGATATCGACGATGAGATGCGCGCACTGGAGGCATTGCGCGACCGGGAGCGCGAACTTTCGTACCTCGTAAACATGGTTCCGGCCATGATCGGGCGCCAGAAGCCAGACGGCGAACTGACCTTCTTCAACAAGCAGCTAGTAGATTACCTCGGTTTCGACGTAGCCGACACCGACAAGCCAGGCACGAGCCGCCTGTTCGCCTGGATCAAAGCTGCGGTTCACCCCGATGATGTAGAAAGGCTAAGCGAAATGGCTCGCCGCGGTTTTCTCACTGGCGAGCCCTTCTCCATCAGATATCGCCTGCGCCGTGCGGATGGCGTGTATCGCTGGATGAAAAGTCGCGGGGAGCCGCTGCGGGATCAAAACGGCTCGATCATCCAATGGTACACGGCCGCCATCGACATCGACGATGAGGTGCGGCTTTACAGGGACATTGAGGAGCGAGACGCCAGGATTCGGCGGCTAATCGACTCCGATATCATCGGGATCGTTTTTTGGGATCTTGATGGAATGCTGCTCGACGCCAACGACGCGTTCCTGCGCATGGTCCAATACGACCGCGACGATTTGAAATCCGGCCTTGATTGGTTGGTGATGACGCCTCCGGAATGGCAGGAGGTGCATGCCCGCGAGGAGGCCGAAGAGATAGCGCGCACTGGCAAGATGGAAGCCCGCGAGAAGGAGTTCTTTAGGAAGGATGGCAGTCGGGTGCCTGTTCTGATTGGGGCCGCCTGCTTCGAGGGCACCTATAGGCAAGGGGTGGCCTACATCCTCGACTTGACTGAAAGGAAGCGTGCCGAAGCGGCACAATTGCGTGTTGAAGATGCGCTCCGCGTGGCGCAAGAACGTCTTGCGCGAGCAAGTCAGGCGGCGAGCCTTGCCGAAATCTCGGCGTCTATCGCCCACGAAGTGAACCAACCTTTGGCGGCGATCGTCGCCAACTCACATGCGTGTCATCGTTGGTTGTCCGCGAATCCTCCAAATCTCGAGCGCGCGAAGATCACGGCCGAACGCATTATCCGTGACGCCAACTCCGCTGCAGATGTCGTTGGCCGCACTCGCGCGCTGTTCAAGCAGTCTACGGAAGCTCGAAGCTCGACGGCGCTGGATAGCATCGTGGGCGAAGCTCTGGATCTCATGGCCGAGGAGGTTGCGCGACTTCGCATTCGTATTGAAATGGATGTCGAACGCGGCCTTCCACTCGTGGCGATCGACCGTGTGCAGATTCTGCAGGTGGTGGTCAATTTGATGCGCAATGGCGCCGAAGCAATGGCTTCTGCCCCGGACCCCAGAGTTCTCGGCCTGCGCGTGCGCCAGACCGCAGACGCCATCCAGATCGAGGTCAGCGATCGCGGTGCAGGTGTGCAGTCCCCTGACAAGATATTCGAGCCGTTCTTCACAACAAAAGACGAAGGCTTGGGAATGGGACTGGCGATCTGCAGGTCGATCGTACAATCACACGGTGGCCGGTTGTGGGTAGAAAAGAATGAACCACACGGCGCAAAATTCATCTTCACCCTGCCGGTCGAAGCGAAAGCTGCGGCATGACGACCGAGAACCATATTGTCTACGTCGTCGATGATGACGCACGGATCCGCGAGGCGCTCAGCGAGCTGTTGTTGTCGCACGGAATACGGGCCAAGACATTTAGATCGGCGGGCGAGTACATCAGCATCGAAAAGCCGGATGTTCCAGCCTGCCTCATCCTCGACGTTGAGCTGCCTGATATCAATGGCCTTGATCTGCAAAGACAGATCTCGGAGGGCAATCATCCGCCGATCGTTTTCGTGACGGGCCACGGCGACATCCCGTCATCTGTAAGGGCGATCAAGCACGGTGCGGTGGATTTCTTGACGAAGCCGTTCAGCGACTCGGAGCTGATGGCCGCAATCCATGCTGCGATCGCACAGGACCAGGACCAACGATCCGAACGCGCCGACCTTAAAGCGCTAAACCAACGTTATCTCGACTTGACGCCGCGCGAACGCGAAGTGCTGGCGCTTGTAGTGAGCGGCCTGCTCAACAAACAAGCCGCCGTTGAATTGGGAATCAGCGAGGTTACCCTGGAAATCCATAGAAGGAATGTCATGCAGAAAATGGCAGCGGCGTCACTTGCCGACCTGGTGCGCATCGCTGAGAAATTGAAGATACCGATTACCCACTCGCGCAGAGCGAGAGAAGGCTGAGAAGTGAATAAGCAAAGACCCATCGTAGCGATTGTCGATGATGATCCGAGAATGCTCGAATCGGTGGAGGAACTCCTAGAGTCGGCTGGATATACTGCTCGTACCTTCTCGTCGGGTCGGTCTTTGCTTGCCAGCGGCCTGTCGAGCGTGAACGTGGTTATCACCGACATTGGGATGCCTGGCGTTGACGGCTTTGAACTTCGCAAACTTGTGAAGGAGGTGCGTCCGGAGCTGCCGGTATTCCTGATCACGGGCCGCCACGAGATAGCCGATCAGGACCAGGCGCAGGGCGTTAGCGGGTTTTTCCGCAAACCCTTCGATGCCAAAGCCCTGCTTGCGGCGGTCGGCGACGCGTTGCGCAATCAAAAAGTGGAGGATGATCATGACAAGTGAGCAGCCGCTCCCGCGGAGATCGGCACCGCTATCGAAGCAGCAAGAAGTGGAGCAGCCGCTAGTCATCATTGTCGATGATGATGCGTCTGTTCGTGAAGCGCTGTCCGAGCTGATCCTATCGGCGGGCTTCCAGTCGATTTGCTTTGCCTCGACCCGCGAGCTTCTCGACGCCGACGTATTGGACGGGCCTGGCTGCTTGATCCTCGACGTGCGCATGCCAGGAGCGAGTGGTCTCGACCTGCAGAATCGTCTGGCAAAAAGCGGTAACTCCAAGCCGATCATTTTCCTGACCGGGCATGGCGATATTCCGATGACCGTTCAGGCGATGAAGGCCGGCGCAATCGACTTTCTCACAAAGCCGGCGCGTGATCAAACCCTGCTAGACGCCGTTACGGCGGGGATTGCGATGGACGCCACTCGACGGGCCGCTGCGGGGATCGTCAAGCGCAATGTCGAACGGTTTGAGACACTGACACCGCGCGAACGCGAAGTTCTGCGCGAAGTCGCGCGGGGTCGAGTCAACAAACAGATCGCGTTCGACCTCGGGATCAGCGAGGTCACCGTCAAGCTCCACCGCGGCAATGTCATGCGCAAGATGGAGGTGGCATCAGTCGGCGAGCTCATTCGGGCTTGGGAAACATTGCCGCCCGCGATGCGCGATGTGGCCGCGGCCACGTCCTCAACTTGATCCCCTGTCGCCATTGGCGGGATGTCGGTGCTCGAAGAGAAACTTGTCGCCGGCACAGAGCTGAGGCCCAGGCTTATTCCTCGAAGGGAGCGTTCGACACGATGTCGACCGAAGAGGGGACCCTGTAGCCGGGCACGAAGCGTTCGCCAAAGTCCCGGGCGAAGTTGTCGTAGGTCGTTTCCGGGTGCGTCTTGGCGATATGGCAGAAGCACCGTGTCATGCGTTGCTTCATCTCGAGCCGCGGAAATTCAGCTACAATATCGGCAATTTCAGCTGCAGGGATGGTCTCGTAGTCGAGTCCGACAACGTCCAGGCAGACCCCGGCGGTACTAAGGGCTACCTCCGCTTCCTTGTAGAGACCGATCGACGGGGTGGAGTTTAGAGCCACGCTGTCCCAGATGAGCTGGGCCCGGCGCTCGTCAATGCCGGCTTGTCGCGAGAAGGACCTGGCCAGATCCGCACCTTCGACTTCGAAACGGCGCGGACCATCGAAACGCTCGTTGAGCGTGATGTCGTGCAACAACGTCCCGACCGCGACGACTTCCGCGTCGTGATCGATGTTGCGGAGCTGCCCAAGCCGTGCCGCAAACAACCAGGAGCGGACGACGTGATTGAACAGATAGTCCTCGCACTCTCTCCGAGCATATTCGAGTGCCTGTTGGACGAGCGGGGTATCGGGTACCGACACCCCTGCTAGTATCCGGCTTGTGGTTCCGGTCATCTCGATTGTCTCCTCAACGCATTCCGACCGGTTTTGCCGGTCCGACTTCAAGCGGCGGCGCGCATGCGATCCGCGGGATGCTGCAGGCGAAAGCCGATCGCCAGCCTGTTCCAGGCGTTGATCGTGGCGATGCCGATCGATAGCGCGACGAGTTCATCCTCCGAGAAGGCCTTCCGGGCCTCCTCGTAGACACCGTCAGGCGCATGGGTTTCAGAGATGCGGGTGAGGGCTTCCGCCCAGGCGAGAGCGGCCCGCTCGCGTTCCGTGTAAAGGGCAGACTCGCGCCAGGCATCGAGCAGCAGCAGCCGGTCGTCGGTCTCGCCCAGCTTGATGGCGTCTTGCCGGTGCATGTGCAGGCAATGCGCGCAGCCGTTCATTTGCGATACCCGCAATTTCACGAGTTCGAGCAGCTTCGGATCGAAGCTGCTGGCAAGCCAACTCTCGATGGCGACGAGACCTTCGATGCCGCCATTCTTGCGGGCCAGGAAATTCAGACGCTTGGTCATGTGAGACTCCATGATGTCGATTGAAGGTTTCATTTTTTCGCAGTGGCCTCGGCGCTGTTTCGTCGCGCCGACGGCTGACGATCGCGGTTAGCGATAGCCGACACCGGCAACGTAGTCGGAGAGTATCTGCTCTTGGATCTCTTCCCGCTCGAACAGCACTTTCATCGCGTCGCGTATGTCGAGCATACCGACAGGCTTGGCGCCTATGTCGACTACGGGCATGTTCTGCAGGTTAGTGGCAGCCATTGTCTGCCACACCTCATGCAAATCATCCTCCGGCGTGCACGAAACGATTTGTCTGCTCATCAGGGCTGAAACTGGCGGCACTGACGACGCCGAACTGACGAGATGGCGAACGAGGTCAGATTTGCTCAGCACGCCTTCGGCGCCCCCGCCGCCATTGCAGATCACAACCAGGCCGATGCCGGGCCTGGAAAGCGAAAGGGCGGCCGCTTGCACAGTGGCATTGACATCGATCACGGCAAGGCGTGGCGAGGTCAACGCATGTATTTTGTCGACAAGCATTGCAGCCGTCCTCCATATTCAAACCGATCCGTGAGATGCTCGAGCTCAGTCGTCGTTGTATGTGGTCAGCTCGGTTTCACTGGTATCGACGACGAACACAGCCAGAAGCTTGGCGGGTTCGGTCGCACTGGCATTTTCGCTGACGCCGTGGTGGTCGCCTGGAAATTCGGAAAAGCTTTCGCCGGCGCGATATGTCGTGACCGGCCCGTCATTGACCTGGCTGCGGATTGCGCCTTCGAGAACCGTCGCAAAGATGAACGCGGATTTTGGATGCGTATGTCCCGCAGACGTGCCGCCTGGTTCGTATTCGACGAGCACGGCGCGCATGCTCTTGCCCGGCACGTTGGGCAGCGGGTGGTCGTAGATCAGCGCGGCCTTGTCGCCATGGGAATCATGGGCGAGCGCTGAGCCCGTGGCGAGACTGGTTGCGATAGCAGCGGTGCACAAGATGGTCTTGATCATTGTTGGCTCCGGTTCGGAGGCTGGATGGGGGATCGCCGGCCGGGGAGGGACGACCGGCGATCGGGCTCTCGCTGGGGGGACGCGGCGCGAGCCTATAACTTGATGAAGGCGAGCAACTCGGCGTTGACCTGGTCCTGATGCGTGGCGGTGATGCCGTGCGGCGCGCCCGGATAGTAGATGTCCCTGGCGCCCTTGATCAGCTTTGCCGACTTCCGCGCAGAGTCCTTGACCGGCACGATCTGATCGTCTTCCCCATGCAGGACCAGCGTCGGGACATCAAATTTCTTGAGGTCCTCGGTGAAGTCCGTCTCTGAGAATGCCTTGACGCTCTCATAGGCGTTCTTTGCGCCGGCCTGCATGCTCCATAGCCAGAATTGGTCCAACGTGCCCTGCGAGACCTTGGCGCCTGACCGATTGGCGCCGTAGAAGGCGAGCGCGAGGTCCCTGTAGTATTGCGACCGATCGCCGGCGACGCCGGCTCGAATGCCGTCGAAGACCTCCATCGGCAGACCTTCAGGGTTGGCCTCGGTCTTCAGCATGATCGGCGGAACGGCAGCAATGAGAACTGCCTTGGCAACCCGGCTGGTTCCGTGCCGGCCGATATAGCGGGCGACCTCGCCGCCGCCAGTGGAGTGACCCACGAGCGTGGCGTCCTTGAGGTCTAGCGCTTCGATAACGGCAGCGAGATCATCGGCATATCCGTTCATGTCGTTGCCGGAGGAAGCCTGGCTCGACCGGCCGTGCCCGCGCCGGTCGTGTGCGACAACGCGGAAACCGTTCTGGGCGAGGAAGAGCATCTGGCCATCCCAAGCGTCGGCATTCAGCGGCCAGCCGTGAGAGAAGGTGACGACCGGACCAGTGCCCCAGTCCTTGTAGTAGATTTCCGTTCCGTCCTTAGTGGTGATTGTGCTCATGGTTGTTGATCCTTTGGTTGCGGTGGAAGAGGCAAGGTTTTGCTTCCCTTCCGCTTGTGCCGTCGTGGCTCGCGACAGGCCGACCGCAGCCGTTGCGGCAAGGGCGCCTAGCAAGACATCGCGGCGCGATGCGCGAGGGTGGGAAGGATGGTGCGATTCCATTGTTTGTTCCTTCGTGTTTCGCGCTCGACGCTCGCGCGACGTCGCGCAACGCGCGGTCGGGTGGGTCGCCTAGTGCGGCTGAGGCGAGGCGTGGCTGAACCAGTCTTCGAAGCGCTTGGCGCCGATTCGCGGGTGATCGCCGGGGACGAGTGACCGGTCATCCAACTCAGTGCCGAAATATGGGGCGTGGGGATCCGCATTCACCTTGCGCGGATCGTTCGTCGCCTTCAGAAACTTCGCGACAAGGTCGCTCATGCGGACCGGCGCGGGGCCGGCGATCTCGATCACGCCGTTGACCGGCGGCGAAAGCGCCACGTCGGTCATGATGTCGGCGACGTCGTCGGAGGCGATCGGCTGAAAATAGGCAGACGAAACTGTTGTAACATCTCCCACCGTTCCCGACTGCGCGATGCCGCCCAGGAATTCGAAAAACTGCGTCGAATGGACGATGGTGAACGGTATCCCCGAGTCCCAGATCAGTCTCTCCTGGGCCATCTTGGCGCGCATGTATCCGCTCTTGGGTAGGCGCTCGGCGCCCACGATAGAGAGCGCGATATGGTGTTTCACGCCAGCCCACTTTTCGGCGGAGAGCAGATTTCGCCCGGAGGTCTCGAAAAACTCCAGGACGGCCTTGTCCTCAAATGATGGCGAATTCGCCAGGTCAATGACGACCTGCGCTCCCGAAAGCGCTTCGGTCAATCCTTCGCCTGTGATCGTATTGACACCCGAATTCGGCGACGCAGCGAGCACTTCATGGCCCTTCTTGCGCAGCCTCTCGACCGTCTTCGAGCCGATGAGTCCGGTGCCGCCTATCACGACGATTTTCATGGTCGAACCTCCTTGTTCGCATCCCAGGCATTGGTTGGCTGATTGAGACGGCCACCAGGCCGACATCACTCGTCTTCGCAGCAAACAATGCGACGGAGACGCCCCACCGAACTATCGAACGGAAGCATCTGTCGTTTGATGCGAATGTCTAGCGTCTCTGCCTTCAGAGATGGGGAGTTCTAGTCGGTATGGAGCGAAGGGTGGTACCGGTGCATTGGTCGAATGGACCATCGGCGTAGCTGGTCGATCCTCCCGCACATATCCAACTGCGTCCTCGGGACCTTGCGGTAGGCCATCCTATCCGTCTTCGTGCGCCGTCCTGATCCTCGGCCCTATCGACGGTAAGGGCCTGCCCCACGTAGCGTTTTCGGCACGACCACAGCAGTTTCGTGCCCGGAGGGGACGTCAATTGTCACGCGCAGAAGCAAGACCCGGCACGGTTGGCCAAAGGGGTGTTGAAAGTAAGGATGAGGCTGGCGCGCGCGCCCGCCGCGCGGAGCAGCCAACAGCTGGCATCGTTCATGACCTGGGCAATCTCATCCAGGTCGCGTCGTCCGCGTTGAACCGCGTCGCGCGAGATACCACCGTCTCAACGACTCCGGACCTCGCACCTGTGATTGCCAGCGCCAGGACGGCGCTGCAACGCGCTGGCGCGCTCGTTCGGGAGACGATCGGCAGAGCCGCGGAGGCGCCTCGGGACATGGAAAGCACGGACTTGCGCAACTGCCTGGCTGAGGTCGAAACTCTCATCCGAAGCGCATGGGGACTGCAGATTCGGCTCGAGGTTCATATCGAATCTGATTTGCCTCTGGTCATATGCGATCCTTTGGGCCTGCAGAACGCGGTCCTCAATCTCGTCTTCAATGCGCGCGACGCGATGCCCGAGGGCGGCTCGATCTCAATGGACGTCGCAGTGGTCGATAAAGGCGATGGCGCGTTTGTCGAGCTCCGCGTCGCAGACACCGGTATCGGCATGACCCAAGAAACGATGCTCCGCGCCTTCGATCCCTTCTTCACCACGAAGTGCCAAGGCCTGGGTGGTATCGGACTGCCAATGGTGAAGCATTTCGCCGAGCGGCACGACGGCAGTGTCGAAATCGACAGCGCGCTCGGGTTGGGCACAACTGTGATCTTGCGATTGCCGGCGGCGCTGGCCCGAGCGGACGTCTGACGACAGCTGCGACCGAACAGCTTGAATGGATCCCTACATGACCCGGGCGGCTCAGTCTCCGCCTTCGAGCAGAGCCACCTGCGCTTGAAAAGCTAGCCCATCGGCCGGGGCTGAAGGCCTGGTCGACGGGATTAACGAGCCAATCATTCGACGATGCAAAGTGGCCGGGATGCGCCGTACTTCTGGCCGCTGGTCTGTTCGCTGAATGGCGGCACAATGTTGTACCGCGACTGGTGCCTGCATTTTGCAGGACAGTCATTGGCTATTCCTACTTTCCAGGCGCTGTCCGCCTAGCTAGGAACGGACAAACGGCACCGCGCGAAAAGCCGTCTGAATAGCCTCGCGGAGCGCAAACGTAGTGCTCGGATGCCGTTGTCCATTGATTCCGCTTTCACCTGCCGCCGAAATCTTGGCAGAGAGGGTCGTCGCAAGCTCCTCGGCCATTTCGGGCCGGCTCAGTAGCAGGGGGGCGAAGCTCTGCTGGTCTATTTCATAGGCAACCACCGGACCCGTGGCCCGTAACGTCGATGTCTCGCCTAAGCCCGCGAGGAAGCCTGTTTCTCCAAAGATGTCGCCGGGAGCAAGATGACCAACTTCCTGCGTGTGAGCTTCGTCGCCGCGTTGGCGCACGATAACACCGGTCCGAACGATCATCAGGCTCTGCAACATCTCCCCCTCTCGCACGATGATGTCACCCTTGCGGAAGGTGCGAACTACGGCCGTCGCGGCGAGGGCCTCTTGTTCCTGATCCGTCAGCGCCGAAAATAACGATATCGCTTTGATCAGTGCGATCGCCGTGGAGGCTGCGGCCGTGATCCCGTCTTCCGGTCGGTCTTTCACCAAAATCAACGACGATGGTGGCATCGCCAACTGCAAACCAACGGACTTGGCGTGCCGATAGACGAGGTCGAGAATTTCGTTCCGTGCGGCAATTCTCTTGCCGACATCTGCAACACAGAAAGACAAATCGATTTCGATTGCAGCCGCGTCAAGGCTTTTGAGGGCCACCAAGGGGGGCGGCTCCTTCACAATAGTGTCAGAGCTCAGCAGTGCCCTGCGCATTGCCTCTACGACGGCCGCAGGCGGCCTTGTCGGCGCCAGTCTTACCGAGAGTAACAATCTATGTCTCTCATCCGGGCTGCTGACATTGGTCAACCCCATTCTGGCCAAAAGGCTGTTCGGCAGCGCAACGACATTGTGGGCCGGGGTAAGCAAATGAGTCGACCGCCAATCGGTCTCGACAACGCGACCTTCGGTGCCGTCGCTGAGCAAGATCCAGTCTCCAAGCACATAGGGTCGGCCAAGGTTGAGGGCGATACCCGAAAATACGTCGCTCAAGGTGTTCTGAAGCGCCAATCCAAGAACGATAGCAAAGACGCCCGAGGTGGCCATCACCGCTCCGACTGGCACTCCGAATACAAATGCCAGGATCGACAGCAGCACCCCAACGTAGACGATGCCAACGACGAGGTCCTGCAAGAGGCGCGCCTCCTGCGGCTTCCGCTCGAACACTAGATAGATGCGAACCAGACCGATCAGAGCCCATGCAAGATGAACCCACCACAGGATCTTTGCCGACCCAAGGAATACAGTGCTTGCCGTAACTTCTGCGCTCTCTGTTAACTCGTAGGGGACGATAGAGCCATCGAGGAGCAACAGCGACATCGTGAGAAAGCAGGCGATCTGAGCGACCATCCTGGCGTTGGAGAAACGCTGTGGAATAACTCGCCAAACGATAATTCCGGCCAACCCGACCAGGACGACATAGAAAGGGGGAGAACTCCACCAATTCATGGATCAGATCCGAATTTGAACTACGACGCATCCAAACGACTTGCGCCGGCGTCCTGGCTTCGACACACGCCTTGGCCCACTGGTATTCATTCAATCCAACGCCATCAGCTTCAGGGCGATCACACGACAGGCGATGTCGGTCGCCCCTTCAAGCCACGGGTCTTGTTCTTCTTGAGAACCGCTTCTGTAATCGAGTGCGGCAATGGAAGAGGCTTTTCAACCAAGCCGAGTACTGGCATCACGATGATGAAGAAGGCGAAGTAGTAAAGCGTCGACAGCTGCATGGCGGGGACATACCAGCCTTGCACCGGTTTGGACCCTAGCCAGCCGAGAAAAATAACGTCTGCCGCGAATAGCCAGAAGAACCGCCGGTACCATGGGCGATAGACGGCCGAGCGCACCTTAGACCTGTCGAGCCAAGGTACGACGAAGAGCATCAGGATGGCGCCGAACAGGACGAGAACGCCGCCGAGCTTGGAGTCGACCGGCCCGATGTTGAAGGTGATCGCGCGGAGCATGGCGTAGAACGGCAGAAAGTACCATTCGGGCACGATGTGAGCCGGCGTCTTTATTGGATCGGCCGGGCTGTAGTTATCCGGGTGCCCGAGATAATTTGGCAAATAGAACACAAAATAGGCAAATACAATCAAAAACATTGCAGCGCCAAATATGTCTTTGATTGTGGCGTGAGGTGTAAAGTCGACGACATCCGTCTTCGACTTCACATCGATGCCCGTTGGATTGTTTTGCCCCACCACGTGAAGCGCCCAGATGTGAAGAGCGACATTGCCGACTAGCACGAACGGCAGAAGATAGTGCAAAGCGAAGAAGCGATTGAGAGTGGGGTTGCCGACTCCGAAGCCACCGAGCAACAGTTGCTGGATCCACTCTCCGATAAGCGGGATTGCAGTGAAGAAGTTGGTGATGACCGTTGCGCCCCAGAACGACATCTGCCCCCATGGCAGCACATAGCCCAGGAACGCTGTCGCCATCATCAAAATCAAGTTGAGGCAACCGATCACCCACAATAGCTCGCGGGGGGCCTTGTAGGAACCGTAGTAAAGACCGCGAAAGATATGGGTATAGACGGCAATAAAGAAAAACGAGGCGCCGTTGGAATGCAAAGACCGCAGCAGCCAGCCAAAATTCACGTCGCGCACGATCTTTTCGACGGAATCGAAGGCGAGCTTGGTATTGGCCCCATAATGCATGGCCAGCACGATGCCGGTTGCGATCTGCAATCCCAGCATCATCGTCAGGATACCGCCGAATGTATAGGCGAGGTTCAGGTTCCGCGGAACTGGATAGACGATGAAGGAATCATGCACCAAGCGCGGCAGCGGTAGGCGGATGTCCAACCAACGCTCGATACCGGTCTTGGGCATATAGGTCGAGTGTCCCTCGCTCATCGCAATATCCCCGCCTCAGCCGATACGGATTTTGGTGTCGGAAATGAACCGGCAGACCGGGATCGCCACGTTCTCGGATGCCGGGCCTTTGCGGATGCGGCCGACCATATCGTACTGCGAGCCATGGCACGGACAGAACCAGCCGCCGAGCTCGTCTTCCCTGGCGAGGGGAATGCAACCTTGATGTGTGCAGACCTGGACCATGACCATCCAGGCTTCCTTGCCTGCGTGGCGCGGTTGGCATCGGTCGCCGGCGCATCGGCCGGCAGATTGGCGTTGCGGGCGATCGGATCCTTAAGGTCGGCGAGATTGACGGCTTGACCGTCCATCATTTCCTTTTGGGTGCGGTAACGCACGACGACAGATCTACCGTGCCAGGTCACGACCAGCGACGTTCCCGGTGTAAGAGAAGAGACATCGACCTCGACCGAATCCAGCGCCTTGGCGTTTGAAGCATGCTCGGCGGCACCGCGTTGGAGTTCGGAAGGATCGGTCATGATGACGGACTCCTGTTGCAGGAAAAGCTGCTTCATCGCGCAGGCGGCAATCGAGCAATCCGACGCTGCGGTCCTCGGCTACTCGAGTTTCCTAATGTCGGATGGAACCATGCACGCCGTGGCGGGGTGCAAGCCATCGTGCCAAGGACACGCGCGTCCGATACTTTCGTTCATGATTTACTGAGCGAAGGGCTGGCCTGACAGTCGAGGACGCCATGCTCGGTGACAGGGGGGCTGGATTGTCCCGCTACCATTCCTCATGTCGGGTGTAGCACGAGCGGCAATCAAGGAACGATTGCTTCAGCCCGGTCATGCCTCGGCATAGGCATGCCTACCCGTCGGCGTCGAAGCCGACCTTCGTTTAGCCAGTCGCGTTCTGCGCTCGTGAAGGGCGATATTTCTCGGTGCCGACTGGTCCGCTGAATAGCGCATCGTCGTTCCGATCTTCTCAGGCTTTGTTGCTCACAAGGAGGAGTTGAAATGAAAATAGCAGTCATCGGCGGCTCCCGTTACTCCAGAGCGAGCACTATCAAGAAGTTGCAGCGGAAGGGCCACGAAGTGGAAGCGGCGCCGAGGCGAGCTGGCGTCGAAACTTTCATTGCGGACTATCGCGATGCCGGCTACGCTGGCCAACATCTCAGGAATTGCCTCCTGCATTTGGGATCGCTGATTTATGAATTGTGGCGCCTGAGACGCTCGTGGGGCAACAAGCTCAGCATTCGATTCTAAGGACAAACTTCCGAGTGGAGGTCGATCCAAGGCAGATTACGAAGCACTTGCCTCGCGTCAGTCCACACAGCTGATATCGCTCACATAGCGTCACGGAAATCGCGCTTCCAATCCCGCCATGCTCTGAATAGCGTGCGGTAATCGGCGGCAATCTAGTGCGACCAGGTCGGATCACAGCAGGCCTGTTTCTGGCACTGAACAGAAAGGTGCGCTTCTACGCGCCGGCCGAAGCGGTGACGATCGAGGACACAATCGCCAAGGCGTTACTGTGACCACGGCGAGGGGCGCCGACAATCACAGCTCGCCATCTCATTCTGACGACCGGCTATGAGCAGCTCAACGTCGGGCCCCTCGTCAGCCACATGTGCGATCGCGACCCGGCCGCAACCTGCGAAGATCTGGCCGGTAGCGCTTTTTGCCGTGATCCCATCCATCAGTGCCAGCGCGTCGCCAGTGGAAACGCCGGGCGCGGCGTTGCCCCGCAGCGGCACCGTATTGTTGTAGCGCTGGACCAGCGCCGGGCCGGTGACGTCGCGGACTCCTAAAATTAGTCAGAGCAGGAACGTCACCGGCAGAAGCCTCGAAGCAAATCGGCCTTGGCCGCTCCACGGTTAATCGCTAATATGGGAATTCGCCGATCCGCACACTCGTAGTCCAATAGCTTCCGCCTCTGGTGCAACCAAGAGTGAAAGCGGCGGTCGTCAGAAGACGTCAGATTCGAAATTGGCGGCGTCAAGGATGAAAGGACCTCCGCCTGAGGAGACCAGCTACTGTGGCCGCCAATCCAGCTTTGGCGACGCACTCCTGTTGCGTGCCACGGGGATCCAACGCGACTTTCCCCTGCATCGGCACGACTACTATGCCTTTGGGCTTCTCGATGAAGGGGTGGAAGCGTCCTGGGCGCGGGGAAGTCAGCATCTCATAACCACGGAAGACACGGTTCTGCTGAATCCGGAGGACGCTCACACCGGGGCGCCCTACCGCGGGAGGTGGAGTTACCGCATGCTCATCCTCGAACCCGAAACCGTCGAGGCCCTGGCTCGAGATCGGTGCGAGGGCAGCGGCAGCCCGCTTTTCCGAACCCCAATCGTACGCGGCGGCGATACACGATCGAAGCTGGCAGCGCTGATGGATGTGCACGAACTGATCCCCGATCTTCTGGACGAAGAATTGGTGGGGTTCATGTCGCATCTCATAGCACAACATGGGGGCGGAGATCGCGGGCATGAAGCGCCGGATGACGCGACCGCATTGGCTGTCGTCAGGGACATGCTGATCGATGAGCCGTTCCGGTCGCGGTCGCTGGCTGATCTCTCGGCTGCGTGCAACCTGTCACGCACGTACCTCGTGACGGCTTTTAAACGGCGTTACGGTCTGCCGCCTATGGCCTTCCAACTGCAGCATCGCCTTGACAGGGCTCGCCGGGACTTGTTGCACGGGGATAGGCCTATCGCGCAGATCGCCATCGAGAACGGTTTCTACGATCAAAGCGATCTCAATCACCATTTCTCGCGCATTTTTGCGATCTCCCCCTTTCGAATGCGCCGTCAGGTGCGGGATAGCCGTCGGACCTAAACATCCTCCAAGAAATGGCGTTCGTCGCTTGCTACTCCTGCTCCTGACAGGATGAAGGAGATCGGGCCTTGATCGTAGCCGTTCTAGCCGGGCTTGCTGCCGGCGCACTTTGGGCGCTGGCTTTCATCGCACCCGAGCTCGTCCGTCCCTTCGCAGCGTCCGATCTGACGCTGGTCCGCTATGCCGTGTTCGGTGCCTCGTCGCTTCCTCTCTTGGCCGTTTTGCCAGGCGAACGATGGTGGCCGGTCGTCAAGGTTCACTGGCGTGCCGTCGTGCTTCTCGCGCTGGCCGGGAACACCTTCTACTATTTGCTCCTGTCGGAAGCCATCCAGCGGTCCGGCCCCCTGCTGCCGGCCATGGTGGTCGGCGCTCTCCCCGTCGTCATGACGGTGCTCGGTGGCCTTCGCGATGGGCATTTCTCGCCACTCCGTGTTGCCATGCCCGCTCTGTTCATTCTCAGCGGCCTGATGACGCACATCGGAACGAGCCCGTCGCCGGTGCCTGTCACTTCTGCTTCCGGATCGATGCTTGGCCTCGCGCTTGCCGTTGCGGCTCTCGCCAGCTGGGCGTTCTACGGGCTCCGGAATGCAGAACTTCTGGATGCGCATCCGTGCATTGACCTCCTGGCCTGGACGGCGCTGACGGGCGTCGCCACGCTCATAACGCTGGTACCGCTAGCGGCGTTCTCGCTCGGACAGGGAATCGGGCCTTGGCGCAGCTCCTTCTCGGAAATCGCTCCTCTGCTCTTCTGGGGTGCTGTCCTCGGTCTCTTGTCGTCGTGGCTCGCAACCTGGTTCTGGAACATCGCCAGTCGCACTCTGTCGGGCGAATTGCTCGGCTACCTCATCGTTTCCGAGACGGTCTTCGCCATCCTCTATGCTTTCCTGCTGGAGTGGCGGCTACCGACTCCGGCCGAACTGCTGAGCATGCAGCTGCTTATTACCGGCGTCGTGTTGGGTATGCGGGCAACCCCGCGCATGAGACCCCAAAAGCAGGAGCTTGCGCGCGAAAGAATTTTCTCAGCTCAAGGGAGGTTAGACGATGACGATTGACCTGGGCGCCAAATGGAATCTGCCGAACGTATTTGACTTCGAAGGCCAGAAGGTTCGATGGGGTGTGATTGGGGAAGGGGCCCCGCTCGTTTTCGTTCACGGGACACCCTTCAATTCCGTCATTTGGCGCCGGATCATTCCGTACTTCGCGAGCCATCGACGCGTGTATTTTTATGACCTGTTGGGCTATGGTCAGTCTGAAATGCGTCAAGATCAGAATGTCTCACTTGCCGTTCAGAGTAGAGTTCTTGAAGCTCTGCTGGACCATTGGGAACTTCAGTCGCCCGACGTAGTCGGTCACGATTTTGGCGGCACGACGGTGCTGCGCGCACATCTGCTTGGCGCGAAAAATTACCGGTCTCTGACGCTGATCGACCCAGTTGCAGTCGCACCATGGATCCTGGAGGCAGCACTTTCCCATCACGCACTTCGGCATGAGGCCGCCTTCGCGGAGCTGCCAGCCTTTGTGCATCGAGCAATTGTCCCGGCCTATATCACTGGCGCAAGCCTAAAGACTCTCTTGCCGGAGACCATGGCGCTTTATGCCGAACCATGGCTCAGCGAGCTGGGTCAACCCGCCTTCTGGCGGCAAATCGCCCAGTTTGACGAGAAATATACCGACGAAGTGGAATCCATTTACGACCAGATCCGCTGCCCCGTCATGATTTTATGGGGTGAGCAGGATCGTTGGATCCCCGTCGACGATGGGCGCAGGCTCGCAACCATGATCCCGGGCTCAATCCTCAAGATCATACCTGGCGCAGGTCACATGGTGCAGGAAGATGCACCTGAAGCCATCGTAGCCGCACTGCTCGGATTTCTGCCCAGCAAGTCCTGACGCTGAAGATACAACGTACCGGCAAGCGTGATTCAGCGGCCGCCTGCCGGAAGGTCCTCAAGGGAGCATAGCCTCTCCCCATCGCCGCCAGGCTGAGGGAGAAAAACAGGAGATCTGCCGTGACCACCCGCACTTCGACCGAGTCCGCCGTTACAACCCCGACCTGCTTCCTCGACGTTGGTGGTCGACGGTTGGCTTACCGTGCGATTGGCGAAGGCAGGACCATCCTTCTGTGCACGCGTTTCCGTGGCACGATGGACGACTGGGATCCGGCCTTCCTTGACGCCCTCGCGTTCAATGGCATGCGCGTCGTGATCTTCGACTACACAGGGCTCGGCCTCTCAAGCGGTGTGCCTAGCTACGACCCTCGGGCCTTGGTAAAGGACGTGCATGACCTCGTTGAAGGTCTTTCACTTGAGAACATGATCATCGCCGGTTGGTCGCTGGGCGGCATCGTCGCGCAGGTTGTTCTTGCCACCATGCCGGCGAAGCTCAGCCACGCCGTACTTCTGGCGACAACGCCCGCCGGGCCGTTGGTGAAACCAAGCGAGCAGCTCTTCTACGACGAGGCCCGCACCGAGGACATGGGCTTTGAAAGGCAGGTCACACTGTTTTTCGAGCCGAAGTCGGAGGCAAGCCGCGGGGCAGCCAAGCGCTCGCTGGAGCGAATAGCGGAGCGGCATGAGGGCCGTGGTCCCGCTGTACCGATCGAATTTGCACGCGCCAATCTCGGCACCGAGCCGCGCAATCCGATCCTCCCCGCAATCCCAATCCTCGATGCCATGAAGGCAACCCGCCTTCCTATCCTCCACATCGCCGGCGACCACGACATCGCCTTCCCGGTGGAAAACTGGCAGGCGCTCGGCCGCGAGTTGCCGACCTTGCGCCTCTTGACCTTCCCGCATTCTGGTCATGGTCCGCACCATCAGTACCCGGAGGAGGCGGCGGCGCATATCGCTGCGTTCGTCCGGACCGCCTTCTGACGGTCAAACCAATAACGGAGGAGCCACGGCTCGAAGCGGGGGGCAATGTGGCAACGAAGATGTTGTGACCAAACGGTGGTTAGGTGTCGGCCCGGTAGCGAGGCGCCGGCGTAGAATTCGACAACTTGCCGATCATCGCCTGGCGCGCAGTCTCGTATGCATCGAAAAGGCCGCCGTCTTGGAGAGAGGGAATGGTAGCGAATTCGCCGCGATCGAGACCGAGAAGCGCGGCATCGACCAGATCCTCGCCGCTCATCACGATCGCGCTCGGCAATAATTCGACCGGTCGGCCGGCGATGGCCCAGAAGTCCGTAGCCGTGGCGCCCGGCAGGACGACCTGCACGCGAACGCCGGTGCCTTCCAATTCCTGTCGCAGTTTCTGACTGAACGCGACGACGAAAGCCTTCGTGCCGCCATAGACGCCGTTCAGCGACTCCGGGTTGATCGCAACGATCGACGCGATATTGATGATCGTTCCGGCACCACGCGCAATGAGCTGGGGGACCACGGCGTAGGTCAACCGCATGAGCGCGGTCACATTGAGCGAGATCATCGAGGTCATCTGATCGACATCGGAGTCGACCAGCTTCAGTGTGCCCCCCAAACCAGCGTTGTTGACGAGCAGGGTGACGTTTGGGGTCGCCTTCAGAAAATCCTCAATGCGCTTGAGGTCTTTCGCATCTGCGAGATCGGCAGGCAAGACGTCGACCTTGCGAGTGGTCTTGGCGCGAATCCGGTCCGCAACCGTGGCCAGCTTGTCGGCGCTTCGTGCAACCAACACCAGATCATAGCCCTGCGCGGCGAGCCGATCGGCATAGACCACGCCAATGCCGGTCGATGCGCCGGTGATCACAGCTATTCCCTTGGTGTTTGTCATTTCCATTACTCCCTCTTCGCAGTGCCGGCTCTTCGGCAATTGCCGATCATCCAGAGGCTCGGTCGTGCACAGTCTGCGCTATCGACGGAGCGGATTGAATGCTCAGCGCGGCAGATGCTCACAACTGATCGCCGCGTGTCGCAAATCTGATCTCACGCAGGAGCGCAGGCAATTGCACGTAGGTATCAAGCACATCGACTATGCCGGTGACGAAGCACGTGTTTTGGCTACGAGTGCCCGTACCTCTCCCGGAGTTCCCTCTTGTTGAATTTGCCGACGCTTGTCCTGGGAAGTGTATCGACAAAAAGAACCTTGTCGGGAATTCCGAACTTTGAGATCACTCCAGCGTCGGCGAAGGCTTTCAGATGCGCCTTGATCTTGATGTCGCTGAGCGCCCCGCCAGTGGACGCATCGCGGATGACGAGTGCCAGTGGCCGCTCGCCCCACTTGTCGTCCTTGACGCCGATGACGGCGGCTTCTGACACACCTTCGCACTGCGAAATGAGGTCCTCCAGCTGCAGCGATGACACCCATTCGCCGCCGGTCTTGATGACGTCCTTGATGCGGTCGACGACACGTAGGTAACCGCCCGCATCGATGACGCCGATGTCGCTGGTGTGCAGGTAGCCGCCGGCCCACAATTGTTCCGACGCCTCGGCGTTGTCGACATAGCCCTGCGTAAGCCACGGCGCGCGAACGATGATTTCCCCAGCGGTTTTGCCGTCATGGGGTACTTCCTTCTGATTCCTGTCGACCAACCGAACATCGACCAGCGGTGCCGAGATGCCGGCCGTGGTCCGAATATCCAACTCTTTATCGAGATCGGCAGTGAAATCCGCGGACCTTACCTGCGCCACCGAAAGCAGCGGTGCGCTCTCCGACATCCCGTAGCCCGCGTAGACGTCCACGCCGAGCGCGAGCGCTTGCTTGGCAAGTCCCTTGGGTAGTTCCGATCCACCGACAGCCATCTTCAAGCCTGCGAGATCGGTATTTGCCTGTGTCGCGGCGTTGAGGAGCATTTGGAGGATTGTCGGCACGCCGTGCGTGAAGGTGACGCCTTCGGTCTTGATCAGTTTGACGAGCAAAGCGGGATCGTAGCGGCCCGGATAAACCTGCTTGACGCCGGCAAGCGTTGCCATCCAGGGCATCCCCCAGGCGTGCGCATGAAACATCGGCGTGATCGGCATGTAGATGTCGTCACGACTGAAACGGCCCTGCTTCGCGGCGATGCCCGAGAAGGCCATTTGCGCGAGCGTATGGAGAACGAGTTGCCTATGGCTGAAGTAAACCCCCTTCGGCGAACCGGTTGTCCCGGTCGTGTAGTAAGTCGTGGCGAGTGTGTTCTCGTCGAAGTCCGGAAAAACGTAGTCCGGCGAAGCGCCGAGAAGCAGGCTTTCGTACTCGCCGGCGAATGCAAGCCCACCCGTTTGTGGCACCGCCCGGTCCGACATCAGGACGAGCGTCTTCACCTTCGGCAACTGCGGCCAGATGGCTTCCAAGAGTGGGACGAAGTCGTCATTGACGAGAAGCACTGATGCCCCCGCGTGAGCGATCGTGTAAGCGACCAGCTCCGGCGAAAGACGGACGTTTACTGTCTGCAGGACCGCTCCCATCATCGGGACAGCGAAGTAGGCTTCCAGGAACCGGTTGCTGTCCCAGTCGAGCACGCCGACAGTGTCACCGGCGCGGATACCGAGTCCGGTGAGTGCGGATCCCAGCCGCCCGATACGCTCCCGCAACTGGCGATAGGTGAAGCGCTTCAGGTCACGATAGACAATCTCCTGATCGCGCGCCTGCAGGAGCGGCGTATGCCAGAGCTGCTTGATGAGCAGGGGATATTGATAGGCGGAAGTCGTGGCTTGTATCAGCCTGCCCGTCGTTGCGCGCTCCGGAGCGCTTGACGGGGCGAACCGGGTGTCCAGCGACGCAGGGCCGCTGGTCAGGATAGTGGGGGACACCATTGCTCTTCTCGCTACAAATCACTCAGCGGCGATGCTGCGCTGCACGGTCCCCTCCGAAGCCTTCGCGCGCAACTGAAGCAGGCCGAGCAGGAGTTCGTCTCGCTCCGCCTCCAGCTCCTCAACCGTGCGCGATCCGATCTCGGCATGGACGCTGTCGATCAGTCTCTTCTGTACTTCGGCCGTGAGGACCGGCGACCCCAGCGACTTCCACGAAGCGGCCATGGGGGCCGCGAACTGTTGGAGGAAGTGCTCGATGCCGCCCCGGCCGCCACCGAGATGGTTGAGCATCATGTTGCCCATGATGGCCCAGCGCAGGCCCGGACCATGGGTCAGTGCCGTGTCGACGTCTGCAGCGCTCAGCACGCCTTCGGCAACGAGGTAGTAGACCTCGCGAGCCAACGCCGCCTGAAGGCGATTGGCGACATGGCCGGGCAGTTCCTTGTTGATGCGCACCGTCCGCTTGCCGATCGACGTGTAGAAATTCTCTGCGCGCCGTATCGTCTCCCCGGAGGTCTTCGCACCGCCGACGATCTCGACCAGGGGCATCAGGTGCGGCGGATTGAACGGATGACCGATGACACAGCGCTCGGGATGCGACGCTGCGCCCAACTGGATCTGGCTCATGGGAAGTCCGGACGAGCTTGAGGCGATGATCACATCCTGCGGGAGTAGGCTGTCGAGTTCACCGTAGAGCTTCTGCTTGAATTCGAGACGCTCGGGTCCGTTTTCTTGGACGAGGTCGACGTCTTTCACGGCTTCCGCCAGGTTGGGGGTAAAGACCAACCGCAATGGCGACGCGCCGGGAGTGAGACCCAGCCGATCGAGCGCCGGCCAGGCCGCGTCAACGAACCGTCTCAACGAGGCTTCGGCATCCGGGGCGACGTCGGTCGCCACGACGTCGAGCCCCTTGGCCAGGAACAGCGCCGTCCAGCTTGCGCCGATAACCCCGGTTCCAATAACAGCGACCTGGCGAATGGTTTTGGTGTCGGACATGGTTTGATCTCCTTGGAAATAATCAGGCGTAAGCGATGCCGGTCAGGTTGCCCTGGGCATAAAGGAGCACCCGCTTCGCGGATCCATCGAGCTTCGCGGAATAGACCGACCCGCCGAAATCCGTGACGAACATGCGGTCGCTGGGGGCGTCGAGAGCAATGCCGATGCCCTCCATTAGATCAGACAGCACGATCTCTGGCATACCGCCTTTGCTGGCCGGTGAGTCGATCGCGGCGCGATTGACGGTGTTGCCGAATGGCGGGTTGCCGCGATCCGTCCAGTAGAGAACTCGGCTTTTGACGTCGAGCTCGAGGTCGATCGGCTCCGGCAACTCGTCGAACAACACTTCGATGTCCGTGCGATTGGCGGGATCTTCACCTTCGGGCACATCTATGCCGGCTCGGAGGATGAGGCCGAGGCCGGAATTGTCGGGACCCTTCTGGGTCCAGTAGATCTGTCGGCGCACCGGGTCCACGGTGATGCCAACGCACCACCTCGTCGCGTCGCGACTGTCATCGATGCCTTCGCCGGTCTGGACCAGCGTCTCGACGTTGGTGCCGTCGAGGTTTGCGCGCAATACCCGCATGCCCTCGCGGTCACTCCAATAGAGCTTGCCGCTGTGCTTTTCCAGGTGAAGCTGCTTCGGCGTATGCGTGACGCCCTCAGGGACGATGACCTTGCGATTGCTTCCGTCGAAATCGGCACGCTCGATGGAGCCGTCCTTACGATTGAGCGTCCCCATGTTGGTCCAGTAGATGTGACCGGCTTGGGCGTCGACTACGATGCCGTCGGGAAAACGGCAGCCGGTGACAATAACCTTCGCACCGGAACCGTCCGGGTTCATTGAATGGATGCGACCACCGCTCAATTCGAGGAAGAACAGTCGGCCGGAGCGGGTCTCGCCTGATGGAACTTTTGCCCTGGCGGCCTCTACAACGCTCATGGTTTATCCTTTCGTGTCATCATTGCGTCCGGAGAAAACTGCGACCATGCAGGTCGAACAGATCAAAAAGGTATTGGCGCCGACTTATTCAGCCGCGGCCGGCGTCGCTGTCTGCGTGAAATTCGGCGCGCGCTTCTCGAGGAAAGCCGACAACGCTTCCCTGGCTTCGGCGGAACGCAGGCGTTCGCTGAACTCCCGGCTTTCCATTTCGATCGCCATCTTGACCTGATCGATGGAGCCTTGCTTGAGCAGTCGCTTGCTGGCCCGCAGTGCGCCGTTTGGTTTCGCGGCGAGGCTCTTCGCAGCTTCCATCGCAGTCGCGAACAGGCGATCGTCAGACACCACGCGGGTCACGAAGCCGAGCTCCACCGCGCGCGCGGCGCCGAATGGCTCTCCGAACATGAACAATTCCGCTGCCCGGATATGCCCCACGCGCGCCGGTAGCGAGTAGCTCGATCCAAATTCCGGCGTGAGTGCCAGATTGATGAATGGCAGCTGAAACCGTGCACTTTCGCCGGCGTAAACTACGTCGCAATGCGTCAGCATCGTCGTCCCACCGCCGATCGCCGCGCCTTGTACGGCCACAACGATCGGCTTTTCGAAGCTGATGAACGCCTCCATCAGCCGGGCCTGCGGAGATTTGCCTGGCGCAGGCGGTGCGTTCAGAAAATCGCCGGCGTCGTTGCCGGCGCAGAAGGCGTCTCCGGCACTATGCCAAAAGACGACGCGGGTTTCTTCGTCGTTGGCGGCCTCGTTGAAGATCTCGGCAAGGCAAGTGTACATGTCGCTGGTCATTGCGTTCTTCTTCTCGGGTCGATTGAACTCGACCCGCAGAATGCCGCCGGACCGCTCGGTGAGGATGTCGTTCATTGCTTGCTCCCGTGTTCTTCGTCTTCGATCCGTCACGCGGCGCGATCTGGCGATTTCGGCAGCGCGCCGCCAGCGCGCAGGTCGTCGATTCCTTTGGTATCAAACCCCAGCTCCTGCAGGATCTCTTCGGTGTGCTCGCCGAGGCCGGGTCCGCGTCGAGCCGGCGCCTTGGCGACGCCATGCACCTGAATCGGGCTGCTGATTGTCGAGGTAAGGTTCCCGCCGGCGCCTTCGAGCGGAACGACGATTTCGTTGAGCGCGAGCTGCGGGTCCTTGATCACTTCTTCCGGCCCACGCACCGCACCGAAGGTCACGTTGAGGCCGCTGAACACTTCGTGCCAGTGCGCCATCGGCTGTGCGCCAAAGACCTCGTCGAGGATGGCGGTGAGCTGCGGCCTGTTCGCCGTGAGTTTCGCAGGATCAGAGAACCGCGGATCCGCCAGGAGATCGGAGCGGCCAATGGCTTTGGCCACGGACACCACCTTGTCGGGGGTGATAATGAGGACGAACCAAGTGCCGTCGGAGGCACGATAGATGTTCAAGGCCGCATTCGCAGGGTTCTTGCGATCATGCGGGGCGGCAAACTTTGCGCCGGCCAACGCCCCTTGAATGGAAACGCTTGCCGACCAGACGCCCTCGGCGAGCAGGGACGTCGTGACATAGGATCCCTTGCCGGTCCGCTCACGGCGATAGAGCGCGGTGACGATAGCGGAATAGAGCCCGACGGCCGTTGCATTGTCGCCGCTTCCGCCCACCGGCCAGGTCGGCGGCACACCAGCGTCGCGCGTCATCGACAGGAGTCCGCTGCGCGCCCAGTAGGACGTTAGGTCGAACCCCGGCAGATTGGCATCGGGCCCGTTCTCGCCGAAGCCTGTGAGGTCGGCATAGATCAGGCGCGGGTTCCACTGCGCGACGTCATCAAACTCGAGCTTCAATTTTTTGCGCGCGTGGTGCGGAGTGTTGACGATGAAGACGTCGGCCCAGGCGACCAGCTTCTGAAGCACCTGTTGAGCGGTTGGCGATTTCAAATCCAGCGTGATGCTTCGCTTGTTGCGGTTGGCGAGATGCCACTGATAGGGATCCTCCGCCAACGGCTGCGGCGGGACCTGGTGTCCATGTCTCCAGGGGTCGCCGGTCGGCGGCTCCACCTTGATCACGTCGGCACCGAAGTCGGACAGGATTACGGCGGCGCCAGGCGCCGCGACGAAGCTCGAGAGGTCGACGACCTTCAACCCAGAGAAAATGTTATCGGTTGCCATTGGGTGTTCTCCTGAACAATCTTTCGGACGGTCGCGTCAGCGACCGCGGAACTGGGGAGCGCGCTTTTCGAGGAAGGCCAGTGTGCCCTCCTTCTTGTCCTCGGTCCCGGCGCAGAGGCCGAAATAGGAGGCTTCGAGAGCCAAGCCCTCGCTCTGGCTGGTCTCCATGCCCCTGTTCGTCGCTTCGAGCGCAAAGCGGACCGCGAGTGGGCCGTTCGCGACAATCTCGTGGAGGATCGCTTCGGCGCGCTGCATCAGACTGGCTGGTGCTACAATTTCGTTGACCAGCCCGAGGCGGTGTGCCTCCTCGGCGCCGATCATCCCGCCTGTCAGAATAAGCTGCAGGGCACGGCCCTTGCCGACCAGGCGCGGCAGCCTCTGGGTGCCACCACCACCCGGGATCAATCCCAGCTTGACCTCCGGTTGGCCGAATTTTGCATGCTCGACGGCGATACGGATCGTGCATGCCATTGCCGTCTCGCAGCCGCCGCCCAAGGCAAAGCCGTTGATCGCGGCGATGACCGGCTTGCCGAGGTTCTCGATCAGATCGAGGACCGCCTGTCCGAGGCGGCTCGATGCTTCCGCTTCGGTCGAGCTCACATGAGCGAGTTCGCTGATGTCAGCGCCGGCGACAAATGCCTTGTCGCCAGCGCCAGTGATGATGACACCCCGGATGGCGGAGTCATCACGCGCATCCTCGAAGGCGGTGCGCAGATCCAGCCAGGTCGCCCGGTTGAGCGCGTTCAGCACTTTGGGACGGTTGATGGTTACATATGCGATAGCGCCCCTCTTCTCGTAGAGGACATTATTGAGGAGCGGTCCGGCATTCAGCTCGCTGACAGGTGAGCTCATCTCGTCCTCGAGCGTATGGGCGGCGACTGGCAAGTCCATGTGTCGTCTCCTAGGTTTCAAACTGAATGAGTGCGGAGCTTCTGCTGTCGGCGCTTAAACGAAGGCGCTGAACCCTGTGATCGCCTTGCCGACGATCAGCGTCTGCATCTGGTAGGTGCCTTCGTAGGAGTAGATCGCTTCAGTGTCGGCAAAGAAGCGCGCCACGTTGTAGTCGACCAGAATGCCGTTGCCACCCATCAGTTCGCGCGCCCAGGACACCGTTTCCCGCGCTTTTGAAGTGGTGAACGCCTTGACGATCGCTGCCTGGGCATCCGTCAGCTTGCCTTCGGTTTCCAGCTGCACCGAGCGAACCAACATGCTTTGACAGGCCACGATGTTGGCCAGCATCTTCGCCAGAAGCTCCTGAACCAGCTGGAAAGACCCGATCGGCTTGCCGAACTGCAAGCGCTCCTGCGCGTATTTGAGGGCGTTCTCGTAGGCGCCCATCTGAGCGCCGGTGATTTCCCAACCGGACCCATGCCGGGTGCCGCGCAACACCAGAGCAGGATCGCGAAACGTCCCTGTGCCTCCCTGGAGGCGGTTCGCATCGGGTACGCGGCAATCGGTCAGCGTGATCTGGCCGTTCTGCACCACCTTCAGCGCGATCTTGTTCTGCATCTTCTCGACGCTGAACCCGGGCGTCGTCTTGTTCTCGATGATGAAGCCCTTGACCTGATTGTCGTCGACATCGCGGGCCCAGAGTATCGTGATGTCGCACCACGGGGCATTACCGATCCAGCGCTTCTGGCCGTTGAGGATCCAGGTGTCGCCATCGCGTTTCGCCGTGGTCGTGAGGCCGCCGCCGGTACCCGAGCCGACCAGCGGCTCGGTCAGCGCGAAGCATCCGATCTTTTCCATCCGCGCCATCGGCGGCAGCCACTTCTGCTTCTGCTCCTCGGTGCCCGCGAGGTAGATCGAATTCATCGCGAGGCCGGTGTGGACGCCATGGAAAGTGCAGAACGAAACGTCGGTCCGCGCGATCTCCAGCGCGACCAGGCTGGAGAGCAAGGGGCTTCCGCCCGGGCAGCCGTAGCCATTCATGGCGATACCGGCGATGTTCAGCTCCTTGTAAGAAGGGAGCAGCTCGAACGGGAATGCGTCCTCGACCCAGTATTTGTTGATGATCGGCTGGACCTTCGTCTCCATATAGGTACGGACTTTCTTGAGGATCGCCCGTTCCTCGTCGGACAGCATGTCAGCGAATTGAAAGAAGTCGCTGTTCGGTGCCGGCAACGGCTTGTGCTGCTCGGTCTGCTTTATGGCGGCTGCTGAAGGCATCTTGCATCTCCGTTCCGGTTCACCACCTGCGGCGGCGGCGTTGACCCAACCGTTCTCTGGTCAGCGCGTTGCTGTCCAAAATATGCAAACAGGGATGTCCCGGATTCTATAGTACAAACGTATTGCCAATACTTTGGTATTGGAGAAAAATTACAGAGTAGATAGCTCTAGTAAATTGTCACGCGACCAGGCCGAAGTTGCGCCCGTGGTGCGACAGCTTTCGACCATTTTGCGGCTCGTTGTCTTGGCAGTTTGAGCCTCTTGTCTGGACGTGGAGGCGCGCCGCGGACTGCCATGCGCAACGGAGGGTGCGGCAGCAGCACTGCGCATGGCTGCCGCTTGACTATGCGGATCGCCAGCCAACTTCGCGCGACTGACCGCAGCTTGCATTCTAGAACACCTCGGGCCCGATTGCTTTGAATGATCCCAAGGTATTGGAGACACCTTCGTGTAATGGACCAGCGGTCGAACTCGATCAAAATGTCCCTCGTTGGGTGGACTACAAAGATAGGAGACGACCTATGGAAACCTGGAACTCGATGGTGCAACTCATGTCGGCATTCCGCGAGTTCGTTGCACCTCGCTACCGCCCCGAACTTCACTACATGCGCGGCCCGGGTCCCGCGTTTGCGCGACGGGCCGTGCTGGTGGAAACGCGGCGCGCTCCGCCAATCCTGCGTGCCCCGCATCGATAGTTGCAGGGGAAAGCGATCCCGATCAGGCGCCGCCCGAAGGGGTGGTCAGCCGGACCAATACTAGACTGGAGACCGCAATGTCGCACTCAGGAATAGTATCCAACGCAAATGTCGCTGCGCTATCCTTGTTCGCTGCCGCCGCTTTCGCGGCATCCCCAGTCGATGCGCATCAAGCGCCGACTGGATGGACATATCCCTGGGCCTGTTGTTCGAACATGGATTGCCAGGAGGTCGAGGACAAGTCGGTCAGCGAGAAGCCGCAAGGCTATGTCATACAGAGCACCGGCGAGGTTGTCGCTTATGGCGACAAACGGGTGAAGAACTCACCCGATGGCGAATATCACTGGTGCGCGCACCAGGCCGGCATCGATGCCGGCCACACGATCTGTCTCTTCGTGCCTCCGAAAGGTTTCTAAGTCATGGAAACAGTTCTGGAGCGAATTTCCTTCGAGACCACCACCAGCAAACCGTCGTTGTCAGACATACCTCCGTCGACGTCGCACTGGCAGCGGCGTCCGGTTATCCACGAACGCGCCGAACGCAGAGAACAGTTCGTGCGGGTGATCCCGGCACGGAAAGGTGGCCTTTTGAGCAGCGAGGAAGAGCTCTCGCTCTTCCACCGCTGGAGAGATGGAGGCGATGACGGCGCGCTACACACCCTCGTCCTGGCCCATGAGCCTCTCGTCGCCAGCATTGTAGGTGGCCTGCGCAGGAATGGCGCCCCGGTCGAGGATGCCAAGCAGGAGGCACGATGTGGCTTGCTCGAAGCCGCTCGCCATTTCGATCCGAAAAAGGGCTTTCGGTTCGGAACCTATGCCCGCTGGTGGGTCCTGTCAGCGGTTAGCGCCTACGCGGCCGCCAATCGGGACGTTCTCTCAAGTCGGCGCACCAAACGCATCCAGAAGGTTCTGCCGTTGAACATCGTTTCGCTCGATGCCCCGATCACGCCCGACAGGATCTCGCTGGCTGAACTCATCCCTTCGGACGAGGCACCCCCGGACCTGATTGTCGAAGAATCGATTGACGGGGAAAGAACGGAGCGCTCCCTGGCTGATGCACTCAACGCTCTCGATCCGCGGGAAAGACAGATTGTTCGACGTCGGCACCTCAGCGAGGAGCCCGACACGCTTCTAACCCTTGCGAAGGACATGCAAATCACTGCCGAGCGCGTGCGCCAGATTGAAAAAGCGGCACTTGCGCGGTTACGCGATATCCTCATATCGTACCGAACGGCCGGCGTCGCTGGCAATGTGTTCAGACATGCGGGAAGCCGATCGCGTCGCACAGCGTGAGGCAGTGGACGTGGCATATATGCTCCACGGCGGGGCATTCGCTGGCCGGTGATTACAGTACCTCTGCCGAACCTGGGGAAACCGCGCATCGACGTGGCCGTCCTGCAGCGCGGGGAAGACCAGACATGGCCAAGGGCATACTCGCGTGGGCCGCATACTTGGTCGCGCGCGGCCGAAAATTGGCCCAGGGTCGAAAAGATAAGGTGCGTCAATGTTCGAAGGATGGGATGCGGTCACACTCGCCCGAGCGCAATTCGCGTTCACGATGTCATTCCATATCGTGTTCCCCGCGTTCTCGATCGGGCTTGCAAGCTACCTCGCGGTCCTGGAAGCGCGGTGGCTATTGACCGGGCGAGAGGTGTTCCTCAACCTGTTCAACTACTGGCTCAAGATCTTTGCGATCGCCTTCGGCATGGGCGTCGTATCTGGCATCGTGATGGCCTACCAGTTCGGCACCAATTGGTCGGTCTTCGCCGACAAAGCCGGCCCGGTGATTGGACCCCTGATGGCCTATGAGGTGCTTACAGCGTTCTTCCTCGAGGCCGGCTTCCTTGGCGTGATGCTATTCGGCCTAAAGCGCGTCGGCCCGCGCTTGCATTTTCTGGCGACGCTGTTGGTCGCGATCGGAACGCTGATATCGGCGTTCTGGATTCTCTCCGCCAATTCCTGGATGCAGACCCCCTCAGGCCAAGGGCTGAACGCGGCTGGCCAGTTCGTTCCGGTGGATTGGTTCGCGGTGATCTTCAATTCCTCATTTCCATATCGGCTGGTGCACATGGTCCTGGCTGCATACCTCACCACGGCGCTGGTCGTCGGCGCGACCGGGGCGTTTCATCTTCTGCGAGGCTCTGTTCTTGCCGGCCCCCGCGTGATGTTCTCCATGGCAATGTGGATGGCAGTCGTGGTGGCGCCGATTCAGATTCTGGCGGGCGATCAGCACGGTCTCAACACGCTGAAGCACCAGCCCGTAAAGATCATGGGTATCGAAGGTCACTATCAAAGCCATCAAGATGGCGCGCCGCTGATCCTGTTCGGCCTACCCGACCAGCAGGAAGGCAAGGTCAAATACGCCCTGGAGATTCCCAAGTTGGGCTCGCTTATCCTCAAACATTCGGCGGATGCGCCAATGCCAGGCCTCGACACAGTTCCGCGCGAAAACTGGCCGCCGGTGCCGATCATCTTCTGGTCATTCCGCATCATGGTCGGCATGGGTATGCTGATGTTCGTCCTCGGCCTGTTCAGCCTCTGGTGCCGGTGGCATGGCACGTTGTTTGAATCGCGGCTCCTGCATGTCTTTGCCCTTCTGATGGGGCCGGCCGGTTTCATCGCCGTTCTCGCGGGCTGGATCACCACCGAGGCCGGGCGGCAACCGTTCACCGTCTACAACCTGCTACGGACCGCTCAATCCGCCTCACCGCTGGCGGCCCCGGCTGTCGGTTCCTCACTGCTCGCTTTTGTCGTCGTCTATCTGGTCGTATATGCCGCCGGCTTGACCTATTTGCTGCGGCTAATGGCGAATGCCCCGCGTCCCGATGAATCTGGACCGCCGAGCAACATGCCGACTCGCACGGCAGGCATGGCGGCCCCGATGGAAGGGGCCCCCCAATGAGCCTCGCTATCGACCTCTCGACTATTTGGGCGTTCATCATCGCTTTTGGCGTGTTCGCCTATGTGGTGATGGATGGCTTCGACCTCGGGCTTGGCATCCTATTTCCGTTGTTTCCTGCGAAAGCCGACCGAGATGTGATCATGAACACCGTGGCCCCGGTATGGGACGGCAATGAGACCTGGCTCGTGTTCGGTGGCGTCGGCATAATGGCGGCATTTCCGCTTGCTTTCTCCGTATTGCTGCCCGCGCTCTACGCACCAATGATCGCGATGCTGATCGCGCTAGTCTTCCGCGGCATCGCATTTGAATTTCGCTGGCGCTCGCGACGAGAACGCAACCCTTGGGATTTAGCCTTTGCCTGCGGCTCGTGCCTTGCGGCATTTGCGCAGGGCGTCGCGCTTGGCGCCGTCCTCCAGGGGGTGCACGTCGAGGCGCGGCAGTATGCCGGTGGCTGGTGGGATTGGCTGACGCCGTTCTCGATCCTCACCGGCACGTCGCTGACGATCGGCTATGCACTGCTCGGCGCGACCTGGCTCGTCATGAAGACCGAAGGGACTTTGCGCGACCGCGCGTATCGTCTGAGCCGGCTGCTGTCGTTCGCGATGTTGGTGGCAATCGTCTCAGTGAGTATCGCAACGCCATTCTTGAATTTTCAGTACACGCAGCGCTGGTTTGCGTGGCCGAATATCATTTTCACGGCTCCGGTGCCGATCACGGTCGCCGCCGCCACCGCGCTGTTGCTCCGCGCGCTCGCCAACAAAAACGACTATCAGCCATTCTTTCTGTCGCTTGCGCTGTTCGGACTGTCTTATGCCGGGCTTGGCATCAGTATGTATCCCTTTATCGTGCCGGAGAGCATAACGATCTGGCAAGCGGCGGCGCCGGAGAACAGCCAGATTTTCCTGCTGTTCGGCGTCTCAGTGATGATCCCGCTGATCCTCGTCTACAGCGCCTGGGCCTACTGGGTGTTTCGCGGCAAGGTGCGGCCTGAAAGTGGGTATCATTGATGCTACCCGACCGGAACCCGTCCCCGCTTGCGCAACGCCTGTTGTGGTTAGCAACACTATGGTTGGGCGGCGTGGCCACATTAGGACTGATTTCGTTCGCCTTGCGCTTATGGATCGCTGCGAACTAAGGCCCCCCTACGAGAGGGGCGATGCAGGATACAGTTCGGACGTCAGCCTCGAACGGTGAGAAATCCTAGGACATCCTGCCACGGGCTGGCGTCGGACCGGGCGCCCCGTGGCCAAGTTGAAGCTGCCCCGGGCCGGTGGTGGCCGTAGAATAGCGCGCTGTGGCATTGCAGCCTCGCATCGTTCTCGACGGTCACCGACCGGACGTTGCGGCGCTGGCAGCAGTCAAGTCGGCGATAAACCGGCTCCTCTGGCTGCACCAGCAATCTGTGGTGGCTCAAAGGTAGCCCGATGTGCGAGACGGCGACTGCCGTAGGATTCATTTCAAAAGTCCGGGCGGTGCCTTTTTCCACGGCACGCCGCCCTGACCCATTTCGACACCCTTTTTGTATAGCGCACGCATAAACTTGTTGTCGAAAGGCGTCTTCGCCTCGACGGTGAAGTCTGTGGGGATGTCTATGTAATTGTATTGAATACCATCGCGCCTGGCGATTGCGTAGAGCCGGTACAGATCGCCAATCCCTTGCGTCTTGATCAGGGATGAGACCGCTTTTTTGGCGATATCAGGCAGTGTGGCCTTGACGATGCTCGGCTCCGGCGTCGTGCGGCCGTTGCGGATGATATAGAGCCGCGCCTTGACCCTGGTGTGGAACGTCTGGCTGAGTGCGCCTAGCGTGAGACCGGCTGGCATCAGGAATATCTCCATGGTCGTGCCTCCATCCACGTGCATCTCGTGGTAGGTCCGGCCCGCAGCTGTCACCTCGACGTCGACCGGCGGAAAGATGCCAGGAATGGACGTGGACGCGAGCATCACCTCCTTGAAGAGCTTTAAGCGGTCCGGCCGATTGCTCGCGGCGATTGCCCCCATGTCCCAGATAACAGCCCGGTCGGCGTCGAGGTTGGTGGTTCCGATGAACAGCCGCCGCCCCTTGGCATATTCGCGGGCGACCAGAACGAGCATGTCCTTGGTAATGTACTCGTCGAGCATCTTGGCGAGCGGAGCATTGCTGGAAAGGGATCCGCTGGCCAATGCGCCGAGAATAGTATGCCTGGTGTAGATATTGGAGTCCGTGATGGTGGTGAGACCCTCCTTGATCTGTTCGTCGTACGCTGGACCGAGGAAGGCGAATGGCGCAATCAAGGAGCCGGCACTGATGCCGGTCACGATGTCGAAATTCGGCCGGTTTCCGGCCTTCGTCCAACCGCCAAGGATACCGGCTCCGAAGGCGCCGCTGCTGCCACCCCCTGAGAGCGTAAGCGCGTTGAGCTCACTGAGGTTAATGGATCGGTCGGTCCTTGCCGCCCTGACTCGCTGGTTGTGAAATACGGCAAGCCGTTCGGCTGGGTAGCTTGCGTAGAGATCGCCCCATATGCGGATGTCGCTCGGATACCCGCTCACCTGGGCCGTTGCCATGTCCTTCGTGGGAACGCCATCGCGCGGATGCGCTGCAATACAGCCGGTAAGCTGCGTCGCGCACAGACCAATGACCACGATCCTCAGCAGAGCTTTCAGTCGGCCGAAATCTCGCATCGCTGCGTGTACGTGGGGACGAACGCAGGTGACTGCAGACAATCCGACATAGCGCATACGCGGCCCCCTCTATGCGGGAAGGGATTGACGACACTATACCATTGAAACCGGCATCGCGGGTTTGCATTCTGCGGAGCAGTTCGCGCCTGCCCATTGGCCAGGCGCGAACTTCTATCTCCAGAACGGCCGGCACGCCTCGAGATAGGCGTCAAGGCGCGAAACGCCGATGTCCTTCAACAGGTCGTCGCTCAAGTCCAGAAGCGCCGAGCGAGAACGCCCCCTATCTAACCGCCAATCCAGCCTTGCCAGCATGGAGTTGACCGACAAGCGCGATGCTCTGGACTTTGTCTCGATTGTAGCCATTGTCGTATCCCTGGTTTTAATTGCTTCACCTCTCATTCATTTATTTCGCCGATAGGCAGGATCCATTATACGATGGTGTGCGCAATACTTTTGTATTGTTCGAAGCGGATCATCGAGGAATCTGGCTCCAAGCCATGGTGGACGGGTGCCGGCGACTGGTACACAAACGTCACGGAGTCCACGTGTATGGCAATGAAGCTCGATCAGTGCGGCATATTGAATGCGCTGCCGGCCGCGTCGCTGTCAAAGGTGGTGGGTTCGAAAGCTCAGCTTCATTCTGTCCGCGCGCAGAGGCCGTTGCCTCGACAGAGCTGTTCCCGCGATGTGGTCAGGCTCACCTATCCGTGCGATCAGGCATCGGGGATTGTATCCCTCGCATCGTCGCGGCCGCTGAAGCCGTGCATGTAGAGCGCCCATTGCATGCCGATGACTGCGCCTTTGACCGGCTGAAGCAGAACCAGGGCCAACAGGATCGTTATCGGAACCCATATTGCGAGGTGCTCCCACAAGGACAACTCGAACAAGGTTTCGGTGCAGAGGAATCCGGCCACCACAAGGTGCCCGACGATCACCATGACCAGATAAGGCGGAAAATCGTCGGCGCGTTGGTGATGGATCGCTTCGCCGCAATGACAGCATTCATACACCGGTTTGAGCCAGGTGGCGAACAACGCGCCATGACCGCAATTGGGGCACTTGCCGAGAAAACCGCGCATCATCGCAGGCCACAGCCGCCGCGCCGGTCGCAGGGGTTGCGCTTTGGCGCCGAAGACCTGATCTGTCATCACCTTCTCCTGTTGTTCGATCTTGGGCACGCTGTGGCGCGAACGGCGCGTGTCGCGGTGACTTATTCGTAGCGCGGCGACGCCTCTATACCGGTGGCCAGGCTGGGATTGATCTGTTCCGGCTCCGGGGTTGCTTGTGCCGCCCACGCCGGAACTGATTGCGCCGGCGCTATGGCGGCCGTGGCTGCCGAAATACAGTCCGGGCGCGCGGACGGGCCGCTGAGTACATTGATCAGGCTCGCACGTGCGCTGTCGAACCAGCTGGAATGGTCGTTGGCAGGGTGATCCCGAATCGTCACGGTTGCAGTCATGCCGGATACAAGCGGTACACCGGCCGGCACGTCGTCGATTGCGATGCGGACCGGAACGCGCTGCGCCAGTCGGACCCAGGTGTAGATCGGATCCACGTTTGGAAGCCCCTGCGTGCCGGCGGCCGCGTTGGAAACGCTGAGACCGCGAGTGACCGTGCTGACGTGACCGATGATCGGTGCCGAGTAGCCCATCAGTTTTGCTTCGACCTGGGCTCCGGTGCAGACTCGTGCCATTTTGGTCTCTTCAAAGTATCCATCGATCCAGAAGCTGTCGGTATCGATGACCGAAACGTTGGTGATACCCTGGCGAGCAAAGTCGCCGGCGCGCAGCAGGAGGTTCGTCACGTAGCCGTTGACCGGACTGCGAACCTCGGTTCGCTCCAGGTTTACCTGAGCTTGAGTGACTTGGCTTTGCGCAGCTTCGAACGCAGCCTCAGCCTGGATCGCATTACCAGCATAGATCTGTTGCTGCTCCGGGGTGGTCGCAAGACTCGACAATTTTCCCTGTCGCTCAGACTGCCGCTGCTTCACCTGGAGGTCGGCTGCTCGTTGCTGCAGAGCGGCTTTGCTGATGTCCAGTGCGACGTCGAAATCGAAGGGATCGATCACATAAAGAACATCGCCCTTGCGCACGAACTGATTGTCGGCAACACGCAGCTCCTTGATCCGGCCCGAGACTTCAGGGGCTACGCTGGCAACCTGAACGCGGACGCGGCCGTCGCGGGTCCATGGGGCGGTCAAGTAATGGTCCCAGGCAATGAGCGAAACCAGCACGGCCGCCAACGCGATCGCGACAGTCGCAAGTCTTCTCCCTGACGCAATGAGTGCTTGCTGAAGGGCTTGCCGCTTCCGGATGTGAACGGATTGCGAGGCCAAAGGAGTTAGATCGCGATCTCGCGGCGCGACCTCCGGGACGATCTTCAGATTCGCCGGCGGTGGCGCGTCTTCCGTTCGTATCGGATTGGCCGACTCCGTCTCGGGCGCCGACGGCGTTGGCCGAACAGGCTGGTCTTTGAGCTGCGCTTCCATGACGATCTCCATTAGACAAGAAGCACGACGGTCCCGAGCACCATCACATAGAGGCTTAGCTCGGCAATCGACGAGTGACTGAACATCTTTGCGAAGCCGATCAGGTGCAGGATCGGGCGAAGAAGAAGGACGATGGCGAAAGCTCCGAGCGCGTAGGTCACGAAGGGTGCGAACAGCACGCCGCCAATCGCGAGTTCATGAAAATCATGCGTCATGGCAGCCGTCCTTGTATGGGGTTGCCGCCGAAGCGAATTGCCGCGGCCCGATCGAAGTACGCCAGCACCTCTTCTACGGAGTCCCGATACTCTGGATCGTTCGGACCTGTCGCGGCGATCCGGGCGACCCGAACGGCATCGCGAAACGTCGCTTCCTCGGGTGCGTAGCGTCGATCGGCGCGACCCGAGAGCAAATGAAGTTCGTGTCGAGCCGACGCGAGCAGCCAGCGTCTGCGTTGAGAATCTGAGACCGGAGGAATGAGATACTGCGCAGCGAGTAGCAAACCGGACGCGATACAGAGAAACAACGACGTGAAGAGAAAGGCCTGTGGGTTATAGGTCTGCGGATTGCTCGCCGCGAGGACCGCCGAGATGAAGATCAGGTTGACTTTCCCTAGACCCGACACAACCGGGTTTGGCAACGTCGCCAGAAGTGCGGCCCCGATCAGAAATGGAGCAAGCCCTATTGCCAGCAGCGGGAAGTCTGAGGCGCCATTAAGAACAAAGAATTCGAGGATGCCGGTCATTGCGATCGCAATCGGTGTCCCGGCAAAGCCGAGTGCCGTAAAAGCTTGCGGCGCGGGAGTTGTAGCGCCCAGTCCGACAACGACAATAATCAGCGACAGCGCGAAGCTCGCGCTCGGCCACCCCGCCAGGACGAGCAGAGTGGATGCCACCGCGATGCATGCCGCCGCCCGCCATCCGCTTCCCATGGCGACACGCTGCGACCGATAGAGCGGCGCTCGCCAAGAGCGCGATGGGCGCTTTCCGGACTTCAGCGCGGAAAGATAAAGCCGGACTTCGGCGTCCCGCCGCAGCAACTCATGGAGCGCCCATTCAAGGGACGTCGACGTGGCGCCAGCCAAAGCGATGGCATTCTCGTCGACCGGGATCGGCAAGGACTTTTCGGCGTCCACACTGAAGACGTGCGCCAGCCGTTCGCGAAGGACCGGATCGGTGATTGCAGGAAGTTCCGCCAGCGCGCGCACCGATTGCAACTCGGCGACAAGTTCCACGATCGCGCTACGAGCCGCGGCGCTCTTGGCCGGACCACTGCTCGTTTCAGCGGCGAGGCTTGAGATGTCGGGGCGGAGAGCAACGATCTCTCTCATCAGAGCGGCCACCGCCACAGCATCGGTGGACTCGCCGCTAACGACAGCCTGCGCATAGTTCCGGACGCGGCGGTGAAGGGCTGCGAGTTGTACGCCAAGCTGCGGATGACGGTCGGGGGCCGACAACAGATCGTTCACGATCGTGATTGAAAGCACGCCCACCGCAATGGCCGCGCCACGGTCCATGGCCGTTTCAAAGACATGCAGCGGCGTGTCGATCTGCTGAATGGCAACCAAGCCAACGGTGTAGCCTGATAGCACCGCCGCATATGCGCGATAGCCGTCGAGCAATGCACAAGCATAGATGCAAAGACCCATCCATGCCGCGAAGGCCACGAGCAGCAAATCTCTGGTCTGGGATAGAGAGCCCACGATCGCGATCGAAGCCGCCACCCCTATGACGGTCGCGATGAGGCGATAGCCGGCCTTCTCAAGCGCCTGCCCGCGCGTCGGCTCCGCCAGGATCATGACCGTAAGCATGGCGGAAGAGGGCGTCGAAAGCTGGAGCCAGAAACTCGCCAGCAGGGCGACGATCGCAGCAATCCAGATGCGGAGCGCAAAGGCCCACGACTGAATAGGAAATCCAGCGACAGTCAGGGGCAAGGAGGTTGTGGTCGCGGTCATAGCAGGGAATCCTCGAGCATCATCCAAGGATCACACCGGCGACCGAGAACATGATCCACAACCCGAACAAGGGAAGAAGGATCCAGCGTGCCTGGTGGACGCTCTCCTCCTTCGGCGCCGATACGGTCGCCGAGACGCCTAGATTGTTGATCTTATGGTCGTCCATGACGCATCTCCTTGGTCGAGATGCCATAGAGATCGACTGAGGGCGGGGGCAAATCTATTGAACGATAGTGTCGCCAATACTTTTGTATCGGACCACTATGAAGCATTCCATCGGCCGTTCTGACCTGCGAAGCCGACACCAAGGCACAATGGACGGTGGCGACATTGTATCGCAGGGTCGTTCGCCGAACCGGACAAGGAATGAAGTTCGAAATCGACGACCACCATGTCCTGGAAGCGTTCCGGGAATGGCATGACCTCCAGGCCGGTTGGCGGACGCTCGGGCTGCGAAACAGCCGCGATGGTTGCGAGTACCAATGTTGAATTATAGCGAGATCTCTGGAGCATTTGCCGACCCGATCGTGCAGACCGGTCTGGTCGCAGTGGTCGGCGCGATCCTCACGCGGCTATTGCTTCGAGACCATCCCCGACGTCAGCTCGTCGGGCAACTTGTCTTTTTCCTCGCCCTTAGTCTTCTGCTGGTGGCCACCGGGATCATTCCGTATCAGCCGGGACCGCCTGGCGCATCCAACGTGCAGAACCTCTTCATCGGGCTTGCCAAGATCATATGGTGGACAAGTGCGGCATGGTCGCTGATCAGCGTCGTTCGCGTTTTTCTGATCTTCGAACGTAGAGCTCGCGAGGGCCGGCTTTTGCAGGACCTGATCGTCGGCCTCATCTATGTCGGAGCGGTCCTGTCGGTTGTCGCCTATGTATTCGACGCCCCAGTCGGGACGCTCATCGCCACCTCTGGTGTTGTCGCGGTGATCCTCGGCCTGGCCTTGCAGAGCACTCTAAGCGACGTGTTTTCCGGGATCGCACTCAACCTGGCGAGGCCTTACGGCATTGGGGACTGGATTTCCCTCGGCAATGCCATCGAAGGAAAGGTCGTGGAGACGAATTGGCGGGCGACGCATCTCCTTACGAGCGCCAACGATCTCCTCATTGTCCCAAACAGCGATCTCGCGAAAGCGAGACTTATCAACCTCAGCAGCCCCGAACCAAGTCACGGTGTGACCTTGACGATACGTTTTCAGGCGGCGACGGCTCCATCCGCTATGGTCGACGTAATGCGCTCGGTCCTGCTGAGCAGTAGCATGATCCAGACCAGCCCAGAGCCCAGCATCCAGGTGACATCCCTGGATGCGGACGCGGTTGAGCTCGAACTGACGTTCAGGGTTGGAGATGTCGCCTTGATCGGCAAAGCCAAGACCGAAATCTTCGATTTGACCTATCGCCATGCCAAGGCTGCTGGCTTACCTCTCGCTCAGCCACCGGGAAGCTACTTCACAGCCGCATCGGCTCCGAGTGCAGGGTCCGTCGAACTGCGCACCACCCAATTGCGGTTGCTGGATGCCGTGCCGCTTTTCGCTCGACTGACCGAGGATGAAAAAGAGACTCTTGCTACGACCATGACACACTGCACTTTCCGCAAAGGGGAGGTTCTGGTCGAGCAAGGGCGCGTGCAGAAGTCTCTGATGATTCTGCGGAGCGGAGTCGCGGTGGTCACTCGCAGAGAGGATGCTATCGCAGAGGAGGCCGAGTTGGCCAGGCTTGCACCGGGAGATTTTCTGGGGGAGGGCGGACTGCTGACGGGCGCCGGCGAGCTCGGGACCGTGACGGCCCTGACTTCGGTCGTCGTCTACGAGATTACGCAAGAGGGTCTCGCACCCCTCATGAGGGACCGTCCGTCCATTGTCGACGAGCTAGGCTCGCTGTTGTCGAGGCGAACGGAGGCGGAGCGGTCCAAATTCGACCAGCTGCACAACGGCGGGCAATCGAAATCGGTACCGCGGCTGACGGCACGGATTAGACACTTGTTCAACCTTTGAAACTGCAGAGGTTAGATGACATGAGGCGCCGCTGGCCTCGGCACCCGCAATCTCAATTGGTCACATGCCGCGGGATCGATATGCGCATTTCCGATACCGACGCGCAGTGCATTTGCTCCCTCCAACCCCACATTTGTTTGCCTGTGTGGCGGATCGGCTGGTCGGAAGGGCGGACCACCGCATCTTGGCCACCGGCATGAAGCTGCTGTCGGATGGCGTGTCCGGCTGCCTCGTGTGAACGACGGATCAGAGACCTCCTCCGGACCACGCGCCGTCCGTTCATCTACGCCGGCAGCGGGCGACCGGATGTTTCCGGCGATAGCGCAATGAAGGGGAGCCCGACAACATAGATCGCCGCTAATAGCGAGATCGCTAGCGGAAGGCTTCCCGTCGTCCCGGCGATCATGCCGATTGCGGCTGGTCCGACTGCTCCGAGCAAGCGACCCAGGCTGAATGCAAAGCCCGAGCCGGAACCGCGCAAAGCTGATGGAAACATTTCGGGCAGCCAGATCGTGAAAAGACCGAACATGCCGTTGGTGAAGAAGCCAACAAGGGGCAACAGCAGGAAGAACAACGGGAGGCTGTCGAGATACCCAATCGCGAGTCCGTAACAGGTCACTACAGAAACTGTTGACCCAAGGAAGAACACGAACCCTGTCAGGCGCCTGCTGGCAAGGTACGTGGTTATCCAGGGCATGAGCAGGCAAGCGACGAGTGCACCACAATTGGTCGCGATTCCTGCAAGTGCTCCCAACTCTAAGGAACGCGCCGGCGCCGTGCCATTTGCCGTCAGCTTGATGGCGACGACGGCCGGCGCCCAGAAATTAGACGACCAGAGACCGAAAATGGCGCAACTCAACATGAGCGCGGCGGCCCAGGTTGTCTTTCTTTGATCGACGGCAAACAGCGAGGTGAACGAGGGGGGTGATCGTCGATGCACGGGCTTCGGAAATGCGCGGCGAACGAAAAGGACAAGCAATGCCGGCAAGATCCCGACAATAAACAAACCGCGCCAACCGAGAGCGTCGCCGGCGAGGAATACGAGCAACGCTGCAAGGAGCAATCCCGTCGGGGCCGCGGAGTGGAGCCAGCCCGCCAGGCGTACGCGTTGCTGCTCTGGAACCGTTTCATGCAGCAGTGGAGTGCCTGCCGACCATTCCCCACCGATGCCAAAGCCCGTCAAGAAGCGGAAGACTGCAAACATTGTGACGCCTGTCGCAAGCCCGCTGGCCGCAGTGAAAGTGGAGTAGACCAGGACGGTCATGCACAAGACCGGGGCGCGGCCGTAGCGATCGGCAGCCCAGCCCCAATACATCGAGCATGCCCATCCCACCATGAAGCAGGAGAACAGCAAGCCGCCGTAGAAGCCGATGTTGGATTGGCTTGCTGCGATTCCGCTAGCAGGCAGCAACTCCTTCAGGGCAGATACCAGGACATAGGCGTAGATCGATGCATCGAAACCATCGAGCATCCAGCCGAGCCACGTCGCCCAAAAGACCTTTTGAGCTGTTGGCCTTAAGTCCTGCATCGACCGCCAGTTCGCTTCGATCATCGCCCTTCAGCGAAAGCGCCACAGCCACTAGAGTCAGGTAATTGAGCATCGATTTTAACACGTTGCGCCCCAACGGCTAAGCAGGAGGTATGCCAAACCCGAACCGCGATGCCCAAAATATGATGGAGGACAGGATCGCTACCGGCCAAGGAAGCTGGGTGTCGCCGGCTGCAGTTGAAATGCGAGCTGCTTCGTTTCAGGAGCAGATGAAAGGGGTGCAACGGCTTCCCCACTGCGACACCAATGTGCGAAGCTGTGTGGCTGCGTGATAGTAAGCGCGGCTGGGTCAGAATATGAAAGAGCCCCGGGAGGATAGACGTCCATCCGCTCAGCACCGCGAGGGCGATGCGCGGGCCGCTTTTTTCCCCATGCAAGGACGCGAAAAGGACATCGCATTTCTGAAGAGGCTGATCGACCAGGTCGATCAGGGTGGATCGGCGTTAGTCATTCGCGGCGAGGCGGGGATAGGCAAGTCCGCGCTGCTTGAGGTGGCGAAATCTATAGCGCGTGAACAAGGGATACTGGTGCTCAGCATGACCGGCGTGCCGGCAGAAAGCCATGTGCCGTTCGCCGGGCTCGAGCAGGCACTTCGCCCGCTCTTCAAGCAGGTGGACAGTCTGGCGCCTCGCCACCGATCTGCGCTTCTGGTCGCGCTTAGCATGGGCGATGATACGGCGTCCCCCGATATCTTTCTTGTTGCTCTGGCAACGCTTGCCCTCCTTACGGAAGGCGCCGGGGGCACCCCGATCTTGCTGGTCATCGACGATGCTCAATGGATTGATCAGCCCACCTACGATGTCTTGGATTTTGTATCGCGACGGCTGAGCTCAGACCCGATCGTGTTGCTGGTCGCGACCCGCGATGACGCACGTCGTGTGCTCGGCGATACCGGAACGCCACAGATCCAGCTTTCAGCGCTCGATGATGTCGATGCGGAACGCTTGCTGGACGCTCATGCTCCCGACCTGCCGGCCGATCTGCGCCGCCGCTTTCTGAAGGAAGCCGCCGGCAATCCGTTGGCTATCCTGGAACTCCCCCTTGCCGATCAAGCGCTCGACCACGATGACTCATGGCTGCCGCTAACGGAGCGCCTGGAACGCGCGTTCTCAAGCCGATTGACCGGTCTGGAAGACACAACCCGCCGTCTGCTGTTCGTTGCGGCAGAAAATGACGGCACTTCATTTGAGGAAATCCGGCGTGCCGCCGAGATGATGTTGGCCAAGCCCGTGGGAGTGGACGCGTTAACAACGGCGGTTGCAGCCAAGTTGATCCATTTCGATGGGCGTGACGTGCGATTTCGTCATCCGCTCGTCCGCTCGGCGATTCACCAAGCTGCTGATCTAAGCGTGCGCCAGGCAATCCATGCATCACTTGCGGCTATCATGCCAGGCCAGCTTGATCGTCAACTTTGGCATCGTGCGGCGGCAGCCGTCGGATCCGACGAAGACCTTGCAGCAGAGCACGACTGCATGGCTGCTCGGGCACAGCGACGGGGCGTGGTTCTTACTGCTATCGACGTTCTCCAAACAGCGGCGCGATTGAGCAGCACGCCAAAGTCCAGAAGCGAACGACTTTTGCGGGCCGCCGAGCTCGCCGCCGATCTCGGGCAAGCGGAGTTGATGGAGGATCTGCTGCAACGCGCGGACGTAGATGAGTCGGATGAACTTGCCTCGGCGCGTATCGGCTGGTGTCGGGAAATCAGCCAGCCTCCGTTCGTAAATGATCCCACTAAGATACCGAGCCTGCTTCGCTTCGTGGCGCAGGCAGAGACCGCAGGTGCGATTGAGCTGGCAGGCAATCTGGCCTGGCGTGCAGCTCAACGGTGCTGGTGGAGCAATGCTACTGAGACAGTAGGCGAGAGCGTGGTTGCAGCGGCTGGTGCCTTGGGCCTGCCGGACACGGATGCGCGCGTGATCGCAATAGCCGCTTATGTCCAGCCGCTCAAAAACGGCGGCAAAGTGTATCAAGCCCTCAAACGGCTCGCCACCGAAGGGCTCGAAGACCCTGCTATCGCGCGAATCCTTGGAAGCACGGCGGACGTGATCGGGACCTTCGACCTTGCCGTGCACTTTCTAAACAGATCGAGCGCCGCGCTTCGCGAGCAGGGACGCCTCAGCGATCTAGCCCGAGTACTTTTTTCGCAGGCTTGGGCAGAAATGGAAGTCGGCGACTGGATCGGTGCGATGCGCGAGGCGGAAGAATCTGCGCGGCTTGCCGAAGAGGTGGGAGGAAATCTCTGGATCGCGGCGGCCACGATCGTCAAAGCGAAGTTGGCGGGCATGCGGGGCAACTTTGAACAGGCAGAGGTTCACGCTGCGCACGTCGAGCGCCTGCTCTTGTCCAGCCGGCCCAGCTTTCTGTTGGCAATGTTGCAGATCGCGCGGGGTATAACGGCAATTGGCGCGGGAGAGCATTCCGTTGCCCATGACCATCTACGACGGCTGTTTACACCCGATGATCCGGCATTCAACTCGGGTCTTCAGTTTTTCGCGCTGGCGGACTTCGTCGAGGCGGCTGCCTACTCCAATAGTTCGCGGGCGATCGCACACGGTCTGATCGACCAAATGGAGCTTGCCGCAGGCCGAGAGCGGGTACCTTGGGTTGAGACCATGTTGCTCTACGCTCGAGCTCTGCTTTCAGAGAATGAAAGAGCAGAGGAGCTGTTTATGCGCGGTCTCGGTGCGGATGCCAATGCATTTCCGTTCCTGCGAGGGCGCCTGCTTCTTGCTTACGGCAGTTGGCTGCGCAGACAGCGCAGATCCGCCAGCGCCAGAACGCCACTACGTGAAGCTCGTAACATCTTCGATGCACTCGGAGCTTCGCCATGGGGGGAGCGTGCCCGTGAAGAATTGCGCGCATCAGGCGAATTCAGCCGCGCTCGGGCAGAGTACAGCTGGGAAACGCTTTCGCCGCAAGAGTTGCACATCGCTCAACTCACGGCAGAAGGGTTTTCGAACAAGGAGATCGGCGCCAAGCTCTATCTCTCGCATAGAACCGTCGGCTACCATCTTCACAGGATATTCGCCAAGACAGGGATCACCTCTAGGTCCGCGCTCGGGCCGCTGCTTGCAAGGACGGTTGGCGCCAATTGAGACGCGACCGTAGCTGGCGCTATGCTGTCATTGGCGGGGGGCGGCACCAGAGCCGTTCACAGCGTGTCCCGCGACGCAACTGTAATCTGTCATCGACTGGTCATTTGACAGAAGCGAGCGGTGTCCCTTTTGCATAGCTTTGCCTTCAACATCATGAGGGCATGGATCATGAGCAGCGCTATCAACCGAACCACGTCGGATAACGAGGAAAGCGGCGGCGGGTCGGTCATCACTGGATCCAAGGCACGATCGCATCTCAAGTTGGCATGGCCCGCATCTCGGGAGGTGTCGGGTCAGGTACAGCTGAATGTCACCGAGACCACCAACTTGGAGAGCGTTTCCATGTTGTCCGAGTTCAGCGCCTACATCAGTCACGAGGTGAACCAGCCGCTTACTGGTATCGCCTTGTATGGTGGAACGATCCTCAGATGGCTGGCACAGCCAGCGCCCGATTTAGTCGAGATAGAACGAGTCGTCAGGCGTATGATCGCCGACGCACAACGGGCAAGCGAGATTGTCAGTCGTGTGGGGGCTGCGGCAACTAAGAACCTGCCAGAACCGACGCGGCTTTCGTTTGATGACGGTGTCGTGCGAGAGGCGCTGTTGGCCGTTGGCGACCAACTGAAGTCGCATGGCGTGACTGTCAGGCACTTTACATCTTTGGGCGGTGGACGCGAAGTCTTGGGCGACCGGGTCCAATTGCAGCAAGTGGTCATAAATTTGGTTATGAATGCCGTGCAGGCAATGGCTCAGACGCCAGGAGGAAAGCGCAGTGTGACGATTCGCACTTTCGAATCTGATCCCGCAAATCTGTGCTGTTCGGTGGAGGACAGCGGACCCGGCATCGACCCCCAACAGCTCGCTGGGTTGTTTGAGCGTTCCTTCAGCACCAAGGCCCGCGGCATGGGGATGGGACTTCGCATTTGCCGAACGGTGATCGAGGGACACCACGGAAAGATTGGAGCGGACAACAAGTCCTTACACGGTGGAGCCCGTTTCTTCTTTTTCCTTCCAATTGCTGGCGAGGCGGTATGAGTCAGCGAGTTGCAAGTCACGCCGATTGTCTTTGGGTCGATCTCAATCCACTAGCGGACCGTCGGTGGCGCTTAGAAGCCGCGTGCCCCGCGTCTGGATGACATACACCTAAAGTATAGAAAATACTGTCTATCTGAAAGTCTATCTGAAATTTTCATGTAAAAATAATACCACGAGACACCTTGGTATAATTGGAATTTAAGGCACCCCCATCCATCTGGAGATCATCCGACAAGCGCATCCTCCCAAGGCGCGACATCGTGATTGATAAGACACACTTGGAAAAGGAGTACGTTAAAATGACCAGAATATCTCTTGTGGCTGCCGCAGCCCTTCTTATCTCCGGCAGCGCCGCCTTCGCCGGCAGCGATCACTATGGATCCGATTTTGTCTACAAGCCGACATCGTCTCTGAGCACCAGCATCGACCACAGCTTCACGGCGTCGATCGGCCACACCGGCCCTAAGCATGTCCGGCCACTGTTCGATCCGGAGCCCGGTCAGGGCATCTGGGGACATTGAACTCCGCCATGACCAAGATCGCCTTTTTTACCTTGGTCACTCTTGCTTCCAGCCCGGCCTTCGCCGGCAGCGATCACTACGGCACTGTCGTCGAAAGCGGGTCGAGTCTTACCGACCTGACGGTCACCGGGTCGATCAACCGGCATGACGAGAGCAAAATCAAAGTCTTGCCGAAGGCAAGCGGTGGAGCAGAGGCCGACCAGTCCTGGCCAGACTTCAACAGAGGCCCCTGGGGCAATTGACTATTTTGCCGTCAGCTGAGCGGCGGGCATGGCTCGCCGCTCAGCGTTTTTGGATCGCTTTCTTTCCCGTTGGAAATCCACATTGCAACTGAGCACCCACCGCCGTCGCCGGTCATGACTTGGTCGTGCCAAGCCGTCGGCAACTTCCCGCGAAGCCGTCACGCACCAATCCTAAAGTATCGGCGACACCTTGGTGTAATAGATTTCGGGGCGCCTCTCGCCGATCTTCGCGTCGAACTTTCGCCGGACTGACATCGGAGGTAATCATGTCAAAGCTGTCACCCACTCGTCGTCAACTCCTTGCCGCAGCGGCCGCTGGCGGTGTTGTAAGTTTGCTGCCGGGGGCGCTGCGCGCGGCCACCGTTGACGCCATAAGACCCCTCAAGATCAATTTCCCGGAATCCGATCTGGCCGACCTGCGCCGACGCATTCTGGCGACGAAGTGGCCGGACAAGGAGCAGGTCTCTGACACCACGCAGGGCGTGCAGCTTGCAACGATGCGGCAGCTGGCACAGCACTGGGCGACCGATCATGACTGGCGCAAGATCGAGGCCCAGCTGAACGCGGTCCCCAATTTCGTCACCGAGATCGACGGGCTGGATATTCACTTCATCCACGTCCGGTCCAAGCACGAGAACGCTCTGCCGATGATCGTGACCCACGGCTGGCCCGGCTCGATCATAGAGCAGCTCAAGATCATTGGACCGCTGACCGATCCCACGGCTCACGGCGCGACCGCCGCTGACGCCTTCCATCTCGTCATCCCATCACTGCCGGGCTACGGCTTCTCCGGCAAGCCGACCGAAGTCGGCTGGAATCCGCCCCGCATTGCCAAGGCGTGGGCCGTTCTGATGAAGCGGCTCGGCTACAAGGAATACGTGGCTCAGGGCGGCGACTGGGGCAATGCCGTCACGGAGCATATGGCTGTGCAGCAGCCGCCCGGTCTGCTTGGCATTCACACCAACATGCCCGCCGCGGTACCGGCCGAAATCAACAAGTCGCTGGCCGAAGGAACGCCGCCTGCCAATCTTAGCGCCGACGAGTTGAGAGCATGGAACCAGCTCGATTCCTTCAATAGGAACGGCTTGGGCTATGCGATCGAGATGAACAACCGTCCCCAGACGCTATACGCCATCGCGGACTCGCCGATCGGCCTGGCGGCGTGGATGATCGACCATGACGACAGCAGCCAGAAGATGATCACCCGGGCCTTTGCCGGCCAGAAGGAAGGCCTGTCGAAGGACGACGTGCTCGACAACGTCACCCTCTACTGGTTGACCAACACGGCGATCTCTTCGGCTCGGCTTTACTGGGACAATGCGCATCATCCGACCGGCGGGTTCTTCGATGTGCGCGGAATCCAGATCCCGGTCGCAGTGACAGCCTATCCCGATGAAATCTATACGGCGCCGAAGAGCTGGGCCGAAAAGGCCTACCCCAAGCTGATCCACTTCAACAAGGCCCCGAAGGGCGGCCACTTCGCGGCGTGGGAACAGACGGACTTCTTCTGCCAGGAGATGCGTGCGTCATTCCAGTCCTTGCGTAAGCCGGCCTAGAGCCGCGCGAACAACGTCGCGACAAGTTTTGAAAGGAGTTCTACCGATGAAAACTTTCTCAGCTGCCTTGATGTTCGTCACCTTGCTGGCGACATCTGCTTTCGCGGCAACTGCGGAGCCGGCCAAACCGACCGTGGTCCTGGTGCACGGCGCCTTTGCCGACTCTTCGAGTTGGAATCGCGTTGTCGCTATTCTGGAGAAAGACGGCTACACGGTCGTTGCGGCCGCCAACCCGTTGCGAAGCGTGAAGAGCGACGCCGACAGCGTGCGCAGTCTTCTTAGCACCATCACGACGCCTGTCGTTCTGGTCGGCCACTCCTATGGCGGTATGGTGATCAGCGACGCCGCGCACAACCAGGCAAATGTAAAGGCTCTGGTTTATGTCGCCGCTTTCGCGCCGGAGGCAGGCGAGAGCGCCGGCGCCCTCGACGGCAAGTTCCCGGGCAGCGTACTAGGGCCGGCATTGTCGCCAGTGCCGCTGTCTGGCGGTGGCCACGACCTCTATGTCCAGCAGGACAAATTCCGCGAGGCCTTCGCGCCGGACCTGCCCGAACCCGCTGCCCGGCTTGCTGCGGTAACCCAGAGGCCGATCACTGACATCGCATTTGGCGAAGCGGCGACGGAGCCGGCCTGGAAGACCATTCCGTCATGGTTCGTCTATGGCGACCACGACACCGCAATCCCACCGAAGGCGTTGGCCTTCATGGCTGAGAGAGCCCACGCGCGCGAGACGGTTGTGGTCAAGGGTGCATCACATGTGGTGATGATCTCGCACGGGCCGGCGGTCGCCAAGGTCATCGAGGACGCAGCCACCGCCAACTAGGCGCCAAGTGCTGGCAGGCCGTCGGGGTTACCAACCACATGGGCTGACAAATGAACTGTTACAATCTCCTGGGGCAGATCAACCAAAGCCGTCGCGGCTTCTTCGCGACCGCGGCGGGCCTCGCGGCAACCCAAATTAGCATGATTAGATCAGCGGCGGCACAAGAGACCAAGGCGAGTTCCGCATCCGCGCATACATCCTTTGCAGCACTCAAGCAGGTCCATGCGGGAATGCTGGATGTCGGATACGCCGAGGATGGGCCTGAAGATGGCCCCGTGGTCATTCTCCTGCATGGCTGGCCATATGACATCTACAGCTATGTCGACGTTGCCCCGACACTGGCCAAGGCCGGCTACCGCGTGATCGTGCCCTATCTACGCGGCTACGGCACGACGCGCTTCCTGTCCGCCGAAACGCCGCGTAACGGACAGCAGGCGGCGCTTGCGGTCGACATCATCGACTTTATGGATGCGCTGAAGATCGATAAGGCGGTCCTTGGCGCCTTTGATTGGGGAGCGCGGACTGCCGATATTATCGCAGCCGTTTGGCCCGAGCGATGCAAGGCGTTGGTTTCGGTCAGCGGCTATCTCATCGGCAGCCAGGAGCTCAACAAAGAGCCCCTTCCGCCCAGGGCCGAACTTCAGTGGTGGTACCAGTACTATTTTGCCACGGAACGAGGTGCGGCCGGCTACGCGCAATACACGCACGAATTTGCACGTCTGATCTGGGAGTTGGCCTCCCCACGGTGGAAATTCGACGACGCCACTTTCGCGCGCTCCGCCACCGCCTTCGACAATCCCGATCATGTCGCGGTCTCGATCCATAACTATCGCTGGCGGCTAGGCTTGGCACAGGGCGAGGTAAGGTTTGACGCCCTGGAAAAAAAGATCGCGGCGATGCCCGACATTGGCGTGCCCACCATCACCATCGAAGGCGATGCCAATGGCGCGCCACATCCGGATCAGTCTGCGTATGCCAAGCGCTTTACCGGCAAGTATCAGCACCGGATTTTTAAGGGCGGGATAGGCCACAACGCACCGCAGGAGGCGCCCAAGGAATTCGCCCGGGCCGTTATCGACGCCGACAGACTTTGACGGTCAGTTGCGGTTAAATCATGGATCATAGGTGTTGAAGCCATCGTCATTCGAGCCGGTCAGGCCGGACCCTCGCTGCCCGGGTGGCCCCTGGGGCGTCAGCGGCCAGGAGGCGACCCACCCGATCCCGGGACGTCGTGCCGTCGTTCAGACGTCGAGCGCACAGGCCGATGAGCGGCTATGCGCGTCGACCCAGGTGAGGGACCATGCTAGGCTTGGCCATTAGAGGCGAAAGGACCGGCGGGGATCCAGTCACCCGAGACTAACTTGTCAACGGTACAGACAGACGAGTGACATGTCGTTCGAGCTCAGCGATCTGATTGATGCGCTTCCGGGCTTGGCCTGGAGCGCCCTTCCGGATGGTTGCGCAGAACTCCTCAATCAATCCTGGCACGACTACACGGGTTTTACCGCGGAGGAGGCCGCGGATCGAGGGTGGATCCATGCAATTCATTTGGAAGACCGATTGCGTGTCGACAATTGTTGGTCGTCGTGCGTGTCCTACGGCGAACCTAGGGAGACCGAAGCGCGGTTACGTCGTCGCGACGGGGTCTATCGGTGGTTCCTGTTTCGCGCCAATCCATTTCGCGACAAGGCCGGCAACATCTCCAGATGGCTTGGTTTCGCCATCGACATAGAAGACTTCAGACACCGCGAGGAGCCGCTTCAATCCAGCGAGCGCAATCTGAGTCTGATCATAAACACTATTCCTTCCCACATCTATGTGCTGAACACCGAAGGATTCGTCCAATATGTAAATCAGGCGGTGATGGATTACACGGGCCTCACTTTGGAGGACGTTCAGCAAGAGGACTATCGGGATCGTGTCATTCACCCGGAGGATTTCAAACGAGTCCGCGAAGGACGAGCAGCGTCGCTGAAGCGAACAACGCCTTTCAGCACTGAGCAGCGAGTTTTAGGCAAAGACGGGGAGTATCGCTGGTTCCTCGTGCGCTACAAGCCTTTGCTTGATGAGCAGGGACGCATAACCCGGTGGTATGTTGCGGCGGTAGACATCGAGGACCACAAGCGCGCCCTCGACCAGCTACAACTGCTCGTCAACATGATGCATGCAATGCCTGCAGCAGTATGGTCGGTGACGCCCGATGGAACTCCGGATATCGTGAATCAGAGCTTGTATGACTATATCGGGCAGACGCCTGAGTACGTCCATAGGCACCCCGAAGCGTTGACGGCCACGATACATCCCGACGACTTGGGAGCAGCGCGAAAAACCTACTGGGAAGGTATTCGGTCCGGCTCTGGCTTCGCCATGGAGGTCCGGTTCCTTCGCGCTCGGGATCAAACTTACAGATGGCACCTGAACCAAGCGATTGCCATACGCGACCAGGAGGGAAACATCATCAGGTTCCTCGGTAATTCCACGGACATCGATGATCTCAGAGTTGCCCAGGAAGAATTGCAGACGACGCGGGCGAGCCTCGCACATGTCAGTCGCTTGATTACGATGGGCGAGCTAACCGCATCTATTGCTCACGAGATCACCCAGCCGCTTACGGGCATCGTCATTAACGCCAACGCGTGTCTTCGGATCTTGGCGGCTGATCAGCCCGATCTCGAACGTGCACGTGGTACGGCGCGTTTGACCATTCGTGATGCTGGTCGCATGTCTGATGTGATTTCTCACTTGCGGGCAATGTTTGCAAACAAGAAACCAGCGGTCGGACCGATTGATCTCGCGGAGGCCACAGAAGAAGTAATTGCGCTTTGTGGAAGCGACTTGCGGCGAAAGGGTGCTCTGCTTTTTAGCGAGTTCTCCAATGATCTTCCCGTAGTGGTCGGTGATCGAATCCAGCTTCAGCAGGTGATCCTGAACCTGCTTACGAATGCCGCAGATGCCATGCTGACAGTCGACGACAGGCCGCGCGAGCTGAGCATAAAAATCGGAATCGACGCCGATACACTAGTGAGAGTAACGGTTCGAGACAGTGGCGTGGGCTTCGAGTCCAGCGGCGCAGACAAGCTGTTCGCCCCGTTCTTCAGTACCAAGCCGCAAGGCATGGGTATCGGCCTATCCGTCAGTCGCTCGATCATCGAGAGTCATCACGGTCGCATCTGGGCGGAAAGAAATGAAGGCTCCGGAGCAACATTCGCTTTCGCAATCCCACGCAGTCCTGCGCCAACTGAATGAGGCACACCTTAGCGGCAGCACCTTCGTCTGATGGACTTTGGGTTCCCGTTCCTATTGCTTGAACCCAAGGTCAAGGCCACGCCGATCGTGCCGACCGAAATCACGTCAGTACGGTCGCAGATGAGAAGGGCGCGCTTGGCATCCTCTCGATCAAGACGACCGAAGGCATCCTCGAGGTGGCTTTGGACGCCGCAGCCGCCGACGCCATCGGGAGGTTTAGCTGTGCCTAATGTGCATTGCCATCATGACGCTTGGATGAAGCCCCGTTTGGCCATATCTGGTTGTCGCCGCGCATAAGCCGGCAGCTCTCGTCCAAACTAGGCACGATCACCGAAGCTCCCTTGACCGAATAGAACGTCGCTACGGGTCGTGGCGATGGCGTCAACCACGCTATCCAATTGGTAGTCTCTCGATTCGGCTAGTCGTCTCCCACCGACGGTATCGTCGGCTGACTTCCACCAGCCGTCTTCTATGATGGAACCCGAGAAGGGCGCACGGCCTCCATCCATACCAACGTATCGCCGACACCATCATGCAATAGATTGACTTGCGCACAGCTGATATTCGACTCTGTGTCCGAGCGGATTGGTGAGATCGCCAAGGCGGTCGGTCAATACAGCGGAGAGTTACATGAAAACAGAAGATCAGGCGAGCAGCGCAAACGCTTTCTCGCGACGGGTAGTATTGACGGCCAGCGCTATTGCAGCAGCGACGACGCTGCTTCCACGCATCGCAATCGCCCGGTCCGCAAGCAATGAACCCACTCGACATCAAGGAGACCCGACCATGTCAACCGTAACGACCAAGGACGGTACAAAGATCTTCTACAAAGATTGGGGGCCAAAGGAGGCCCAGCCACTCGTGTTCCATCACGGCTGGCCGCTCAGCGCGGACGACTGGGACGCGCAGATGCTATTCTTCCTGGCAAATGGCTTTCGCGTCGTCGCGCACGACCGCCGAGGGCACGGCCGCTCCGCACAGGTCAGCGACGGTCACGACATGGACCATTATGCTGCCGACGCATCAACCGTGGCAGAGCACCTCAAGCTGAAGAACGCCATCCATATCGGGCATTCGACCGGCGGCGGCGAAGTTGCCCGTTACGTTGCAAGGTATGGCCAGCCCCAAGGCCGCGTCGCCAAGGCTGTCCTGATCAGCGCGGTTCCTCCCCTCATGGTGAGAACCGACAGCAATCCCGGTGGCACCCCGCTCGAGGTATTCGACGGTTTCCGAAAGGCACTTGCCGCCAACCGGTCGCAGTTCTTTCTCGATCTGGCGTCGGGACCGTTCTACGGCTTTAATCGGCCGGGCGCGGCGATTTCGCAGGGCATCATCCAGAACTGGTGGCGCCAGGGCATGATGGGTGGCGCCAAGGCGCATTATGAAGGGATCAAGGCCTTCTCGGAAACCGATCAGACAGAAGATCTGAAGGCGATAACGGTGCCAACCCTCGTCATGCAGGGAGACGACGATCAGGTCGTGCCCTATAAAGACGCGTCCCTCATCCAGGCCAAACTGCTCAAAAACAGCTCCCTCAAGATTTACCCGGGCTTTTCGCATGGCATGTGCACGGTGAACACGGATGTGATCAATTCCGACCTGCTCTCGTTTATACGCTCATAGGCCCGAACGTCGGCTCGGCACCGGTCGAGGGGGAACAGCGCGAGGTGTGCCGAAAAGCAGCCTTGCCGATACCAAAGTATCGCCAACACCATGGTGCAATAGATTGGATTCGGTCCACGGCCGATATTCGCCTCGTGTCCGCGACAGAGTGGTGAAGTAGGCTGGGAAGGCCAATCCAGGCCGTCGTTGATCACGCCAATCAAGATCGCCGGAGCAGCACTATTGGAGACTGACATGAATATCACGCAAACCAGCGGAGAAACCAAAGCACGAGGCCGCATGTCCGACCTGAAGCTCGAGGTCGTCGTGATCTCCGTCAAGGACGTGGAACGTTCGAAGCGATTTTACAGCGGCCTTGGTTGGAGGCTCGATGCGGATTTCCCGGTCGGCGACAGCTTCCGCGTCGTGCAGTTCACCCCGCCGGGCTCGCCAGCCTCGATCCACTTCGGCATTGGGATTACCAGCGCCGCTCCCGGGTCGGCCAAGGGGATTTATCTCATCGTGGCCGACATAGAGGCGGCACGCGCCGAGCTCATCAATCATGGCGCTGACGTCAGCGAAATCTTTCACACCGCAGGTCCGGGGACTCCGCCGGTCGATGGGCCGGATCCGGAGCATCACAGCTACTCGTCATTCGCAAGGTTCAGTGATCCGGATGGCAATGAGTGGATTCTGCAGGAGATCAGGGCGCGACTTCCCGGCAGGGTCGACACCGACGCTACCAGCTTTGCTTCCGTCGCGGATCTTGCCGGCGCGCTGAGACGGGCGTCGATTGCCCATGGCGAGCATGAAAAGCGGACCGGCGGCCAGTATGATCAGAACTGGCCTGACTGGTACGCTGAATACATGGCTAGCGAGCAGGCCGGAAGGCCGCTCCCGACCTGAGCGGATGCCAACCCATGGACGTTGCTGCCGGTTCGCTGGAAGACACGTCAGCGGACACGGCAGAGGATCGAGTGAACGGGTGCCCCCGACCCGTTCTCCTCCCAGGGCGGACCGGGTCGCTTGAGCCCGGTCCGCCTCCCGTCTGTCCGACCGAACGAGCCGCCATCAGGCGATCCCCATGAGGACAGGGAAGCTGATACTAGCTGTTTTGCTTGCGCGGCATCAAATGTGGCGGAAGCTTGCATTGCAGATCAGCTGGTGCGCCAACCGACGCCAGTCATTGGCCGCTGGATCGAATCAAATTCTATGGCTCCGATGTGGAGGCCTTCGACTTCACATTTGGATAGCTGGCCCCGGCGGCGGCCAATCTCTTCAAAGGCCTGCCGCCAAGAAGACCCGGAGGAAGCCATGAGCAAAATGTCTGCACCTGCGGCCCGGCTGTTTCTCGATGATCTGCATGTCGGCCAGACATTTGCGAGCGCGGACCATGCGATCGACGAGACTCAGATCAAGGCCTTCGCGGTTCAATTCGACCCGCAACCTTTTCACACCGACACGGAGGCGGCTGCCGAAACTCTCTTCAAAGGCCTGGCGGCAAGCGGATGGCACACTGCTGCCATTACAATGCGTCTGAACGTGGATGGCGGCCTGCCGTTTGCCGGCGGCATTGTCGGCGCTGGGGGAGAGATCAACTGGCCAAATCCGACACGTGCCGGCGACGTCCTCCATGTGGAAAGCGAAGTGGTCGAAATCACACCGTCGCGTTCCAAGCCTGACCGGGGCATCGTTACCGTCATAAGCCGTACGTTGAACCAGCGTGGAGATGTCGTTCAGACGCTCAAGGCCAAGCTTGTCGTTTTCCGCAAATCGCTATGAAATGAACGCCGATTCTGTCGGCATCGTCTTGTCTCGATTGGTTAGGCAAGATCTCTATGGCGACTGGTAGATCGACATCGCAAGCATCGTCGGTGCCCTACAAGTAAAGAACGCGACGTTTCCGTCGTTCGGTATTGAACCGATACCTACGTGCAATTGCCCGCATTTTCCCAAGTCACCAGATTACGCCTTACCAACATTTCGCCGGAAGGCGCGTTTTCAGCGGGATCGTCGTGCGCTCATCGGCACAGCGGCGTCCTCATGCACAGAAGCGCTTTGCAGGTTGGCAGCGGCGCCAGCCGTGTCACAGCGTTTCCGAGAGTGCGTTATGGCCGAAATGGATTTGGCGGGGTTGCTGGGAAGCCCGGAAGAGTGATCTCGCCGACGAACCGAAAGGAACTTAGTCATGAGCACGACCGCAACATCAATGAGTCGCCCCACCAGCGTTTATGCCACTCCTGCGTTCTGGGAGCGCTTCTGGCGCTCAAGCGGCATTCAGGCCGCCGGTCTCTTTGTAATCGCCTACGTTGTCGTCGGGTCTCAGCCGCGGATCGGCGCCTCCAACGATGTCCTTGTCGCCTTCTACGATGGCGATCGCATCAGAGTCCTGGTCGCGGCGATATTGTCGGGCTTGGCGGTTCTCAATCTTCTGTGGTTCGCGGCGGCCCTGCGTGCGACTTTGGCCGATAGAGGACAAGATGGTTGGGGCGCCGCCGCGACCGCGGCCAGCGCGATGTTTGGCGCGCTGTTGCTGCTTCAGACAGCTGTTGGCTCCGCACTCGCTTATACGATCGCCGGCTCACAGGATCATTCGCTCGTCTCTGGCCTGAACGCTTTCGCCTGGACCCTCGGCGTGTTGAGTTCATTTCCGCGCGCAATGCTGATCATGTCAGGAGCTTTCGGCCTTTGGCGTGCCGGTCTGATCTCCAACGCACTTTTCGCGGCGGGGGTTGCGCTTGTCGTGCTCGGAGTGCTTGGCGGCACCACTTGGTTCGGCGACGGGATCTGGGCTCCCGACGGCGCCTATTCGCGGCTGGTTTCTCCGCTGCTGCTTCTCTTTTGGATCCTGGTTGTCAGTCGGGTTCTCCTCAGCCGCGCACTGGCAACGCGTGACGGATGGTGGTGAGCCCGGTCTCCAAGCGTTAGCGGCGTCGAAAGCAGCATAGAAGGAGTCGGACGCTTGGAGTTAACCGCCACCACAATCATTGTCGCTTTTGCCGCGGTGTTCCTGATCAGCTTCATGCGGGGCGCGTTCGGGGGCGGGTTTGCGATCATCGGCATCCCGGTCGTGTCGCTGGTGATGGATCCGGTGACCGCCGGCGGCCTGCTGGCGCCATTGTTCGTGGCGATGGATCTCGTCGCCCTGCGCTACTGGAAACCCTCGACATGGTCGAGGCCGGACCTGGCGTTGCTGCTACCAGGACTTGTCGTGGGGATCGGGCTCGGCTTCTCGTTGTTTGGTGTGCTTGACCACCGTGCCATATCCATTTTGATGGCGGCGATCACCTTGATCTTTGTCGGCCTCTGGTTTGGGGGCGGCGCCGAGGTGACCGTCCGGCCGCGCTCAACGCCGAAAGCAATCGCGGCGGGATTCACTTCCGGTGTCACCACAATGGTGGCGCATTCCGGCGGACCGCCGCTGGCGATCTATCTGCTACCGCTGGGACTGAGCAAGCAAATGTATGCGGGCACGACCAGCCTGTTTTTCACAGTGGGCAATGCGATCAAGGCCGCGCCCTGGCTGTTTCTGGCGAAACCCGCGGCCAATGTTTGGACGCTGATGGCGATCTGCCTGCTCGCTATTCCCGCCGGCGTCTGGCTCGGCTGGCGCTTTCACGGCAAGCTTGGCCAGCGTCAACTCTACCGGGCCTGCTATTCCCTGCTCGTCGTGACCGCGCTGAAACTACTGTGGGACGGCGTCTCCGGATTTCTTGGGTGAAACTTGGTGATTGGCCATGAACGAACTCCTGAACAGCGTCCTGGAAGCGCATGGCGGGCTACCTCGCCGGAACTCATTCAGCACGGTCCGCGCGCAAATCGTGACAGGGAGCGGCCTGTGGGCACTCAAGGGCCTGGTCCAGGACGCTGCGCCCAGGCGAATGACGGTGTCGCTGCACGAGGAATTCCCCACCGTCGCCCTTCGGTGAGCCAATTTGGCGTAACAGTTTCCGCGACCGCCTGGCGATCGAGACGCTGGAAGGGAGATCTGGTGCGCGAGCCACGCGCGACGGGCACGCAACGAACACGGCAGGCACTTCCGCTGGCACGAACGCAATCGTCGAGGCTTCAATGAGGTCGCTCATTGCGGTTCATTCAGCCGCACCAGCAGCTTCCCGAAATTGCGCCCCTGCAGCATGCCGATGAAGACTTCCGGTGCGTTCTCCAAGCCCTCGACCACGTCCTCCCGAAACGTGAGCTTGCCGTTGCGATACCAGTCCAGCATGTCGCCGATGGCCTTCGGCAGGCGCTCGCGGTGATCACTAATTATGAAGCCGCGCATGGTGATACGCCGCTTCAGCAGCCATGTCAGGTCAGGCCCCGGCACGGCCGTTGTGGCGTTGTATTGGGCAATCAAGCCGCAGACCACGACGCGCGCGCCGGGATTGAGCAGTGGCCATATCGCTTCCAACACTGGGCCACCCGCGTTCTCGAAGTCGATGTCGATGCCACTCGGACAGGCACCCGCCAACGCCTTCGCAAAGTCGGGCGCCTTGTAATCAACGCAGGCGTCGAACCTCAGCTCTTTCACCGCGTAGGCGCATTTGCTGGGGCCACCGGCGATGCCCACAACGCGTAGGCCCTGGCTTTTTGCCAGCTGACCAACGAGCGAGCCCACTGCGCCCGAGGCCGCTGATACGACAAGCGTTTCGCCGGGCCTGGGCGCGCTAAGGTCGAAAAGCCCCACGTAGGCTGTCCACCCAGGCAGCCCCATCGGCCCCAGCCACGCCGCCGCGGGCGCAGCTACAACATCGATCTTGCGCGGCGGCGGCGCACCTTGAGGGTTTTGGACGGAATAGTCCTGCCACTGCCCCGCGCAAAACACGATGTCGCCGTCCACAAAGCCCTCTGCTCGCGAGGTTACGACCTGCGAAACAGTGTGGCCCCGCATCACCTCGCCGAGCGGAACGGGCGACTGATAGGACTCTCCTTCATCCATGATCCCGCGCATGTAGGGGTCGAGCGACAACAGCAGATTCCGCACCAGGACCTGTCCGGGACCCGGCTTCGGGATTGGAGCCTCTATCAGCCCAAAATCCTCCTGCGTCGGCATGCCTTTGGGGCGCGCTTTCAGTATCACTTGGCGATTGATGGAAGGATAGTTGTTGCTCATGGCATGCTCCTTAAGCGGCGTTCTGCTTCCACGCGGAATAGTCCGTGTACCCTCGCGCTGCGCCGCCGTAGACCGTGCGCTGGTCGTAAGTGTTGAGCGGGGCGTTCATCGCCAGGCGCTGCGGCAGATCGGGATTGGCGATGAAGGCGCGCCCGAAAGCGACAGCATCAGCGATGCCGCTTTCGACGGCGGCGAGCGCCGATATGCGATCGAAACCCCCGGAGGCGATTAATGGCCCATTGAAGGCGTGCCGGAATAGGGCGGCGACAGAGGGCGGTGCAGCGAGGTTCAGGTCGTCGCGGATGCCTGCGTTGGCCCGCGGCTCGATCAGGTGCAGATAGGCGATACCACGCTGGGCGAGCGCTTTGATGACTTGCTCGAACAACCGCTGCGGATCGCTGTCGGCGATGTCGCCGACGGTCCCGAACGGTGACAGGCGCACTCCGACCCTATCCGCGCCCCAGACCTCGCTCACTGCGTCAATCGCCTCAAGCAGGAGACGCGTGCGGTTCTCGATCGCGCCGCCATAGCGATCTTGTCTGAGATTGGTGCTGTCTTCCAGAAACTGATCGAGCAGGTAGCCGTTCGCGCCATGGAGCTCGACCCCGTCGAAGCCCGCATCGTGCGCGTTTGCAGCGGCGCTCCGATAGTCCGCAACGATCGCGGCGATCTCCTTGATTGCGAGCGCGCGCGGCGTCTCGTAGGGCACGCGGTTCCACGCTGCATCGAACGCCTTCCCCTGCGGCCGCATTGCAGACGGCGCGACCGGCGGTTTGCCGTCCGGCTGATGGGACGAATGCGAAATCCGGCCAACGTGCCAAAGCTGAAGAAAAATCACGGCGCCTTTCGCCTTTGCCGCCCGTGTCACCTTTCGCCACGCATCAACCTGGGCCGACGAGTAGATGCCAGGAGTGCCCGGATAGCCCTGACCTTGCTTGGATATTTGTGTCGCCTCGCCGATCAGGAAACCGCCCTCGCTGGCACGCTGCGCGTAATACGTGGGAGCAAACGGCGAGGGCACGCCATCGGCCAGTCCAGCTCGCATGCGGGTGAGCGGTGGCATAACAACCCGATGGCTCAACGCGTGCGGTCCAATACGCCAGGGATCAAACAGTGATGTTGATGATGGGTTCATGGGTCCTACTCTCAATGTGACCGGTCATCTTGACATGTATTGCGAAAATACCACCCTTCGCCCTGAGCTTATGCTCAGACGAAAAGGCCGGCGAACACCACTTCGTCGAACTGTTCCAGAGCTTCGCCATGCTTGTCGACCTTGGCTCGAAGGACTGCGCCTTCCCAGGCGTTCACTAGGAAGGCGGCAACGGCTGCAGGATCTGCTCCGGTCCTAAGTTGGCCCGTCTGCTGCGCTTCCCGCACGCAGATCTCGATCGCACACGTCCAGCCAGCGTAGATAACCGCTAGGCCGTCGCGGATCGGCGGACTCTGGTCGGGCAGCTCGGCGCTAAAATTCCCGATCAAGCAGCCTTTCTCAAAGTCGTACCGGCTCACTGCCTCGGATAAGGAGTTGAAATGCCGGCGGAGGCGCTCCACAGGGGACAACGTCTCGTCGCCAAGGATCGCGCGCCGCGATGCGCTGCCCTGCCAGTAGCGCTCCAAGGCCTCAAGTCCGAGAACTTCCTTGCTTGGGAAATGGTTGTAGAAAGAGCCCTTGGGAACGCCCGCTGCTTCGGTGATATCCTGCACGGCACAGCCGTTGAAGCCGCGTTTATGCAGCGTTCTTAGCCCCGCATCGATCAGCTTTTCCTTAACGCTTGGCCGTGGCACCAGACCTTCCTCCAGATCGCTATCTCAAGCATCAATATGACCGGTCATCTTAACGGTGTCAAGTCCGTTGCTCAAATAGTTCGAGCCGAAGTCCCTCACGTACGGAAGCCCGCGTCGCGAGGTCAGCATTTTGAATGCCTTGGACCTCCACCATCTCGGGTAAACGCGCTGCGCGGCCGCGAAAGGACCCGCGACATATTCCCTATTGTCGTGACGGCGAACTAGCGAGATCGCTGCCGAAGTAGAATTCTGCTTTCTCGGAATGACTGACCTACTCAATCGGAAAGCGCCGCGCGACAGTTGCGCTCCACGAGCGGGGCCTCACCTTCCAGCCGGATCGTTCATGCCCTTGTCAGTGGTGCTTGGCAGGCAATTCAGTCGCCCCTCTCGCCTTGCTGACGAAGGGATGCAACGTAAGATTGTTCTGGAATTCGTCCCCGGAATGCTCGGGGATAGAGAAAGAGAATGTGGCTCCTGGTCCAACATTCTGTTCAGCCCATAGACGCCCGCCCAGACTCTCGACGATCGATCGGCTGATGGATAGCCCAATCCCCATCCCATCGCTCTTCGTTGTATAGAAGGTCTCGAAGAGGCGGGCTGTTCCCTCCGGCCCGAAGCCGGCGCCGGCGTCCTGAACCGTCAACTTGACCTGATAGTTCTCGGCGGGCTCGGTTCGAACGAGCAAACGCCTCGGACGGTCATCGACTTCCGTCATCGCTTCTGAAGCATTGCGCAGCAAATTCATGATCACCTGCTGGAGCTGCACACGGTCGCCGCCAACAGGTCTAATGCCGTTCGCGAGTTCAGTGCGCAGAACAACCTGATCGCGCTGCAGGTCATTGCGTGCCAGGGCGATGACCTCGCGCACCACCTCGTTCAGGTCGACAGGTTCGATCTGGACGGTCTTCTTGCTGAAAAGCGAGCGCAATCGTGCGATCATTTCGGCGGCGCGGTTGCCGTCGCGGATGGTGCGACGTGCGGTCTCCTGCGCCATTTCTATGTTTGGCGGATTGGCAGACAGCATTCTAAGGCAGGTGCTGGCATTTGTGACGATGCCCGAAAGCGGTTGGTTGACTTCATGTGCGATCGACGCGGTCAACACTCCCAGACTTGTGACCCTCGTGACGCGGGCCAGTTCTGATTGGGCCTTGCCGAGCGCCTCTTCTGCCAGCCTGCGCTGGGTTACGTCCAAAACAGCTCCGATGTATTCAAGTCGCTCAGGCGAATCTCCCGCCAGATGCGCGATCAGATGCAGGTACTTGACCGTGCCGTCCGGCAGAATGATCCGATGCTGATAGTCCAGGTCCCGATCGCCGCGTTGTGCACCTTGCAAAAACTCTGCCATGAGAGGCAAGTCATCCGGATGAACTCGGGACGCGACAAGGTCCATTGTCACAGGCTCTTCTGCATCGAAGGCGAAGATGCGGCGAAGTTGGTCTGACCAAACGATCTCGCCTGTGGCAACCAGCCACGAAAAATTGCCCATTCGAGCTAATTGCTGGCCTTCGGCGAGGAATGCTTCGCTGCGCCGCAACTTCTCTTCGGCCTTCTTACGCTCGGTGATATCGCGGGTTACTCCAAGTTGCACGATCGATCCATCACGGTCGAACATGGGAGCGCCATGGGTTTCCATATGCCGGCGAACCCCGTTTATGCTCACGAGATCAAATTCCAGGAAGCCTTTCTCTCCGGCACAGACGCGCTCGTGAAACTCCCGATACTGCTGCCGATGCTCCGGCACGACAAAATCGAAGAAGTTGTGCCCCGCCACATCCTCCGGACTGGGCACTCCAGCCATCATTGCGCCAGCCTGGTTCGTTCTTAGCACGGTTCCGTCGCGGGCAACCACTTTGACGCACTCGGGAGTGGTCTCAACGATGGTCCGAAAACCTTCCTCGCTGCGCTTGCGTTCTTCGATATCGATGTTCACCCCATACCATTTGACGACGTTACCCTTGTCGTCGCGGAGCGGATTGGCGCGAAAGAGGAACAATCGATAACTGCCGTCGTGACGACGAAGGCGAGCCTCTGCCTCCCCTGGGGCGCCCGATGCCAAAATCGTCTGCCAAGCGCCAGCGAGCGTTGGCATATCATCCGGGTGAACCGTAGCTGTCCACCCCCAGCCCTGAGCCTGATCAGCGGACATCCCGATATAATCAAGATAGTGCTGGTTGAAAAATTCGGCACTTCCGTCAGTGTGCGCGCACCATGCCAATGCCGGAATGGTGTCGATCGTTGTCTTCAAACTGCGTTCGCTGGCGGCGAGCGCCTCTTCTGCGCGTTTCTTCTCATCGATGTCGATGTGCAGGGCGTATCGCCCGATGATCCGGTTTTCGGCGTCTCGGACGGGCCAACCGCTAACGCGAAACCAACGATAAGACCCGTCTTTGCCGCGAAGCCTTTGCTCCGTGTCGTAGGAAGCCCCCGCTGCGATGAAGATCTGCCTATTTTGAATGACGCGCTGGAGGTCGTCTGGGTGGACGACGTTCGCGGTTTCCCACTGTTTCATTTCCTCTTGCGATTTACCGAAATATTCGAGCTGCCGAGCGTTCATCGCCAAAACTTCGCCCGTTGGCGACAGGACGCTAAGCCCTGCCGGGATCGTATCGAAGATCAGCCTCGAATTTCGCTCGGCCAGCTTTCGGTCCTCGATGTCGATCAGCAGGTGCAGCCAGCGGACGATACTGCCTGCCGCATCTCGAAGAGGCAGGCCCAGTACATTGTACCAACGGTAGAAACCGTCGGCGCCGCGATGCCGGCTCTCGATGTTGTAGGGAACACTTCTACGGTGCGCGTCCATTTGGGCAGTGATCGTTCGTTCCAAATCTTCCGGATGCACCACATCCGAACTCTTCCACCCTTTGAGTTCATCGAGCGATTTGCCGAAATAGTCGAGCGTGAGTTGATTGAGTCCTTCGACTTCGCCAGAGGGCGTCGTCACCGCGACAGGAATGGGAACGCTGTCGACGATGTTCTGAAAATCGAGCTCACGACGCCGCAGCTGTTCCTCCGCACGTCGAATGTCCTCGACATCCGTTGCCGTTCCGCACCATTTCTGGATGCTGCCGGCTGCGTCGCGGATTGGAGAGCATTGGAACAGAACGCTGCGAAACTGGTCGTCGAAGCGCCTGACACGCACCTCCATCTCTCCGGTCGCCCCGGATGCCAGGATCGTCCGCCATTTATCGAGCAAATGGTCAAGGTCATCTGGGTCGACGAAAGCCTGCCATTCCGATCCACGGACGTCTTTCAAGCCAAGGCCAACGTATTCAGACCAGCGTCGATTGACGAAATCGATCGACCCGTCAGGAAGAGCCAGCCAGATCATGGCCGGTAGCGCGTCAAAGACGCTGCCGAGATCCACTTCCATGTCATCCCCTCGCGTGCGCGACCTGCGCCAGCGCAATAAACGCTCATTATGCTCCGGCATGCTATTCTAGTCTAGGAAGCTGTCCGCGGGGCCCGACATGCGAGGATCGGCGCTTCGTTTGATGCCATCCTGCGAAGGTTGTTTCGCGCCGTCGTGCGAAAAGCTCGCGGCTTCGCCTAGAGCAGCGAGCCCATTAACACAGACTATCGAAGGTGTTGGCTCAGGCGCCCACGGCCGCCCGCCGTATATTGGTTGCCAGCGCTCCGAGGCCCGGTGTCGGCAGCCGTTGCGAGCGAAACGCGTCAATTTCGATGTCCTGTCTCTCGAGGAAGGACATGAAGGCCCTGGAAGCGTTTGATCGTACGTGGTTTGTGAGCTTGGACCTTCCGCCATCCACGGCCGTTACGCTTATTTCCCAATGGATGTGGACCGACGTTGGTCCTCGAGCTGTAACCAGATCCGAACGCGATTCCAGCACCAGCTTGTCTCTTCTGGCATTTGTCTCGACATAGTAGTGCGTCACCAGGCTGCCTCCAATGAGCTCGACCTGTATCGACATGAGCTTGCCATCCGGAGTCCTGATGAAATCTGGGGTCAGATCGCTTGCGACAGGTCTGTCACGTTCGATGGAACCGTGGAACCATTTGGCCAGGTCGATGTCCTGAATGGGTGCTCGAACGATGGTCGTTCCAGTCATTTCGACCGTCTCGCCGTCTGCTGAAGGAGATCGTGCGAGAAACACGGATCGCGGGGCTCGCGAAGCTGCTCGTCTATCTGCCGCCAGATCGTCACAGTCGACCATGCCTCGAGGGCGACCACCCAATACGGATGATACTGCGTTCGGTGACATGTCTTCCTCCTCTGCCTTCGCGCCTGAACCTGATGATCAGACTTCGACCAACAGGGGCGGCAAATCCATTGCACAAAGGTGTCTGCGATCCCTTCGTATTGGTTCACTTGATCTGGCGTGAAAAGATCGAAGACCGACACCAAGGGACAATAGACGTAGACAAGGAAAGGCGCATTTCATAGGCACGTACGCGTACCTGAAAGGACGACTATGGTTCTGAAATTTAGCTGCTGCTGGTCCGACGGTACGATGTTGAGAGCGCCGCGACTCCGTTCGCCAATCCCCGAACTTGTTGGCCCTGCTCTCAGGGAATCGCCGCCAGGATTCCGAAATTTTCAACCCATGATGGATCAACGGCGGACGTTGCTAGCAAGCTATGGCCCTTGGAGGTCACCCGGAAATGGAGCGACATTCGAAGCCAGTGCCTCCCTTGAGATGGGAGGCGGCAATGGCGAGCGGTAGTGGAGGTCGTACGAGCGCTTCACGTCCACTTGTCGCGGTTGTCGACGACGACGAGTCGGTGCGCGAATCCTTGCCTGACCTGCTCAACGAGCTTGGCTATCGGGCTGCAGCTTTCTCTTCGGCCGAGAGCTTTCTCGCGTCGGACGGTATCGACAATGCTAAATGCTTAGTCCTTGACGTGGGCTTGCCGGGCATGACGGGGCCCGAGCTGTTCCAGGAATTGGCGCGCTCGGGCCGCGCAATCCCAATCGTTTTCATTACAGCCCAAAGAGGTGATACGGTGCGCCAGGACTTGATTGGTCTCGGCGCGATCGAGTGTCTGTTCAAGCCTTTCGGCGATACGGAGCTCAAGAACGCGTTGAGTCTCGCGTTTCAATAAGGCGAGCTCGATGCAACCAAGCACATCGGAGGATGGTTGCGATGTATTCCGAGACACTGCGAAATGAGGGGAGCTCTGCACCGATGGCACAAGAAACGCCGATCGTGTTCGTCGTCGACGACGACATCTCTGTTCGTGAATCCCTGGAACTGGTGGTCCGATCGGCAGGTTGGGAGCCGAGGATTTTCGCGTCCGCGCAGGAGTTCCTGAACCATCCGCGCGCTTCCGTCCCAAACTGCCTCATACTCGACGTCAACCTGCCCGATCTCAATGGTCTCGATCTGCAGAGCATGGTGTCCACCGAGCGGTCGGAAATGCCGATCATTTTCCTTACGGGATATGGCGATGTGCCGATGACGGTGAGGGCGATGAAGGCCGGCGCCGTTGAATTTCTCACAAAGCCGTTTTCGGACGAAGTTTTGTTCCACGCTATCGAACAGGCTCTTGAGCGCAGCCGAGTTTCGCTCGCACTTCAAACGGAAATGCGCTCGCTGGTGGATCGGCATGCATCGCTGTCACGTCGCGAGCAGGAAGTTATGGCACTTGTCGTCTCAGGTCTTTTGAACAAACAGGTGGCTTTCGAACTCGGCATCAGCGAGATCACGGTTAAGGCGCATCGGGGCCGTGTTATGCGCAAGATGAATGTTACATCGCTTGCCGATCTTGTTACCATCGCAGCAAAACTAGACATCAGGCACTAGACAAGTATCGCGAAACGCAAATCGCCGGATCCCCCCCTATTTCCCTGTGCGGGTCGTTACTTTGTGAGGTGCTCCCGGCCCGATGCGCCACCTTGCGCAACCGACACCTAAGCACAATGGAATGAAGTTCTAGACGGGCTCATAGTCCATCGCCAAGAAAGGATACGAATGAGCACCGGTCTCGATCGCGTGATGGACGCGTTGCCGGCCATGGTATGGACCGTGGACCCCGAGGGTCGCGCTGACTCGGTCAACCGCCGTTGGTCCGAGTACGCAGGTCCAAGTCCCGACGGCGCTCGAGGTCGGGATTGGCAGGCAGCAGCCCACCCGGACGAAGTTTCGGATCTGCTCGAATGCTGGCGCGCAATTCTAGCTTCCGGGAAGGCTGGCGACATACAGGCCCGTCTGCGACGTCACGATGGGCAGTATCGGCGTCATCTCATCAACTGCAGCCCCATGCATGACAGTGCAGGACAAATCGTCAACTGGTGCTTACTTGCGACGGACGTTGAGGATTTCCAGCGCGCCGAATGGAGGAGCGCTGAGGATGCTCTTGCAGACCAGATACGTCAGTCGAGCCAGATTCTCGACAGCATTCCGGCCCGGGTGGGTATCTATGACGTTGCCGGTGTTCGCATTTCCGCAAACAAGCAAGCCATTGAGCTCAGCGCAGCGGCCCGCGCAGTCGACTGGAGAGATCTCATTCATCCCGATGATCTTCCGCTCGCCGAGAAACGATGGCGCACTGCTCTGGCGACGGGTGAGCCATTCGAATGTGAATATCGCGTGCGGATGGCTGACGGCACTTACCGCTGGCACCAAGGTCGTCGCGCGCCTATGCACGACAACTCGGGCAAGATCGTACGCTGGTTCGGCGTGAGCAGTGACATCGAGGATCTCAAGCGTGCGGAACACCGTCTGATAGACAGCGAGCACCAGCTGCGCATGATCGTCGACACGATCCCCGGGTTGGTCGCAATCTTCGGACCCGATCGGCAGGTCGAAGGTTTGAACAAGCAGTTGATGGAGTACCTGGGCCAAACCCCTCAAGATTTTGCACGCTGGGAAGTTAATGGGACGGTTCATGCCGACGATCTGGCGCGTTGCATCAACATCTTTAAGAGTGCGTTAGAGGGCGGCTTGCCGATCGATTTCGAGGCCCGGCTTCGTCGTTACGACGGCGCCTATCGCTGGGTCCAGGTTCGCGGCAATGCGGCTCGTGATGCAACTGGCAACATCGTGCGTTGGTACTGCCTCATGGTCGATATCGACGAGCGAAAGCATGCTGAAGACGCGCTGAAACGAAGCGAGGCATTCTTGGCCGAAGGTCAGCATCTCGCCCGGATGGGAAATTTTTCTTGGCATTTGGCGAGTGGCCAGATCGCAGGATCGGAGCAACTATACAAAATTTTCGAGCTAAAGCCCGACACTGTCGTCACATTGGACTTGGTGTCGAGCCGTTGCCATCCGGATGACATGCCAGTTATGTTGGACATGGTCGAACGAGCCAAACGCGGCGAGTCCGAATTCGAATACCAATATCGAATTGTCCTGCCCGACCGATCGATCAAGCATCTACACTTGATCGCACGACGTGCCCCCGAACTCGAAGACAAGGCCGAGTATCTCGGAGCAATAATCGACGTAACACATCGGCGGCTGTCGGAGGAGGCGCTTGAGCGGCTGCGATCCGAGCTTGCCCAAGTTACACGCATCATGAGTCTCGGCGCTTTGACGGCGTCAATTGCACACGAAGTGAACCAGCCGTTGGCGGGCATTGTCACCAACGCCAGCACATGCCTTCGCATGCTCGGCGCAGACCCACCCAACGTCGATGGGGCGCAGGAAACGGCGCGGCGTACGATACGCGACGCCCAGCGGGCAGCGGACATAATTACAAGACTGCGCAAGTTGTTCAGCAAACGTGCTATCGCCTTTGAGCCCGTCGACCTCAATGACGCCGTGCGTGAGGTCATCGCGCTTTCATCGAGCGATCTGCGGCACCATGGTGTGACATTGCGGGCCGAAATGGCCGAAGGACTCCCGTACGTCGCCGGCGATCGAGTTCAACTGCAGCAAGTCGTCATGAATTTCATCCGCAACGCCGCGGACGCGATGAGCTCGGTCGACGACCGTGCGCGAGTGGTGGTCGTGCGCACCGCCCCCGAAGACGATCAGGTTTTGCTTTCAGTGCGCGACACCGGGGTTGGGTTTGAGCCAAACGAGGCGGGCCGCTTGTTCGACGCGTTCTACACGACGAAAAGCGATGGAATGGGTATCGGGCTCTCCGTCAGCAAGTCGATCGTGGAGATGCACAACGGGCGACTTTGGGCACAAGCCAATAACGGCCCAGGAGCGACATTCTCTTTTTTGGTCCCTTGCTATGTCGGAGATGCCGCTGCCGTTGGCAACGCATTTCCCAATCATTCCGCAACCGTTGCGACACTAGCGACTACGGCGGTACGCCCATGAAGGCCTCGCACCCGCTCATATCGATCGTGGATGACGACGAGTCCGTTCGCGAGTCTTTGCCCGACCTGGTTAGAGAGCTCGGATTCTGCGCGGAGGCGTTTTCATCGGCGGAGGAATTCCTGGCATTCGATCGCCTCGACTGGACCAGGTGCCTGATCCTCGACGTCGCAATGCCCGGCATGACAGGACCGGAGCTTCAACGTGAACTGGAGCGCCGACGCCAGGCGATCCCGACCATTTTCGTTACCGCGCACAGAGACGACACGCTGCGGCCGCGCCTTGTAGCGCAGGGCGCGATCGACTGCCTGTTCAAGCCATTTACGGATGAAGCCTTGCAGGAAGCGCTGAGTCTGGCACTGCGGGCGAATTGAATGAAGTAGCCGCTGAAACTACGTCCCTGCTATCCAGCACGCAGCGAGCATACTATTTGTCACAGCCTGGGCAGGAGTATCATTGCGCCGGGTAATCCCAAACGTCGGGCGGCAGCTTGTCCTTGAGTGCTGCATACATCGCGTCGCGGAACAGTTTCACCGCCGGATAGGGGCGAAGGGCAATTGTGCGCTCTACAATCCTGCCCTGCTCGTCGTCCACTATGACCTCGAGGCTCTCGATTTTGTGGCCGTCCATAGTACCGACCCAGCGCAAGAAGGTCGTGCGCTCGTCGATCTTGTACTCAGCGGTGTAGGCACCCGAACCTCGCGTTGAGCTCGACTGAGCAAAGATGGCCGCGATGGCTTCGCGCCCTTCGATCGCTCGCGCCAGGATCGGGCTGTTGAATACGATGTTGTCGGCAAGCAACTCACTTACTTGAGCGGGCGTAGGGCGACCTGATTCTCGCAATTTTCGTAGCGGATGCATCGGCTCTCTCCAGAAGGGGCGACCTATTTGTTCTACATCCCACGGCATCCGGCCGGAATGAGACCAACGTATCGCCAACACCATTGTATAATCGATCCAGGGCGCTCTCCCGCTGCATGCTCTGTTATGCCGAGGCAACCAGCCTTGGCGAGAAAGCTCAGGGAGAGAGCCATGCCGTTCACTATCAAAGTCAACGGTCAGTCCCATGAGGTCGATGTCGACGGTGACACACCGATCCTATGGGTGTTGCGCGATGTACTCGGCATGACAGGCACGAAATTCGGATGTGGCATGGCGCTCTGCGGTGCGTGCACTGTGCATGTCGACGGCGAGCCAGTGCGCTCATGCATCACCACCATCGACAGCATCGGTGAGTCCTCGATAACTACGATCGAGGCGATCGGCACGACCGAGGCCGGCGCCAAGGTTCAACGCGCCTGGCTAAATCTCGAGGTGCCGCAATGCGGTTACTGCCAGTCTGGGCAAATCATGTCCGCAGCCGCACTGCTCGCGAATAATCCGCACTTGGCAGATGCCGACATCAACGACGCTATGTCGGGGAACATCTGCCGCTGCGGCACTTACGTCCGCATTCGCGATGCAATCAAGCTAGCTGCAGCAAGCTGAACGGGGGCTATCATGATAAGTCCTAACTTACTCCGAACTTCCACACGATCAGGTCGGGTAGATGGCATCTCAAGGCGCAGCTTCTTGCAGGCAGCGGCGGCTGTGGGTGGAGGCCTAGTTCTCAGTCTTAGTCTCCCCCTAGGTAACGGCGAAGCCGCGCAAGACGATACCGGGACGTTCTCGCCTAATGCCTTTATCCGAATCAACAACAACGGGCAGATCATACTGACGATGCCTTACGTGGAGATGGGCCAGGGGACCTATACATCCATTCCGATGCTGATTTCTGAAGAGTTGGAAGTTGATCTGAAGCAGGTGAGTCTGGAACATGCACCGCCCAATGAGAAGCTGTATGTCAACCCGCTGATTGGGGTGCAGGCAACAGGCAACTCCAATGCGATCCGCGGAGCCTGGCAGCCACTTCGCCAGGCCGGAGCGACGGCGCGTGAAATGATCGTTTCGGCGGCAGCAAGGCGTTGGGACGTCGATCCCACCAGTTGCCATGCGGAGCATGGAGAAGTGGTCCATGCGGCTACGGGACGACGTCTCAGCTACGGTGCATTGGCCTCGGAAGCGGCCCGAATGCCGGTTCCGCAAAACGTTACACTGAAGCAGCCGCAAGAATTCAAACTGATCGGCACGCCGGCCAGGCGACTGGACCTAGCGGCGAAAGTCAATGGCACTGCAATCTACGGCATCGACGCCCGCCCGCCGGGCGTGAAGATTGCGACGCTATCGCAATCGCCTGTCTTCGGCGGTCGCGTGAAAAGCGTGGAAGACACCGCGGCAAAGGCGGTGAGAGGTGTACGGCAGATCGTTCGGCTGGCCGACGCCGTCGCGGTCGTGGCGGACCACATGGGTGCCGCGAAAAAGGGCCTCGATGCGCTAGTGATTGAATGGGATGACGGACCCAACGCCGCTCTGACTACGGAAGCCCTCGCTGACATGCTCAAGCAGGCGGTCGTAAAGCCAGGTGTAGTTGCTGCGACTGCCGGCGACACTGATGCCGCGATGGCAAACGCTGCTGTCAAAGTCGAAGCGAGCTACCATGTGCCGTTTCTGGCGCATGCGACGATGGAACCGATGAATTGCACCGTCCACCTGCGCAATGATGGTTGCGAAATCTGGGTGGGCAGTCAGGTCCTCGGTCGAGCTCAGGCTGTCGCCGCGAAGGTGGCGGGTCTGCCCCTGGATCAGGTCGTCGTGCACAATCACCTGATCGGCGGCGGTTTCGGTCGGAGGCTCGAAGTCGATGGCGTCGCTCGTGCCGTGGAGATCGCCAAACATGTCGATGGCCCGGTGAAGGTCGTATGGACGCGCGAGGAAGACATTCAACACGACATGTATCGTCCAATGTTCGTCGACCGGCTGTCAGCTGCCCTCGACGCAAAAGGAAGGCCGGTCGCCTGGAACAATCGTTTTGCCGGTTCCTCAATCATTGCAAGATGGGCGCCTCCAGCATTCAAGAACGGGCTCGATCCCGATACCACCGAAGGTGCGATCAATCTCGTCTATGACTTACCTAATTTCCATGTCGAATACGTTCGCCTGGAGCCTCCGGGCATACCGACTGCCTTTTGGCGTAGTGTCGGGCCATCTCACAACGTCTTCGTGACGGAGAGCTTCATGGATGAACTTGCCGCTGCCGCGAGACAGGACCCCGTAGCCTACAGGCTGTCTCTTCTCGACAAAGCGCCTCGCGCGAAGGCCGTGCTGCAACTGGCAGCAGCAAAGGCGGGCTGGGGAGAGAAACTGCCCGAACGCGTCGGTCGCGGTGCATCGCTCCAGCATGCATTTGCCAGCTATCTCGCACAGGTTGCCGAAGTCGAAGTCTCGAAGGAGGGCAAGGTCCGAGTCCGACGGGTGGTATGCGCCGTCGACTGCGGAATAGCAGTCAATCCCAATACGATCGAGGCACAGATTCAGAGCGCTGTCATGTTCGGCATCACCGCGGCGCTTCATGGCGAGATCACGATAAAAAAGGGAAGGGTGGAACAGTCCAACTTCGATGCATATGAAATTCTGCGGATCGACGAAGCTCCGGCTGTGGAGGTCCACATCATTCCCAGCACCGAAGCGCCAGGTGGAATGGGCGAAGCGGGAACTTCAGCGATCGTCCCGGCCGTCGCCAATGCGATCTTTGCCGCCACCGGACAACGTATCCGCAAGATGCCGATTAAGTGCAGTGCTCTTAAGTTGCCCCGATGAAATATGAGCGAAGAGGTTTACAGAGCGCTGTGGGCCTCCGATGGCGCATTCGTCCACCGCCATGACTCGGCCCCTTGATCAGGAATTCCCATAGATCGACACCTAGCGAAGTCGAGTTGTGTAGATATGCTGTAGATCAGCCGTTTTTCGGCCAATTTGGAAACCGCTGTATGCCTTGAAAAACTTGGCTCCCCGGGCCGGATTCGAACCAGCGACCAACCGGTTAACAGCCGGTTGCTCTACCACTGAGCTACCGGGGAACAGAGGCTCTTGTGTGAGTGGCGCAGCCTATAGCAAACCCGTTTCGGCTTTGCAAAGAAGCATTTCACATTTTTTTCCGCCATTTTGTGCATGGCGCTTTCTGGCAATCGACGGCTGGGCTCCTCATATGAGCGGTTCCGCAAGGAACGTAGGGCGGCGAAAGGCGTTGCGGCCTTGGGCGGCCGATGGCTTTAATCGATGGGAACCGAGATCGAGATGACTGCAGCAGGCGACGACGCACCGGCACGGAAAATCACGGTCTTCGGCCGTGAGTTCACCATGCCGCGCTCGCGCGGGCTCAGGATCGCCATCGGCGTCGTGCTGATTCTCGGCGGCATTCTCGGCTTCTTGCCCATCCTGGGCTTCTGGATGATTCCAATCGGATTGCTCGTGCTTTCCTACGAATTTGCCATGGTGCGCCGCCACCGGCGCCGCTTCGTCGTATGGTGGGAACGCCGGCGCCGTCCGGATTGATTTGGCCGGGCGCTTTGCCGGCCTCTCGCAGATCCCCTGGAGGCCTCGCCCGGAATCGAACCTGGCGTGAAAAAGCGTTGCGGCGCTTCACGCCGCCGCGGCGCAAGCCGGGTTGCTCCGTCACAGGCGGAGGCGGCGTGCTCTTGGAAACCGATCGGAAACGGCGTCCGCTGCTCGCATGAGGAAAGCGCCGGGAATGGCGCGCGGGCGCTTGACGGCCTTTCACCGCCAACATATTGAGTCCGCTCGGAACGCCGGGAGCAACGAGGCCTCGTGGCGGAGTGGTTACGCAGAGGACTGCAAATCCTTGCACCCCGGTTCGATTCCGGGCGAGGCCTCCAGTTGCCTGGGCTCCCTAGGGGAGCAGGCGTTCCGGTCGGATTGGACCGCGGTCGTGGCGCGGCAGGCGGGCCTTGTTGGGCGGAATGGTTGGAACGATGAGCGCTGATTTCTCCGAACGCCGCGTCAAGATGGTCGATGGCCAGGTCCGCACCACCGACGTGACCAGCGCGCCGTTGATCGATGCCATGCTTTCGGTGCCGCGCGAGAGCTTTGTCGGCGCCGGCCAGCGCGATCTTGCCTATATCGATGAGGACATCCGCATCTCCAGCGGCGCCAACGGCAGCGGCGCGCGCTATCTGATGGAGCCTTCGCCGCTGGCCAAGCTCTTGCAACTGGCCGAGATCGGCGCCGGCGATTCGGTGCTCGATGTCGGCTGCGGCACCGGCTATTCGGCCGCTCTTCTGTCGCGGCTGGCCCGCTCCGTGATTGCGCTGGAAAGCGATTCGGCGCTGGCGGAAATCGCCGGATCGGCGCTCTCGGCGCTGGCCTGCGACAACGTGACCGTGGTCACCGGGCCGTTGGCGCAGGGGCATGCCGCCAAGGCGCCCTACAATGTGATCTTCGTCGGCGGCAGCGTTGAGGAAGTGCCGGCCGCGCTGCTCGACCAGCTTGCGGAGGAAGGCCGTCTCGTCGCCGTGGAAGGGCAGGGCAATTCGGGCGTGGCCAGGCTCTTTTTCAAAGCGGGGGGGGTTGTAACGGGCAGACGCGCGTTTAATGCGGCAATTAAGCCACTACCTGGCTTTGAACGTACCCACGCATTTGAATTCTGAGCGTTTTTGCCTTGCAGTGAACGCGCTGTCGTGATCGCTTGCATTTGAACAATCGTTGCTGATCGCATAACCATGTATTCTCGGGGGCAGTCAGCGGGGGAACGATAGAAGCGCGGCGCCGGCTGCTCATGGATGAGCGACTGTCGTGGCGCGGTTCCCATGCAAACGAATGAGGGATATTACGTGCCGTCCGTACGCAAGACTGTTCTAGCCGCCATCCTGGTTTCCGCGACAGCGCTTTCGCCGCTGGCCGCCTCGGCGGAAACCATCACCGGCGCGCTTGCCAAGGCCTACCAGAACAATTCGCAGCTGAATTCCGCCCGCGCCGGTGTGCGCGTCACCGACGAGGGCGTGGCCATTGCCAAGTCCGGCTGGCGCCCGACCGTTACCGGTTCCGGCAGCATCGACTATTCGAGCAGCCATCTGAACGGCACCAACCAGAGTGTGCGCCTCACCACCGGCAATTTCGGCGTGCAGATCGACCAGACGCTGTTCGACGGGTTCCAGACCAGGAACAACGTCGCGGCTGCGGAAGCCCAGGTCCGGGCCTCGGTCGAAAGCCTGCGCAACACCGAGGAAAACATCCTGTTCAACGCGGCAAGCGCCTATATGGATGTCATCCGCGACCGCCAGGTGGCGGTGCTCACCGAACAGAACCTGCAGTTCCTGACCGAGCAGGCGCGCGCCGCGCGCTCGCGCTTCGAGGTCGGCGAAGGCACGCGCACCGACGTAGCCCAGGCCGATGCCTCGCGCTCGACCGCCGTGGCGCAGCTCAGCGCCGCCCGCGCCCAGGCGCTGGCCAGTGCGGCGACCTATCACCAGATCGTCGGCGACGAGCCCGGCAAGCTCAAGGCAGCGGCGCCGCTGGCCAGGCTTTTGCCGTCCAGCCTCGACGCGGCGATCGTCATCGCCTCGGCCGAGCATCCGGCTATCCTTGCCACCGCGCACCTGGTCGACGCGGCGGCGTTCGCGGTGAAGTCGCAGGAAGGCGCGCTGCTGCCGCAGCTTTCCGCCAATGCCGGCGTTTCCAGCGCCTATCGCAACACCGTGCCCGGTGCCCTGAGCACGTCGGACGGCACCACCAATTCGGCCAGCATCGGCGCGACGCTGACCATCCCGATCTATTCGGGCGGCCGCACCTCGGCACTGGTGCGACAGAAGAAGGAATCGCTCAGCCAGGCCCGCATCGAGGTCGATGTCAGCCGCGATCAGGTGCGCCAGGCCGTGACCTCGGCGTGGACGCAGTACACAGCCGCGCAGCAAAGCGTCGCCGCCAACAGGCAGGTCATCGCCGCGGCCCAACTGGCGCTCAACGGCGTCATCGAGGAGCGCAATGTCGGCCAGCGCACCACGCTCGACGTGCTGAACGCGCAGAACGCCGTCATCAGCGCCAAGATCAACCTTGCCAGTTCGGAGCGCGACGTGGTGGTGGCGAGCTATGCCATCCTGTCGGCGACCGGCCGGCTGTCGGTCGATCGCCTCGCGCTCAACGTGACGAAGTACAAGCCGGAAGAGCACTACAACGCCGTCAAGGACAAGTGGTACGGGCTGCGCACGCCCGACGGCCGCTAAAGCGTCCACTGCAATCAAGGTTCGGCTCGACAAGACGCCGCGTGTCCAACGGATGCGCGGCGTTTGGCATTGTCGGGCCCGATGCTCCTTCCTCCTCTGCCGCGGCCATCCGAGAGCCTGAGGCATAAGCTAATCTGTTGAAATCCAACATCTCCCCAGAATGGGGATTCTCGGACGGCGATCCGTCGGCTACCCTGTTGCCATGATTCGAATCCGGCTTTTGCCGGGGCGAAAATCTGGAATGGGTCACAAGGGCGGCGGATGTGACAATGGCGACGGCAAGCAGCGCGCAGCGCGAACCTTCCATGGAAGAGATACTCGCTTCCATCAGGAGGATCATCGAAGACAGCGACACCGGGCGCAAGCAGCCGGGTGACGCGAACGAATTGCGCCAGGATCTCCAGCCCGCGCCGGCGGCGGTCGTGCCGGCTCCGGATGTGGATGCCTTCCGTGCCGAACTCAATGCCGGGACCGAAGCCCGCAAGCCGGTCTCGCTGGCGGAGGTGCAGGCGCACCTGGCGGCCGAACCGGTCATCGCCCGCATGGAAACGCATACGCGCGTGGATGCCGCTCCGGCGGTCGAGCTGAAGGCGCCGGCGACGCTCGCCGAAGTGAGCGCCAGGATCGCCGCCGAGCCGGGCCCAGCCGCACCGGAGAAAGTTGTCGAAACCAGCGATACGATCGTTGCCGACTGGCGGCGCGAGATCGCCGCCGTCGGCGAGACGGCGAAGGCTGTGAGCAGGCCGGAGCGGGTCGAGCCGCGCGCGCCGGCAGTTGAACCTGAGCTCGAGATAGAAGAGGACGAGCTGGCGGACGAAGCCGGTTACGAGCCGGCCGCCGCGCATGTTGCGACGGCGCCGCAGCCCGCGGCAGAGGCGCCGCCCGTCCGCGCAGCGATCCTTTCAGAGCATGTCGGCCGCCAGGTCGCCGCCGCCTTTGGCGAGCTTTCCGATGCCTTTGCCAGCCGCAGCAAGAAAAGCTTCGACGAGATGGCCGAGGAGATGCTGCGGCCAATGCTGCAGGACTGGCTGGACAACAATCTGCCGACGCTGGTCGAGCGGCTGGTGCGCGAGGAAATCGAGCGCGTCGCGCGCGGCGCGTAGTAGCTTTCGTAGATCAGGTCAAACAAAATGAAAGCGCCGCCTTCGGGCGGCGCTTTTTTGCCGTTGCTCAGCCGGTGGCGAAGCAGATCAGGTTGCCGTCGGGATCGCTGACGATGAACGTGCGGGCACCCCATGGCTCCGTCCGCAGCGTCTGATGAAATCTGGCGCCTGGTATTCAAGAAACAACGGCTTGATCGCGTATCTTGTGGTGTTCGAGCGTTGGCATGGGCGCGTTACGGGGTTGAGATGGCGTAGGCGGGCAATGCCCCTCCGGGCAACAGCCGATGCGCCCTACAGCAGCGTGGCCAAGCTACGGGGGGTGCCGTCCGGGGCCCAAGAGCCACGCCGCTGCTCGGCTCCGGGAGTTGCCTTGATCTGTCCTGCCACTATCTAGCAGCAGTGCCGTCGGCCACGCGCCTGCGGTTGACTTGCCCACAGCCTTCCGATTTACACCGGACCCAACAAATCCCGACAGCCCGGACCGCTCCCCATGCTCGAAAAAACTTACGACGCCAAAACCGTCGAGCCCAAGATCGCCAAAATCTGGGAAGAGGCCGATGCCTTCCGCGCCGGCGCAGGCGCGGAGGAGGGGGCGGAGGCCTTTACCATCGTCATCCCGCCGCCGAACGTCACCGGCTCGCTGCATATGGGCCATGCGCTCAACAACACGCTGCAGGACATACTGGTGCGCTTCGAGCGCATGCGCGGCAAGAACGTGCTGTGGCAACCGGGCATGGACCATGCCGGCATCGCCACGCAGATGGTGGTCGAGCGCCAGCTGATGGAAAAGCAGATCCACCGCCGCGATCTTTCGCGCGAGGATTTCATCGAGAAGGTCTGGGAATGGAAGGCCCAATCCGGCGGCGCGATCTTCAATCAGCTGAAGCGGCTCGGCGCCTCGGCCGACTGGAGCCGAGAGCGCTTCACAATGGACGAGGGCCTGTCCAGGGCGGTGTTGGAAGTGTTCGTGACGCTCTACAAGGAAGGGCTGATCTACAAGGACAAGCGCCTTGTGAACTGGGACCCGAAGCTCCTCACCGCGATCTCCGACCTGGAGGTCGAGCAACACGAGGTCAACGGCAATCTCTGGCACTTCCGCTATCCGGTCGAGGGGGCTGTCTTCGACCCGGAAGACCCCAAGACGTTCATCACGGTCGCGACGACGCGTCCCGAGACGATGCTTGGCGATACGGCGGTGGCGGTGCACCCGGACGACGAACGCTTCCGTCATCTGGTCGGCAAGAACGTCATCCTGCCGATCGTCGGCCGCAGGATCCCCGTCGTGGCGGACGAATATTCCGATCCGGATAAGGGCTCGGGCGCGGTCAAGATCACGCCGGCGCACGACTTCAACGACTTCGAGGTCGGCAAGCGCCACAAGCTGCCGGCGATCAACATCCTCACCGTCGAGGCGGCGATAACCCTCAAGGACAATGAGGATTTCCTCGCCGGCCTCGAAGTGACGCCGGAACGCCAGGCCGTCTGGGACGAGCTCAATGGCCTCGACCGCTTCGCCGCGCGCAAGAGGATCGTCGAGCTGATGGAGGCCGGCGGCTTCCTCGACAAGATCGAGGCGCATCGCCATACGGTGCCGCATGGCGACCGCGGCGGCGTGCCGATCGAGCCGTTCCTGACCGACCAGTGGTATGTCAACACGATCGAACTGGCGAAGCCGGCGATCGCCTCGGTGCGCGAGGGCCGCACCAACTTCGTGCCGAAGAACTGGGAAAAGACCTACTTCGACTGGATGGAAAACATCCAGCCCTGGTGCATCTCGCGCCAGCTCTGGTGGGGCCACCAGATACCGGCCTGGTACGGGCCGGATGGGCGCGTCTTCGTCGAGAAGACCGAGGAAGAGGCGCTGGCCGCAGCGATCGAATACTACCTGGCGCTGGAGGGGCCGTGGAAGGCATGGGTCGAGGACAAGCTCGAGAATTTCAAACCGGGCGAGATCCTGAGCCGCGACGAGGACGTGCTCGACACCTGGTTCTCGTCCGCGCTGTGGCCGTTCTCGACGCTGGGCTGGCCGGACCAGACGCCGGAGCTCAAGACCTACTACCAGACCGACGTGCTGGTCACCGGCTTCGACATCATCTTCTTCTGGGTCGCCCGGATGATGATGATGGGCCTGCATTTCATGGACGAGGAGCCGTTCCACACGGTCTATGTCCATGCGCTGGTGCGCGACAAGAACGGGCAGAAGATGTCGAAGTCGAAAGGCAACGTCATCGATCCGCTCGAGCTCATCGACGAATACGGCGCCGATGCGCTGCGCTTCACGCTTGCCGTGATGGCCGCGCAGGGGCGCGACGTGAAGCTCGATCCGGCGCGCATCGCCGGCTACCGCAATTTCGGCACCAAGCTCTGGAACGCGACGCGCTTCGCCGAGATGAACGAGGTGGCCCGCAATGACGATTTCTGGCTGAACGACGCCAAGCTCGCGGTCAACCGCTGGATCCTCACCGAGCTGACGCGGGCGGCGCGCGACATCACCGACGGTATTTCCTCATACCGCTTCAACGAGGCGGCGGGTGCCGCCTACCGGTTCGTCTGGAATCTGTTCTGCGACTGGTACCTGGAACTCCTGAAGCCTGTATTCATGGGCACGGACGAGGCGGCCAAGGCTGAGAGCCGCGCCTGCGTCGCCTTCGTGCTCGACGAGATCTACAAGCTGTTGCATCCGATGATGCCGTTCATGACCGAGGAGCTGTGGGCGCAGACCGCCGGCGAGGGCCAGGAGCGCGCTTCGCTGCTTTGCCACGCCGCCTGGCCGTCGCCGGACTTCGAGGACGCGGACGCGGCCGCCGACATCAACTGGCTGGTCGATCTCGTCTCCGGCATCCGCTCGGTGCGCTCGGAAATGAACGTGCCGCCGGCGGCGATCGCGCCGTTGATGGTGATCGGCGCCAACACGCTGACGCAAGAGCGGCTGGAGCGCCACGCCCAGGCCATCAAGCGGCTGGCGCGCGTCGGCGACATCGCGCTGGTCGACGCGCCGCCGAAGGGCTCGGCGCAGATGGTGCTCAACGAGGCGACGGTGTGCCTGCCGCTCGGCAGCCTGATCGACCTCGCGGCGGAAGCGGCGCGGCTGCAGAAGGAACTGGCCAAGGTGACCGAGGAGATCGCCCGCCTGCACAAGAAGCTGTCGAACGAGAAATTCGTCGCCAATGCGCCGGAAGAAGTGGTCGAGGCCGAACGCGAAAAACTGGCCGAATACCGCGAGGCGCAGGAGAAGCTTTCGGTGGCGTTGACGCGGGTCCGCGACGCCGGCTGAAGTCAAGATTCGCCTCTACTTGGAGGCAGGTTTCCGGTAGGTCAATTGCCTCGAAAACGGCCATGCCGTTGGGTTAATTTTGACGTAAACGGAAAGTTTTAGCCCCATTGTTGCCATAATGTAACAATGGGGCCAAATAGCCCCGAAAGGCCTTGTTTTTGAGCTTTTTGTGACAGGTTTCACAGATTTTTCCGCCGAGTTGCCCCGGCAAAGCCATTTTTCGGCTAGGCGGCGGCATAGGCCGGTCCGCCCGAAAGGCGGCCAACCAAGGTGTACATGTACGCCTCCTGAATTCATTGTTGCGCCGTTAACCCGAATTGGTTCTAGCTTGATCCACTAGTATTTCGGGGAGGACATCCATGAACAATTTGCGTTTGAAAGCACTGCTGGGGGCGGGGTGCTTTTCGCTGGCTCTGATCGGATCTGCGATGCATCCGGCGCGTGCTGGCGGCCTGGAGCGGGGCGGCTACGACATCGATCTCCTGTTCGATCCGGCACCGTTCGCCACTGAGGCCGAAGCGACCTATGTGATGCCCGACCGCAAATACAAGAATGCGCGCGGTCCTGGTGGGGCCGATCTCGGCCTGGGTACCACGGCCGATGGAGCGGAGCCATACTGGGTCCCGCGGATCGGAGCCAAGGTCCAGGTTGTGCAAGGCGTGGACTGTATGGTCGACTATTCGCAGCCTTGGGGCGCACATGTAGCACCTGGCATGTGGAACGGCGCGATCTCCAATATCGAAACCGATATCAAGAGCGACAACTACGCGGCCACCTGTTCCTATAAGATGGATGCCGGAAAAGGCCAACTCCGTTTCATTGGCGGCGTCTTTTATCAGGAAGTGTATGGCTTCAAGGAAGGGCTGGTGTCGCTGTTCCCTATAGCGACCGGACGTGTCGATCTGTCGAGCAGCGGTTGGGGCTGGCGAGCCGGGCTCGCATACGAAATTCCGGACATCGCGTTGCGTGCTAGCCTTGTCTATAATTCGCAGGTCAAGCTCGACAACATCTCTGGTTCGCTGACGACTCCCCTGGGTTCTACGGCGATCTACTCGCCAACGCAGTCGATGCCGGATTCGCTGGAACTGAAACTGCAGTCGGGCATCGCGCCCGGCTGGCTGGCTTTCGGGTCGATCAAGTGGGTGAACTGGAGCGTGCTGCAAAGTGTTCCGATTTGCCCGACCTTGGCTCCAGCTGCACTTTGCTTCACGAATGGTCCGGGACAAGTGACCTCACTTGACCTGATGTATCGGGATGGCTGGACGGTAACGGGTGGCATCGGCCACAAGTTCAACGATGAGTGGGCCGCAGCCGGTCAGCTTTCCTGGGATCGCGGCACTTCGCATGGCTACGGCTCGCAGACCGATACCTGGACATTGGGCGGCGGCGTTGCCTACACGCCAAAGCCGAACATCGAGGTTCGTCTGGCCGGCGCGATCGGTGTCATGACCAGCGGCCATTCGGGCACGCTGGCCGGTGAGAACGGCTATGTGGCGGGCACCGACGCCAGCTACGACTTCGGCAACGATCTGGTCACGGCGATCTCGGGCGGCGTCAAGATCAAGTTCTAAGTATCTGAAAATTCGACTAAAGGGCCGGGCAATGCCCGGCCTTTTTCGTTGCCTAGACAGTAACTGACCACGCCCGTAGCTGCCTGCGTTGCAGATAAGCCGCACAATTGCCGCCCCTCCACAATTGTGATGTTTTAGCAACACTTTATGAACAACCCCAGCGCTACAGTTCCGGCCAGGGGGATTGCCCATTTCCCGCCATAAACCCGGCGCACCTCGAATGGTCTCGGGACACGCGCCAAAAGGCTCGGCGATGGGGCAGGCCGCACCGCCCGCGGCAAGGACGAGTATGGACGCCAGAGTTATCTCCAAGGCCAAGCTGCCCAGCCGCTACGTGACCGTCGGTCCGGCGCGCGCGCCGCATCGCTCGTACCTCTACGCCATGGGATTGTCGGCGGCCGAGATCGCGCAGCCTTTGGTCGGCGTCGCCAGCTGCTGGAACGAGGCGGCACCTTGCAACATTTCGCTGATGCGCCAGGCGCAGGTGGTGAAGAAGGGGGTCGCTGCCGCCAACGGCACGCCGCGCGAATTCTGCACCATCACCGTCACCGACGGCATCGCCATGGGCCACCAGGGCATGAAATCGTCGCTGGTGTCGCGCGAGGTGATCGCCGATTCCGTCGAACTCACCATGCGCGGCCATTGCTACGACGCGCTGGTCGGTCTTGCCGGTTGCGACAAGTCGCTGCCCGGCATGATGATGGCCATGGTGCGCCTCAACGTGCCGTCTATCTTCATCTATGGCGGCTCGATCCTTCCCGGCAGCTATCGCGGCCGGCAGATCACCGTGCAGGACGTCTTCGAGGCGGTCGGCCAGCATTCGGTCGGCACGATCAGCGATGAAGAGCTGCTCGAGATCGAGCAGGCCGCCTGTCCGTCGGCCGGCTCCTGCGGTGCCCAGTTCACCGCCAATACGATGGCCACCGTCGCCGAGGCGATCGGCCTGGCGCTGCCCTATTCCTGCGGCGCGCCGGCACCCTACGAGATGCGCGACCGCTTCAACTACGCCTCCGGCGAAAAGGTCGTGGAGCTGATCGCAAAGAACATCCGGCCCCGCGACATCGTCACGCTGAAGTCGCTGGAGAACGCCGCGACCGTGGTGTCCGCCACCGGCGGCTCGACCAATGCCGCGCTGCACCTGCCGGCGATCGCGCATGAGGCCGGGATCAAGTTCGACCTCTTCGACGTCGCCGCGATCTTCGAGAAGACGCCTTACATCGCCGATCTCAAGCCCGGCGGCAAATATGTCGCCAAGGACATGTTCGAGGCCGGCGGCATTCCGCTGCTGATGAAGACGCTGCTCGACCATGGCTATCTGCACGGCGATTGCATGACGGTGACCGGCCGTACTTTGGCCGAAAACATGCAGCATGTTGCCTGGAATGACAGCCAGGATGTGGTCCGTCCCGCCAACCGGCCAATCACCAAGACAGGCGGTGTCGTGGGTTTGAAGGGCAACCTTGCCCCCGAAGGCGCGATCGTAAAGGTCGCGGGCATGTCGGAACTGAAATTCTCGGGTCCGGCGCGTTGCTTCGATTCGGAAGAGGAGTGCTTCGAAGCGGTCACGCAGCGCAATTACAAGGAGGGCGAGGTTCTCGTCATCCGCTACGAGGGTCCGCGCGGCGGTCCGGGCATGCGGGAAATGCTGTCGACGACGGCGGCTCTCTACGGCCAGGGCATGGGTGGCAAGGTGGCGCTGATCACCGACGGACGGTTCTCGGGCGCGACGCGCGGCTTCTGCATCGGCCATGTCGGGCCGGAGGCGGCTGTCGGCGGCCCGATCGGGCTCATCAGGGACGGTGACGTGATCTCGATCGATGCGGTCAACGGCACGATCGAGGTGGCGCTGTCCGACGCCGAACTGGCGGCGAGGAAGAAGACGTGGAAGGCGCGCAAGACCGACTATCAGTCGGGCGCGATCTGGAAATATGCGCAGACGGTCGGATCGGCCCGCGACGGCGCGGTGACCCATCCGGGCGGTGCGAAAGAAACACATTGCTATGCGGATATCTGAGGTGTTGAGGTCGTCTGTCTTTTCGGCACTGGTCGTGTTCGCCACTTTTGGCGCGACCTTCGGCGCCGTGGGCCAGGCCGTGGCCTTCGACGACAAGGTGTTCGACGACAAGACCGGCGTGAAGCCGCAGTCCAGCCCGTGGGCGGTATTCCAGTTCGGCTTTTCCGCCTACAAGAACGGCCACAAGGACCAGGCGGTCGAGGCCTACAAATATGCCGCCGAGAACGGCCAGATCGGCGCCACCTGGAAGCTTGCGCGCATGTATGCCGAAGGCGACGGCGTGGCGCGCGACGACTACGCGGCCTTCAAGTTCTTCTCGGAGATCGTCGATCAGGACGTCGAGCCGGGATCGCCGGAGGAGAGCTATGTCTCCGACGCGCTGGTGGCGCTCGGCGACTATCTGCGCAAGGGCATACCCGGCAGCCCGGTCACCGAGAACGAGGTGGCCGCGCAGGAATACTACATGCGCGCCGCCGCCAACTACCGCAATCCGAACGCCCAGTTCGAGATCGGGCAGATGTTCCTGAAAGGCGAGGGCGGCGTCAAGGCAAGCGTCAAGCAGGCCGGGCGCTGGCTCCAACTGGCGGCCGAGAAGGGCCATGCCGGCGCGCAGGCGACGCTCGGCAACCTCCTGTTCCAGAGCGGCAAGGTGGTGCGCGGCCTGGCGATGATGACGGCCGCACTCGAACGTGCTGCACCGGCCGACCAGCCGTGGATCCGCAGCATGCAGGAAGAGGCCTTCGCCGCCGCCGGCGAAGCCGACCGCCGCACGGCCATCTCGCTCGCCGACGACATCCTGACGAAGGGGGGCGGCGACCAGTAAGCCGCGCCGCTGCCAAGTCACTCCAGGTAAATCAGTTCTCGGTCGGTTCCGTCGGCACCATGCTTGGCGCGGGCGTCGAGATCGGCGTGGTCATGACCGGCGGGGTCGTGCCCGGGCAGTCGTCATGGATCTTGGTCCACGAGGTGTTGTTGAGCACCATGTCGCAGCGGGCAAGGTGGCTTTCGCCGGCAATCGTCAGGCAGGCGGTCTCACCAATCTTGAACGATTTGCCGTTGGCAAGGCATGCCTGGGCGGCAAGCACCGTTGCCGGCGCGATCAACGCCAACACAAGGCCAGCCGAGCAAAGAACAAACCGGATCGCCATCGAACCCCCGCAGCAAGTCGCATCAAACGCGCAATTTGTGGCGATATCAGGGTTTTGCGGAGATTTGCGTGAGTAGCCCTCAGGCGGGCTGCAGCGCCAGCTCGATCGCCACCGGCACATGGTCCGATGGCTTCTCCCAGGCGCGGACATGCTTTTCGACCGAGGCCGAGGAAAAACGGTTGGCGGCTTCGGGCGACAAAAGCAAGTGGTCGATGCGGATGCCGTTGTTCTTCTGCCAGGCGCCGGCCTGATAGTCCCAGAACGTGTAGACATCGGACGAATCGGTGACGGCGCGCACCGCTTCGGTGAAGCCGAGGTTCTTCAGCCGGCGGAAGGCCTGCCGCGTCTGCGGCTGGAACAGCGCGTCGCGCAGCCAGTTCTCCGGGAACCGGGCGTCGGCGGCTTCGGGGATGACGTTGTAGTCGCCGGCCAGCACCAGCGCCTCCTCGAGCCGCAGCCGCTCCTGCGCCCACTTCTCCAGCCGCGCCATCCACGACAGCTTGTAGGAGAACTTCTTCTCGTCATCGATCGGATTGCCGTTCGGCAGATAGAGCGAGGCGACGCGCAGCGCGCCCCTGTCGGTCGAGAACACGCCCTCGATGAAGCGCGCCTGCTCGTCCTCGTCATCGCCGGGCAGGCCCTTGATAACTTCGTCGAAGCGCAGCTTGGACAGGAGGGCGACGCCGTTGAAGCCCTTCTGGCCATGGGTCTCGACATTGTAGCCGAGCGCCTCGACCTCGGCGCGCGGGAACTGTTCGTCGACCGATTTGATCTCCTGCAGGCAGACGATGTCGGGCGCGCTTTCGGTCAGCCAGTGGGTGAGGTTGCCGATGCGGGCGCGAACGCCGTTGATGTTCCAGGTGACGATTTTCATGGATTGCCCTTGGGATCTTCGGACGGGAGGCGTTCGACGAGGCCGATCGTATTGCCTGCCGGGTCCTTTAGGAAGGCCATCCACTCGCTTTCCCCCGCCGGACCGAACTGGCCTTCGGTGTCGCGATGGACGAGTGCCGGCGGCGCGGTGAAGGGAATGCCCGCGGCCTTCGCCTGCGCATGGAAGGCTTCGAGGCCGGTAATGTCGAGATAGACGATGCCTGCCGGCACGCCGTCGGTGAAGAACAGGCGCACATCGCCGGCCATGATGAAGGCGATGCCCGGCGGATCGTAGCGCGCATGCACGCGCATGCCGAGCACGTCACGCCAGAAGGCGAGCGTGACGTCGAGATCGCGGCCGGCCGAGAGCGCGACCTGACGAACCGCGCCGACGGCAGGCATCCGATTTCAGCTAAACAGAAAAACTGGTGCCGCAGCCACAGGAGGCGACGGCATTGGGGTTCCTGATCTGGAACGACTGGCCCATCAGGTCGTCGACGAAGTCGATCACCGAGCCGCCCATATAGACCAGCGACAGGTCGTCGATCAGCACGGTGGCGCCGTCCTTCTCGATGGCGACGTCGTCGTCGTTGCGCGTGTCGACGAGGTCGAACTTGTAGGAAAAGCCGGAGCAGCCGCCGCCTTCGACCGAGACGCGCAGCGCCGTCTTGCCCGGCTCGCCGGACACAATCCTGGCGATCCGCTTGGCGGCGGCGTCGGTCATCTCGACCTTCATGGCAGTCTTGGCATCGGCGCCCATGGCGTCACCTTGCTTTCGGTTTCATATGATAGGTATGAAGCGGGCGGGGCCAAGTCAACTGGTGGGTGAATGGACGTGCGGCAGGGCAAGGATGCTCTCGGCGACATAGGGTTCGGCTACCGGCCGCGCGCCGCCTATGCCAGCGATCCCGCGCGCTCGCGCGGCCGGCTGTTCGAGGAGGCCGAAAGCCCGACCCGCACGCCGTTCCAGCGCGACCGCGACCGCATCATCCATTCGACCGCCTTCCGCCGCCTGAAGCACAAGACGCAGGTGTTCGTCGCGCATGAGGGCGACCACTACCGCACCAGGCTGACGCATTCGATCGAGGTGGCGCAGATTGCGCGCGCTCTGGCGCGGGCGCTGCGCGGCGACGAGGATCTGGCCGAAGCCGTGGCGCTGGTGCACGACTTCGGCCACACGCCCTTCGGCCATACCGGCGAGGAGGCGTTGAATGAGAAGATGGCTGCCTGGGGTGGCTTCGACCACAATGCACAGTCGCTGCGCGTGGTGACGCGGCTGGAACGGCGTTATGCCGAGTTCGACGGGCTGAACCTGACCTGGGAAACGCTGGAGGGGCTGGTCAAGCACAATGGGCCGCTGGTGGATGCCAAAGGGCAGGGGCTGAAGGGCCCCGTGCCGCAGGCGATCCGCGACTATTCGGAGCTGCATGATCTCGAACTCGACCGGTTTGCCGGCATCGAGGCGCAGTGCGCGGCGATCGCCGACGACATCGCCTACAACACCCATGACATCGATGACGGTCTGCGGTCTGGCTTCCTGACGCTGGACATGCTGGAGGACGTCACCTTGCCGGGCTCGATCCTGGCGAGCGTGCGGGAGCGCTATCCGGCGCTCGACGCCGTGCGCACCGGCCATGAACTGATGCGCCGCCAGATCACCATGATGGTCGAGGACGTGATTGCCTCCACCCACGCCAATCTCGAGCGCCTGAAGCCGGCAAGCGCCGACGACGTGCGGGCGGCGGGCGAGACGATGGTGACCTTCTCCGCCGGCATGGCCGCGACCGAGAAGGAATTGAAGGCTTTCCTCTACAAGCATCTTTACCGGCACAGCGAGGTCATGCGCGTGCGTGCCGACGCCGAAGGGATCGTCAGGGATCTGTTCGATGCCTATTTCGCCGATCCGCGCGCCATGCCCGACGGCTGGCGCGAAGGCCTCGATAGGGCGCAGGATCGCATCAAGGCGCGCAGCGTCGCTGATTTCCTGGCGGGCATGACCGATACCTACGCCCTGAAGGAACACCGTCGCTTGTTTGACCACACGCCCGATTTGAGCTAGGGCGAGCGCGATTTTGCCGGCCAACGAGCCGGATTCCCTAGCACAGCCGCCAGAGCCAGACCCAATGAACATCTTCGCCGATTTCAACGCGCGAGTCATAAAAGCCGTAGAAGCGCTTGACCTGAAAGACAAGGATGGCGCGCCGCTCGACCTGTCGCGCATCGCCGTCGAGCCGCCGCGCGATGCCAGCCATGGCGATCTCGCCACCAACGCCGCGATGGTGCTTGCCAAGCCGACCGGGCAGAACCCGCGCGCGCTTGCCGAAAGGCTGGCCGAGGCGTTGCGTGGCGACGCCGACGTCGCGGCGGCCGATGTCGCCGGTCCGGGCTTCGTCAATCTCAGGCTGCATGATGGGTTCTGGCAGGCGCACCTGGCGGCGCTGCTCGGCGAGGGCCGCAACTATGGCCGCTCGACCATCGGCGGCGGCCGCAAGGCCAATGTCGAATATGTTTCGGCCAACCCGACCGGCCCGATGCATGTCGGCCATTGCCGGGGCGCGGTGGTGGGCGACACGCTCGCCAATCTGATGGCCTTCGCCGGCTACGACGTGACCAAGGAATATGTCATCAACGACGCCGGCTCGCAGATCGACGTGCTCGGCCGCTCGGCTCTGCTGCGCTATCGCGAGGCGCTCGGCGAGGCGATCGGCGAGATACCCGCCGGGCTCTATCCGGGCGACTATCTCATTCCGGTCGGCCAGGCGCTGGTAAAGGAGTTTGGCGGCAAGCTTTTGCAGATGCCGGAAGACGAGGCGCTCGCCATCGTCAAGAACCGCACCATCGATGCCATGATGGCGATGATCCGCGAGGATCTGGCGCTGCTCAACGTGCACCACGACGTGTTCTTCTCCGAGCGCACGCTGCATGCCGACAATGCCAGGAAGATCCGCTCGGCAATCGCCGACCTGACGCTGAAGGGGCATATCTACAAGGGCAAGCTGCCGCCGCCCAAGGGCGAGAAGCCGGACGACTGGGAAGATCGCGAGCAGACCTTGTTCCGCTCGACCGCCGTCGGCGACGACATGGACCGGGCGCTGGTCAAGTCGGACGGCTCCTTCACCTATTTCGCCGCCGATGTCGCCTATCTCAAGGACAAGGTCGACCGCGGCTTCGTCGACCTGATCTATGTGCTGGGAGCCGACCATGGCGGCTACGTCAAGCGGCTTGAGGCGCTGGCGCGCGCGGTCGCCGGCGACGAGGTGAAGCTCACCGTCCTGCTCTGCCAGTTGGTCAAGCTGTTCCGCGACGGCGAGCCGGTCCGCATGTCGAAACGGTCCGGCGATTTCGTCACGCTGCGCGAGGTCGTCGAAGAGGTTGGCCGCGACCCGATCCGCTTCATGATGCTTTACCGCAAGAACGACGCGCCGCTCGATTTCGACTTCGCCAAGGTGACCGAGCAGTCGAAGGACAATCCGGTGTTCTACGTGCAATACGCCTCGGCGCGCTGCCACTCGGTGTTCCGGCAGGCGAGCGAGCAGTTGGGCGAGGCCAATTTCGACCGCAATCGGCTGACGGCGTCGGTGGCTTCGCTCTCCGACGAGGGCGAAATCGGCCTGATCCGGAAGCTGGCTGAATATCCAAGGCTGATTGAGTCCGCGGCCCTTGCATTGGAGCCGCACAGGCTGGCATTCTACCTCTACGATCTGGCTTCCAGCTTCCATGGGCACTGGAACCGGGGGACGGATAATCCTGACTTACGTTTTGTTAAGGTTAACGACCGACAATTGACGTATGCCAGACTGGGGCTGGTGCAGGCTGTTTCGGACGTTTTGACGTCCGGCCTGACGCTGATTGGGGCCGAAGCGCCCACCGAGATGCGTTAGGTTTGACTAAAAAGCCTGTCACCTTTTGCCCACATTGCGCTGGTAAGGGCCAACCCTGCGCGACGTCCATGGCGTCCGACTGTGTGCGAGTTCGGGAACAATAATGGCAGACAGAACCCCGCTGAAAGTAGCCGATCACAACGACATCGCTGACGACGATCCGTTTGCGGAACTGACCAGGATCATGGGTTTCGACCCGCGCCAGCCGGTAAAGCCGCAGGTGCCTGTCCAGAAGGCTGCGCCCGCCAATCAGCCTGCCGCGGGCAGCGATTTCGACATCGACCTCGAGAAGGAGCTGATGGGCGAGTTCGGCGCCGAGGAAAGTGCCGCCGTCGCGCAGCCGCCAGAGCCGGCTTTCGAAACCGCAGCCTCCGTTGCGCTGGACGACGAGCTTGCGGCGTCGCTCGACCAGGACTTCGTGTTCGACGATATCGCGGACCATCACTTCGGCGCCCCGGCGCAAGCGGCCGCCGAGCCGCAGGCCGATGCGGAGCTCCAGGTCGAAGCGGAGTCGCAATTCGAAGCGGCCTTCGACGATGATTTCGGCCAGGCGGTCGCCAGTTCGCTCGAAGACGTCTCGCCGCTCGATGACGATCTGCCGATGGACGACGAGCTTGCCGCGTCGCTCGATCGCGAATTCCCGGGCGCCAATGAGGCGGTGGAGGCGGTCGACCACAACGTCGTCGAAGCTGCCGCGCCAGTGGCCGAAGCCGCTTTCGATGACGATCTCGAACATTCGGTTTCTCTGTCGCTCGAGGACGAGCTGACGCTAGACGGACATGGCCCTGCGGAGGATCATGCCGCGCCGGCCGTTGCTGCCGAATATGCAGCGCCTGTGCAGGCGGCTGCCGACCAGGCGATCCCCGAGGAGGACTTTTCCGGTCATTTCGACGAGGCGATGGCCGATGTCGACACGGATTTCGAAGCGCAGGCCGAAGAGCCGGCTGAAGCCACGCAGGCCGAAGAGCCGGCTGAAGCCGATGAGATGCCGGCCGTCGAAGCCCTCGCCGAGGCCGCCTATGCCGCTGACGATGCCGATCTGCGGGCTTTTGAGGACGAATTCGAAATCGATCACGCGCCGGTCGACGAGCCGGTGGCTGCCGAAGCGCCTGCCGAGGCCGCTTACGTCACCGATGCCAATGACGATGCTCCCGAATTCGACGACAATTTCGAGCTTGATATCGACGATGCGCCGACCGCCGAGGATCAACAGCCGACAGCCGAAGCCGCTGCCGAGGAAATCGCTCCGATTGCGCCCGCCGTCGTCGCGGTCGAGCCGCCGAAGCCCGCCGCCGAAGAGCGGAGCCTCGAGGACGAACTCAACGCTCTCCTCGGCGCCATGAGCGCGCGGCCGGTTCCCGTCGCCAGGGAAGCCGAGCCCGTCCGTCAGCCGGTGATCGAGACTCCCGCTCCCCAACAGCTGGCTGATGACCTCGATTGGAATCTCGACGGGCAGGAGCCAGCGTCCGGCGAGGATGCAGCGCCCTCCGCCGACATTGATTTCGACGACGACGCGTTCGATGCCGCCTTTGCCAGGGGTATCGGGGGCGATCAGGAGCCGAGCCATCCCGTGGCGTCGGCTTCCCCTTCGCAGGACTGGCTGCGCTCGGCACCGCCTGAGCCGGCGCGTTCCTGGAGCCGCGTGACACCGGTCGCAGCGGCCGCGCAAGCGACGTTCTCGGCCCAGCCGACGGCATCGGCGGCGCCGGTCTCGGCCGAGCCGTCATACCGGCAGGAGCCGGTCGTGGAGGAGGCTCCGGTCTATGCCGAGCCGGAGCCCGCGCCGCAGGACCAGCCGCAAGCCTATGACGAGATGCCCGACGTCGAAACCATCGACGTGCCGGAGCGCGTAGTGGCGCTTGCCGACGATCTCGATATTCCCGAGCTCAACTTCGAGGAAGAAAGGCCGGCGGCGCCAGCTTTTGACGATCTCGACGCCGAGTTCGCCGGCCTGCTGAACGACATGAACGCGGTCGATGTGGCGCCTGCGCCCGCACGCGCCGCCGCCTATGAGGACGACAGCTACGGCGCCGGGTTCAAGCCGGGCCACGATCACGGCGACGCGCGCGCCTATGCGGCGGCGAAGCCGGCTGAAATGCCGGCTGCCTCAGCGCCGGTTTCCCAGGCCGCCGCGACGGGCGGCTTCGATATTGACGATCTGCCGGGCAGCCGGCCGCTCGCGCAGGCCGACGATTTCGCGGTCGATGAGCTCGACTACGACCCCGAACTGGACCAGGAGATGGCGGTGCCGGGCCTTGCCGAGCGTGAGGCCGCCAGGCCGCGCGGCCGTGGCGTGCTGATCGCCGCCGTCGTCGGCGCCGTGGCCCTGGCCGGTGGTCTTGGCGCCTTTGCCTTGTCGTTTGGCGGCAAGGGCGGCAGCGAGGCGCCGGTTATCGTCAAGGCCGACAACGCGCCGATCAAGGTCAAGCCGGAGAATCCGGGCGGCACGGTGGTGCCGAACCAGGACAACAAGGTCTATGACGCGGTGGTCAAGGGTACCAAGCCGGCCGAGCCGGTGCAGGAAAAGCTGGTCACCAACACCGAAGAGCCGGTCGATGTGAAAGCCAAGGAGCCGGAGAGCCGCGTCGTCGATCTTTCGCCCGCCGATGCTGCGCCGGGCATGGACGATGTGGGCAATGCCGCCGCGACCGCGATGCCGGGCGTGGATGCGCAGGCAGGCGCGGATGCGGCGCCGGCGCCGAAATCCGAGGATCGCATAGCCCAGGTCCTGCAGGAAGCCGACAAAGGGACCAACCCGGAAGTCGTCGCCGTCGCGCCGCGCAAGGTCAGGACCATGATGGTCAAGCCCGATGGCTCGCTGGTTGCGCGCGAGGATCCTGCACCCGAGGCTGCTCCGCAGGTCGCTGCCGCCGAACCGGCCGATCCGGCGCCCCAGCATGTCGCCCCCGCGGCGCAGGCCGGTGCCGAGCAGACCGGCACCGTGGCGCCGGCGACCGATCAGGCAAGCGATCAGCCGACCGACCAGGTCGCCAGCGCCGACCAGTCCGATGCCGCTCAGCCGCTCAAGCCGGCGGCGCCGAAGCCCGAGGCCAAGGCTGAAGCCAAGACGCAGACCACCCACAGCCAGTCGGCCGACACGCCGGCCACTGTTCCGGTGGCGCCGCAGCGTCCGTCCGACCAGCCGGTCGACGTCGTCGGCGAGGTGAAGCCCGACCAGGTCGCCTCGATATCGCCGAGCGCGGCAGCGGCGGGCGGCGGTTCGTGGTCGATGCAGATCGCCTCGCAGCCGACGGTTGAAAGCGCGCAGTCCACCTACCAGGACCTGCAGCGCCGCTACGGCAGCGTGCTGTCGGGTCGCACCGCCAACATCGTCAAGGCCGAGATCGCGGGCAAGGGCACCTTCTACCGCGTCCGCGTGCCGGCGCAGTCGCGCAACGACGCGATCGCCCTGTGCACCAGCTACAAGGCGGCCGGCGGCAACTGCTTCGTGTCGCGCTGAGCCTGGTCGCAATCAGCCAAACCGGCGCGGCCGCAGGGCCGCGCCGGTTTTTTGTAGACCGGGATCGGGCCTTCAGCCGCATGTTGGGCGGGGAGATTCCCTTTGTCCGCGCGAAGCCCTAAGCTTCCACGCATGACCGAATCAAAATCCATGATCCTCGGCTGCGCCGGGAAATCGCTCACCCCCGAGGAAATCCGCTTCTATCGCGGCGAACGGCCGTGGGGGTTCATCCTGTTTGCCCGCAATGTCGGCGAGACCGAGCAGATCCGCGATCTGGTCGCCTCGATGCGCGACGCCGTCGGGCGCGCGGACGCGCCGGTGTTCATCGACCAGGAAGGCGGCCGGGTGCAACGCCTGCGGCCGCCATTGGCGCCGAACTATCCCGCGGGCGGCGCGCTCGGCGCGCTGTGGCGCAACGACCGCGAGGCTGGCCGCCGCGCCGCATGGCTGATGGCGCGGCTGCATGCCTTCGACCTGCTTCGCCATGGCATCACCGCCGATTGCCTGCCGGTGCTCGACGTGCCGGTGGAAGGCGCCAGCGACGTCATCGGCGCGCGCGCCTACGGCAAGGAGCCGGGCCCCGTCATCGAGCTTGGCCGCGCCGCCGCCGAGGGACTGATGTCGGGCGGCGTGCTGCCGGTGATGAAGCACATTCCGGGGCACGGGCGGGCCTTCGCCGACACGCATTTCGAACTGCCGACCGTCGATACGCCGCTCAGCGAGCTGCGCAGCCATGATTTCGCTCCGTTCAAGGCGCTCAACCAATTGCCGATGGCGATGACGGCGCATGTCGTCTACAGCGCCGTCGATCCGAACAGCCCGGCGACGACCTCGGCAAAGGTGGTCAACGACATTATCCGCGGCGAGATCGGCTTCGACGGGCTGTTGATGAGCGACGACACCTCGATGAAGGCACTTTCTGGGGATTTCCCGGCAAAGGCGGCGGCGATCCTTGCGGCGGGCTGCGATCTGGTCCTTCACTGCAACGGGGTTTTCGAGGAAATGTCGGGCATTGCGTCACGCACCACGGCGCTTACCGGCAAGCCGCTCGAGCGCGCCGAGCGGGCGCTGACCTATATAAAGGATCGCGACCGCGCGAACGAGACCGAGATACGCGCCGAGTTTGCCACCTATTTCGACGCGGTGGCCTGACAGAGGAAAGAGACAGGGGCAGTGGCGGAAACATTGGACAGCAAGGCCGCGAAGGCCGCACCGATGGACCGTCTGTGGGCCGAGAACGACGATTCGCGCGTCACCGGCGATCCGTCGCTGGTCGTCGACGTCGCCGGCTTCGAGGGGCCGCTCGATCTGCTCCTGCATCTGGCGCGCAACCAGAAGGTCGATCTGGCGCGCATATCGATCCTAGCGCTGGCCGAGCAGTATCTGACCTTCGTCGAGCAGGTGAGGGCGCTGAGGCTGGAGCTTGCCGCCGACTATCTGGTGATGGCGGCGTGGTTGGCCTTCCTGAAGTCGAAGCTTCTGATCCCGAAGCAGCCGGGCGAAGAGGGCGAGAGCGGCGAGGAACTGGCTGCGGTGCTGCAGTTCCGGCTGAAGCGGCTGGAGGCGATGCGCGATGCATCCGCCAGGCTGGTCAACCGCAACCGGCTCGGCCGCGACGTGTTCGCGCGCGGCATGCCGGAAATGGTCATCATCGAGAAGCGCAACGCGTACTCCGCCTCGCTCTACGATCTGCTCACCGCCTATGCGCAGCAGCGCCAGAAGCAGGCGATCAACAATGTGACGATCGCCAGGCGTGGCGTGTGGTCGCTCAAGGATGCGCGCGACATCCTGAACAGGCTGGTCGGCACGCTCAGCGACTGGACGGCGCTGGACAGTTTCCTGATCGAGTATCTCGCCGCTCCGGAAGAGCGGCGCACGGCGGTCGCCAGCTCCTTTGCCGCGACGCTCGAACTGGTGCGTGAAGGCAAATTGGACTTGCGGCAGGAGCAGGTGTTCGCGCCGATCTATCTGCGCGGCCGCGCCCAAGGCATAAAGGCAGTCGAGGTGGTAGCATGAGCGAACGCGCCAACGCTTCGGTCATTCCGTTCAAGGTCGAGGACGAGGCCGAGGAAACTGCGGTCGAGCAGGCTTCGGTCGAGAATCCGGCCGAGCGGCTCGCTCTGGCGGAAGCCGTGCGCATGGCCGAGGCGATCGTCTTCGCCAGCGCCGAGCCGGTCAGCGAAAAGCAGCTTGCCGCGCGTCTGCCCGACGGCATCAACATCGCCGCTGCGATGGCCGACCTGCAGCAGATCTATGCCAGGCGCGGCGTCAATCTGGTGCGTGTCGGCGATGCCTGGGCCTTCCGCACCGCCGGCGACCTGGCGTTCCTGATGAGCCGCGACACAGTCCAGCAAAGGAAGCTGTCCCGCGCGGCGCTCGAGGTTCTGGCGATCATCGCCTACCACCAGCCGGTGACGCGTGCCGAGATCGAGGACATCAGGGGCGTCGAAACCTCGAAGGGCACGCTCGACACGCTGATGGAGACGGAATGGATCAGGATGCGCGGCCGTCGCCGCACGCCCGGCCGCCCCGTCACCTACGGTACGACGGACGCCTTCCTCGACCATTTCGCGCTGGAGGAGATCCGTGATCTTCCAGGCATGGAGGAACTGAAAGGCGCCGGGCTGCTTTCGACCCGCATGCCGTCGAATTTCTCGGTGCCGCTGCCGCCGGCCGACCCTGACGCGCTGGCCGAGGACGAGGATGCATTGACCGACATCGACCTCGAGGAACTCGGTCTTCTGACGCCGCGCGTCACGGAAGATTGACCCGCCTGCCGCTGTCAAAAGCAGCGTTGCGAGGGTAGATGCGCCGATTGGTAGCGGGCGGCATTACCGAAAATGCGTGACATCCGCCGCGCTGTCATAAACTTTGTCGCGGTTGTGTTTGAATCCCAACGCGAAAGCGCATAGATCATCGCCAGGGAAAACATTCGAGAGAGAGTAGCTATGGGTTCGTTTTCGATTTGGCACTGGATGATCGTCCTGGTGATCGTGCTGCTGGTGTTCGGCCGCGGCAAGATTCCGGAGCTGATGGGCGACATGGCCAAGGGCATCAAGAGCTTCAAGAAGGGCATGGCCGACGACGACACCGCCGACGACAAGCGCACCGTCGAGCATCGCGCGGACGAGACCGTTTCGACGGTGAAGGAAAAGGCCAGCAAGAGCTGAGCCCGAGGTTCTAGTCGGAACAGATTGCCATGTTTGAAGTCGGCTGGACCGAGATGCTGGTGATCGCGGTCGTCATGATCGTGGTCGTCGGGCCGAAGGATTTGCCCAATATGCTGCGCACCTTCGGCCGCACGACGGCAAAGCTGCGCGCCATGGCCGGCGACTTCCAGAAGCAGTTCAACGAGGCGCTGAAGGAAGCCGAACTCGACGACGTCAAGAAGTCGGTGGACGAGCTCAGGGGCCTCAGCCCGGTCGCCGAGATCCGCAAGCAGCTCAATCCGTTCGAACAGGCGGCGGCCGATGTCCGCTCCGGCGTCGATGCCGCGATGAAGCCGAAGCCTGCCGTCGATCCGGCCACGCCGGCCGCTTCGACGCCGCAGGCCAGCGAGCCGCTGAAGAACGGCGCGACGGTATTGCCTGGCGTCGAGGCACCGGAAGCGACGCCGGCGGCGCCCATCTTCCCGGCGATGACCGACGATGCCGTTGTGGCGCCGGCAGTTGCCGCTGCAACGGCGGCGCCGCAGAAGGTGGACGCCAAGAAGCCGGCCGCGGCGAAGACTGCCAAGGCACCCGCAACCGTGGCGAAGGCTGCAAAGGCGCAGGCAAAGCCGACGCCAGTGAAAGCCGCCAAGCCAGCCGCACCAGCAAAGACATCGAAGCCGGCAGCTAGCAAGGCGGCGAATAAGTCTGAAGTGAAGGCGGCGCCAGTGACGAAGCCGGCGACGGCGAAGCCCTCGCCCAAGAAGACGGCGCCGGCGACGAAGTCCGCGCCGGCGACGAAGCCCGCGCCTAAGAAGACGGCGGGAGCCGCCAAGTGAGCGTCACGGATCAGGAACGAGACGAAATCGAGAAATCGTCGGCGCCATTGATCGAGCATCTGATCGAGCTGCGCCGGCGGCTGATCTGGTCGCTGGGCGGCTTCTTCGTCGCTTTCCTCGTCTGCTTCTTCTTCGCCAAGCGGCTGTTCAACCTCCTGGTCGTGCCGTTCAAATGGGCGACGCAGTGGGCCGGGCTCGACCCGCACAAGGTCGAGCTGATCTATACGGCGCCGCAGGAGTTCTTCTTCACGCAGGTCAAGCTCGCCATGTTCGGCGGCATGGTCATCGCCTTCCCGCTGATCGCCACGCAGATCTACAAATTCATCGCGCCCGGCCTCTACAAGAACGAGCGCAACGCCTTCCTGCCGTTCCTGATCGCCTCGCCGATCCTGTTCCTGATGGGCGCCTCGCTGGTCTATTTCTTCTTCACGCCGATGGTGATGTGGTTCTTCCTCGCCATGCAGCAGACCGGCACCAACGACCAGGTGCAGATATCGCTGCTGCCGAAAGTCTCGGAATATCTCAGCCTGATCATGACGCTGATCTTCTCCTTCGGCCTGGTGTTCCAGCTGCCGGTGGTGACCAGCCTGATGACCAGGGTCGGCATGCTGTCGTCGAAGGCGCTGGCCGAGAAGCGCAAATGGGCGATCGTCATCGCCTTCGTCGTTGCCGCTGTGCTGACGCCGCCAGATCCGATGAGCCAGATCGGCCTGGCCATCCCGACCATCCTGCTCTACGAGGTCGCCATCTGGTCGGCCCGGCTGATCGAACGCAGCCAGGAGCGGGACCGTCTGGCGCGCGAGAAGCAGGAGGCAGACGAGACCGTGGCCGACAAGACGCCCGACGAGCCCTCGGCGCCGGCGGCATCGTAACGCGGCGGCGGCGGAAAACGGTAACCGCCGCCCGGCCCATCTTGCATCGATCGTGGATGCGGTTTACGCCCTCGAGCCTTAGCTCAGGAGCGTTCAGACCATGCTTGACATCAAATGGATTCGCGACAACCCGAAGGCCCTTGCCGAGGCGCTGGTCAAGCGCTCGTGGTCGGCGGCCGAGGCGCAGTCCACCGTCGATGGCCTGATCGCCAGCGACGAGGCGCGGCGCGAGCATCTGACCGAACTGCAGGTCAAGCAGGAACGCCGCAACGCCGCCTCGAAGGAGATCGGCAACGCCATGCGTTCGGGCGATGCAGCCCTGGCCGAGAAGCTCAAGGCCGAAGTCGGTGAGATCAAGGCCTTCATCCAGAACGGCGAGGCGCGCGAGCGCGAGCTCGACAAAGCGCTGAACGATGCGCTGGCGGTGCTGCCCAACGTGCCGCTGGATGAGGTTCCGGTCGGCAAGGACGAGCACGACAATGTGGTGAAGCGGATTGTCGGCGAGGTGCCTGCGCGCCCGAACTGGGTGAAGGAGCACTTCGAAGTCGGCGAAGCGCTGGGCATGATGGATTTCGAGCGGGCGGCAAGGCTGTCAGGCTCGCGCTTCACGGTGCTTAAGAGCCAGCTGGCGCGGATGGAGCGCGCGCTCGGCCAGTTCATGCTCGATCTGCACACGACCGAGCATGGCTATGAGGAAATCATCCCGCCGCTGATGGTCAAGGACGATGTGCTTTTCGGCACCAACCAATTGCCGAAGTTCGAGCTCGACCTGTTTTTCACGCCGCATGGCGACGGCAGGCTGGGCTTGATCCCGACCGCCGAGGTGCCGCTCACCAACCTGGTGCGCGAAGAAATCACCGCGCATGAAAAGCTGCCGCTGCGCTACACGGCGCTGACGCCGTGCTTCCGCTCGGAAGCGGGCTCGGCCGGGCGCGACACCCGCGGCATGCTGCGCCAGCACCAGTTCTACAAGGTGGAACTGGTCTCGATCACCGACCAGGAAAGCTCGATCGCCGAGCACGAACGGATGACGGCCTGCGCCGAGGAAGTGCTGAAGCGGCTGGAGCTGCCGTTCCGCACGGTGACGCTGTGCACCGGCGACATGGGCTTCGGCGCGCGCAAGACCTATGACATCGAGGTCTGGCTGCCCGGCCAGAACGCCTATCGCGAAATCTCGTCCTGCTCGGTCTGCGGCGACTTCCAAGCACGACGCATGGATGCCCGCTACAAGGACAAGGACGGCAAGGGCAACCGTTTCGTCCACACGCTGAACGGTTCGGGCACCGCTGTCGGCCGCGCTCTCATCGCCGTCATCGAAAACTACCAGAATGAGGATGGCAGCGTAACCATTCCTGAAGCGCTTCGGCCTTACATGGGTGGTCTGACCAAGATCGAATCGAAGTAATGCGCATTCTCTTGACCAATGACGACGGCATCCATGCCGAGGGCCTGGCGTCGCTCGAACGCATCGCGCGCACGCTGTCGGACGACGTCTGGGTGGTGGCGCCGGAGCAGGATCAATCCGGCTACGCGCATTCGCTGTCGATCTCCGAGCCGCTGCGGCTGCGCAAGATCGGCGACAAGCACTACGCCGTGCGCGGCACGCCGACCGATTGCGTCATCATGGGTGTCAAGAAGATCCTGCCGGGCATGCCCGACCTCATCCTGTCCGGCGTCAATTCCGGCGCCAACATCGCCGACGACGTCACCTATTCAGGCACCGTCGCAGGCGCCATGGAGGGCGCGCTGCTCGGCGTGCGCTCGATCGCGGTCAGCCAGGCCTATTCCTATGCCGGCGAGGACCGCGTCGTTCCCTACGAGACGACCGAGGCGCTGGCGCCGGCGCTGCTGAAAAAGCTGGTGGCGATGCCGCTGCCGGACGGCGTGCTGCTCAACGTCAATTTTCCGAATTGCGCGCCCGACGAGATCGAGGGCACCGTCGTAACCTCGCAGGGCAAGCTGGTGCACAGCCTGTGGGTGGACGAGCGCCGCGACGGGCGCGGCCTGCCTTATTACTGGCTGCGCTTCGGCCGCGAGCCGGTCGAAGGCAAGAAGGGCACCGATCTCCATGCCATGCGCAACCGACTGGTGTCGGTGACGCCGCTGCAGCTCGACCTTACAGCTCATGAAATTCGCGACCAACTGACCAAGGCGCTCGCATGAACCAGCCGATTTCAGTCGACGACCGCGAAGGTTTTGCCGCCTTCCTGCTGCGCCTGCGCGGCCGGGGGTCGGCGCCGAAGCCGCTGATTGCCGCCTTCGAGGCGACGCCGCGCCGTGGCTTCCTGTCCGGACAGTTCCATTCGCTCGCCTGGTCGGACGGCATGCTGCCGATCGAATGCGGCGAGGCGATCGAGGGCGCCGACCTGCAGGCCGCGGTGCTCGCGGCGCTTGGCATCGAGCCCGGCAACCGCGTGCTGGAGATCGGCACCGGGACTGGCTACACGGCGGCGGTGATGTCGCGGCTGGCGTCGCGCATCGTCACCATCGACCGTTACAAGACGCTGACCGAGCAGGCCAAACAGCGCTTCGAGGCGCTCGGCATCGGCAATGTCATCGTCCGCCAGGCGGATGGCTCCAACGGATTGCCGAATGAAGGGCCGTTCGACCGCATCGTTGCCTGGGCGGCCTTCGACAACCTGCCGCGTTTCCTGCTCGACCAGTTGTCGAGCGGCGGTGTGGTCATCGCGCCGATCGGCCCGGAGGAGGGCGAGCAGGTGCTGGCAAAGCTCACCAAAGTCGGCAGCCGCTTCGAGCGCGAGGACATCGGTATCGTCAGGCTGCAGCCGATCCTGCGCAGCGTCGCCGCCGTCATCTGACACTCTTCGAATATTTTAAGAAAATTTTCGCCGGATTCTAAGGGGTTAACCGGCCAGTAACATTAACGCGCTTTAATCATGACCAGTTTGTACCGGGTCTGTGCGGGTTAGTGCGATGCAATTCAGTGTTTTGAAGGCAAACGGACGCAATCTGGCGCGTGGCTGCGCCGTCCTCATGATTGCAGGCGCCGCCGCGGGGTGCAGCTCCCAGGTCGCCCGCTTCAACGGTGTCGACGACGTCTTCACCTCCTCGACCAACAATCAGCGCGCCATCATCGATAAACAGGACGCCGCCCAACCCTATCCGGGCGACACCGCGATGGCGCCGGCGCCGGTCGATGGCAGCCACACCCAGTCGGTGAGCCGCTCCAGCCTGGAGCCGGTTTCCGTGCAGCAGCTGCCGCCGCCGGTGTCACAGCCGGCCCAGGCGCCCGCCGCGAAGCCGATGCGCACCGCTTCGGCCCCGGTCCTGGCGCCGCCCGCCACGCATGTCGACAGGACGACCACCGGCACCGTCGCCCCGGCGGCGAAGCCGTTCAAGGAGGCGCAGCCCGACTCGAAGATGGCGGCCGCCGGCACGCCGCACGCCACCGAGATCGTGGTCCGGGACGGCGAGACCATCTCCGGCCTGGCGCAGCGCTACAAGGTGCCGGCCGACGTGATCATGAAGGTCAACGGTCTGAGTGCGACCAAGGGCCTGAAGACAGGCCAGAAGCTGGTCATTCCCGCCTATGCCTATTCGAGCAAGGAGCCGGCGCAGAAACTCGCCGACACCAAGCCCGCGAATGCGCCGAAACCCGCCAGCGCGCCCGAGAAGGTCGCCGTGCTGCCGCAGCAGCCCAAGCTCAAAGATGGCAAGTCGGCCGCGCCGGTCGATGCTTCTGCCGCCGCCAGCGGATCGAAGGACGCCAAGCCCGCGACGCAGGTCGCCTCCGCCAAGCGCGCTGGCGCCGGCGGTACCTACACGGTCCAGCAGGGCGACTCGCTGTCGTCCATCGCCAGGAAGACCGGTGTCGGCGTCGTGGCGCTGAAGCAGGCGAACGGCATGCAGGACGGCCTGCTCAAGATCGGCCAGACGCTGAAGGTTCCGGCCGGCGGCACGGCGACTGTCGCCGCCGCGAAGCCGGTCAAGGTCGATCCGGTGACGACGGCCACCACGCAGCCGGCGGCCAAGCCGACCGAGACGCTCGCCTCCTACACGCCGCCGAAGAAGGACGCCAAGGTCATCCAGCAGGCCGAGGACGACGACGCGGTGGCGCCGGATGCCACCGGCATCGGCAAGATGCGCTGGCCGGTGCGCGGCCGCGTGATCTCCAATTTTGGCGGCGGCAAGGACGGCGTCGACATTGCGGTCCCGGAGGGCACGCCGGTCAAGGCTGCAGAGAACGGCGTCGTCATCTATGCCGGCGACGGGCTGAAGGAGTTCGGCAACACCGTTCTGGTGCGGCACGAGAACGGGCTGGTCACCGTCTACGGCCACGCCAGCTCGATCGAGGTCCAGCGCGGCCAGAAGGTCAAGCGCGGCCAGGAGATCGCGCTGTCGGGCATGAGCGGCACCACCGACTCGCCGAAGCTGCACTTCGAGGTGCGCAAGAACTCCGCCCCGGTCGATCCGTCGGGCTATCTCGAATAGAAGAAGAACAATTGCGGGCCGTCTGAGACCTCCAGTCCAGCCCGCCGGCTCAGCCCGCTCCGCAAGGGGCGGGCTTTTTCAGTCGCTGCCGGCACCGCTTGGGCAAACGTCCAGCGCCGCGGCAGACGGTCGCGAACTCAAGCTTGCGTTGATCCGGTGAAGAAGCCTTCCAGTTCCGCGAAGCCCATCGCTTCCTTGGAAAACCGGAAGGTGCCCGCGGATTTGATCTCCCGCGCGGCGTGGACGAATGTGCCATAGGCAAGCCGCGCCAGCGCCGAGCCGACGCTGATCCGCTTGACGCCAGCATCCGCCAATTCGGCCACGCCAAACGTGGCGCCGGGCATGCCCATGACGACATTGACCGGTTTCGTCACGGCGCCACAGACGGTGCGGATCATGCCGAGGTCGTGGAGGCCGGGCGCATAGAGCACATCGGCGCCGGCCTTCTCGAAAGCCTGCAGCCTTCTGATGGTGTCATCCAGATCGGGGCGGCCCCACAGGAAGTTCTCGCAGCGCGCCGTCAGGACGAAATCATCCGGCAGGGCGCGGCGCGCCTGTGCGGCCGCCTCGATCCGCTCGACCGCCAGCGCGAATTCATAGATCGGATCGTCATGCCTGCCGGTATGGTCTTCGAGAGAACATCCGGCCAGGCCGATGCCGGCCGCGGCCTCGATCGTCTCGGCAGCACTTTGCGGACTGTCACCGAAGCCCTTTTCGAGATCGGCGGAGACGGGCAGTGGCGTTGCTGCCACGATGGACCGACAGTGACTTAGCGTATCTTCTCGCGAGACCTGTCCTTCGGCGACGCCAAGGGAGAACGCCATGCCGGCACTGGTGGTGGCGAGGGCCCGAAAACCCATGGCCGCCAGAATCCGTGCCGTGCCTATGTCCCAGGGATTGGGAATGATGAACGTACCTGGTTCCTGATGAAGCCTGCGAAACGCCGCGCCCTTGCTATCCAATGCGTTCTCCTTCGGGCTTCGAGTCACCGAAGGAAGATGACACAACGATCGGAACAAATAAAGAACAAGCGCTGCGCTTGGTCGTAACGTCAGCCGGCCTGATGTGCGCCTGCTTTCGGATGACAGCTATCAGTCCGTCAGCGGCTTGCCGAGACGTCCCGCCAGATCCTGTGTGAACTGCCAGGCGACGCGGCCGGAGCGGCTGCCGCGCGTCGTCGCCCATTCCAGCGCCTCGGCGCGCAGCGTCTCGGGGTCGATGGCCAGGCCGTGATGGCGGACGTAGCCGTCGATCATGTCGAGATATTCGTCCTGCGAGCATTTGTGGAAGCCGAGCCAGAGGCCGAAACGGTCGGACAGCGAGACCTTCTCCTCGACCGCTTCAGAGGGATTGATGGCGGTCGAGCGCTCATTGTCGATCATGTCGCGCGGCAACAGATGCCGCCGGTTCGAGGTGGCGTAGAAGATGACATTGGTCGGACGGCCTTCGACGCCGCCTTCCAGTGCCGCCTTCAGCGACTTGTAGGACGTGTCGTCATGGTCGAAGGAGAGGTCGTCGCAAAACAGGATGAAGCGGAAGGGGGCGGCCTTGAGCAATCCCATCAGCTTCGGCAGCGTGTCGATGTCCTCGCGGTGGATCTCGATCAGCTTGAGCGGCCGATCGAGCTGGTCGGAGGCATTGACCGCGGCGTGCACCGCCTTGACCAGCGACGATTTGCCCATGCCGCGCGCACCCCACAACAGCACGTTGTTGGCGGCAAAGCCCGAGGCGAAGCGCTCGGTGTTGTCGACAAGGATGTCTCGGACGCGATCGACGCCGCGGATCAGCCCGATGTCGACGCGGTTGACCTTGCGCACCGGCTCCAGATAGCCGGGATCGGCCTGCCAGACGAAGCAATCGGCCCCGGCAAGGTCTGTTTGCGGCACCGGCGGCGGGGCAAGCCGGGTGACCGCTTCGATCAGGCGGTCGAGCTTTTGGTTCAGGGCGTCGAGGGTGCTGTCGGTCATGTCTTGTCTTTTGATCTGGCGTTCGGGATCGGGCAGGCGGGAATCCGCTCTTTCGCGGCGGGATAAGAACCGCTTCCAACCTTTTGCCGGAGCATGATCTTTTCCGCAGACCGCACCCGGCATTCGGCGATCATGCTCTAACACGCGCCAAGCGGCCGGAAAAGCAGCGGATTCGCCCGGCGGCGCAGTTGCATTGGCAACTTTACCGACTATATTCCGGCCAAATTTCGCGGGGCCGCCTTGTGGCGGTTTTTCACCATTCAGGAGTTTCTTGATGTTCGTTACACCGGCATACGCCCAGGGCGTCGGCGCCTCGCCAGACATGTTCATCAGCATTTTGCCGTTTGTCCTGATTTTCGTGATCATGTATTTTCTGATCATCCGGCCGCAGCGCGCGCAGCTGAAGAAGCGCCAGGAAATGCTCTCGGCAGTGCGGCGTGGCGATACGGTCGTGACCGGCGGCGGTTTCGTCGGCAAGGTGACCAAGGTGATCGACGACCACGAACTGGAGATCGACCTCGGCGGCGGCACCAAGGTGACGGCGCTGCGCTCGACGATCTCGGACGTGCGCGTCAAGGGCGAGCCGGTGGCGAACCAGAACGCCAAGAAATAACCGAATTGAAGGCGGAACGCTGCCGCTTGTACGCCTGAACGGATAAGAACGAATGCTCTATTTTTCGCGCCTGAAGATGATCCTGATCTGGCTGGCCGTGGCCGCCACCGTGGTCCTCGCCGCGCCCAATCTCTTCCCCGCCAGCACGTTGGCGCAATTGCCCAGCTGGGTGCCGAAGCGGCAGATGACGCTCGGCCTCGACCTGCAGGGCGGTTCGCACATCCTGCTTCAGATGAACCAGAACGACCTGATCAAGGATCGGCTGGAGACCTCGCGCGACGAGATCAGGACGCTGCTGCGCGACGCCAACCCCAAGATCAATTACACCGGCCTTTCCGGGTCGGGCCGCACGGTGCAGGTCCGCATCACCGATCCCAGCCAGCTTGACGCCGCCAAGAAGGTGCTGAAGCCGCTGACCGACCCGGTGGCGGCGGGTCTCTTCACCGGCGGATCCGTCCAGGAGATGACGCTGGACGATTCCGAGCCCGGCCTGCTCAAGTTCACGGTGACCGACGCCGGCATCAAATACCGCACCTCGACGGCGCTGACGCAGTCGATCGAGGTCGTCGAGCGGCGCGTCAACGAGCTCGGCACGACCGAGCCGATCGTGCAGCGGCAGGGCGACGACCGCATCCTGGTCCAGGTGCCCGGCCTGCAGGATCCGCAAAGGCTGAAGGAAATCCTCGGCCAGACCGCCAAGCTGACGTTCCAGATGGTCGACCAGTCGATGCCGGTCCAGGACGCGCTCAACGGCCGTCCGCCGGCAGGCTCCTCGATCCTCTATTCGCAGGACGATCCGCCGGTACCCTATCTGATCGAGAACCGCGTCATCGTGTCGGGCGAGAACCTCGTCGATGCGCAGGCGACCTACAATTCGCAGAACAACGAGCCGGTCGTTTCCTTCCGCTTCGATTCCAAGGGCGCGACCCGCTTCGGCCAGGCGACGGCGCAGAATGTCGGCAAGCTGTTTGCCATCATCCTCGACAACCAGGTGATCTCGGCGCCGCAGATCCGCGAGCCGATCCTCGGCGGCACCGGCCAGATCTCCGGCAATTTCACCGCCCAGAGCGCCAACGACCTCGCCGTGCTGCTGCGCGCCGGCGCCCTGCCGGCGACGCTGACCGTGATCGAGGAGCGCACGGTGGGTCCGGGCCTGGGGCAGGACTCCATCCATGCCGGCAAGGTCGCCGGCATCATCGGCTCGATCCTCGTCGTCGCCTTCATGTTCGTCGCCTACGGCTTCCTCGGCTTCCTGGCCAACATCGCGCTTGCGGTGCATGTGGCGATGATCGTCGGGCTGTTGTCGCTGCTTGGCGCGACGCTGACCTTGCCTGGTATCGCGGGTATCGTGCTCACCATCGGCATGGCGGTGGACTCCAACGTTCTGATCTATGAGCGCATCCGCGAGGAGCGGCGGGCCGGCCGCTCGGTCATCCAGGCGATCGACACCGGCTTTACCAAGGCGTTGGCGACCATCGTCGATTCCAACGTGACGTCGCTGATCGCGACCGTGGTGCTGTTCTATCTCGGCACCGGGCCGGTGAAGGGCTTTGCCATCACCTATGCCATCGGCATCCTGACCACGGTCTTCACCGCCTTCACCTTCACCCGCCTGCTGGTGTCGATCTGGCTGCGCCGCGCGCGGCCGAAGGAACTGCCGCGCGCGCCGGTGACCTTCATCCCGCCCGGCACGAAGATCCCGTTCATGGGCATCCGCCGCTGGACCTTCGCGCTCTCCAGCCTGCTGTCGATCCTGTCGGTCGTGCTGTTCATGACCGTCGACATCAACTACGGCATCGACTTCAAGGGCGGCTCGCTGATCGAGGTGCAGTCCAAGAGCGGCAATGCCGATCTCGCCGACATCCGCGGCAGGCTGACGGAACTCAACATCGGCGAAGTGCAGGTGCAGCAGTTCGGCGAGCCGAACGACGTGCTGATCCGCGTCGGCACCCAGGATGGTGGCGAGAACGCCGAGCAGACCGTCATCGACAAGGTACGTGGCGAGCTGCAGGACCAGTATGATTTCCGCCGCGTCGAAGTGGTGGGACCGACGGTTTCGGGCGAACTCGCCAAGCAGGGCACGATCGCCATGCTGATCGCGCTGCTCGGCATCCTGGTCTATGTCTGGTTCCGCTTCGAATGGCAGTTCGCGGTCGGCGCCATCATCGCGACCGTGCACGACGTGGTGATGACCATCGGCTTCTTCGTCATCACCGGACTGGAATTCAACCAGTCGTCGCTGGCGGCGATCCTGACCATCATCGGCTACTCGCTGAACGACACCATCGTCGTCTACGACCGCGTCCGCGAGGATCTGCGGAAATACAAGAAGATGCCGCTGCCGCAGCTGTTGAACAACGCCATCAACGAGACGCTGTCGAGAACGACGCTGACCTCGGTGACGACGATCCTGGCGCTGCTCGCGCTGGTGCTGTTCGGCGGCGAGGTGATCCGTTCGTTCACGATGGCGATGCTGTTCGGCGTGGTGTTCGGCACCTATTCGTCGATCTTCATCGCCGCGCCGCTGCTGATCCTGTTCAAGTTGCGGCCGCAGGCCACGGCCGCCGACGAGGAGAAGCCGGTGAACGGCAAGGCCGTGGCGACCTGACGCCGCGGCCGTGGCCAAGGGCATCGTCATCCGCGAGGCGCATTTCCCCGGCCGGGCGCCGATCGAGGCCTATGGCAATGGCGGCTTCCGCTTCGCCGATATGTCGCATCGCGGCTCGCTGCTCTGCCTGCCGTCCGGCATCCATGGCTGGGAGCCGGCCGATCCGGTGGCGTTGACGGTGGCGGACTTCAGCAAGCTGCTCGCCGAGGCCGGCAAGGTCGAGATCGTGCTGGTCGGCACCGGCAAGGATCTGCGGCCGCTGCCTGCCGCGCTGCGCGCGGCATTGAAGGAAGCCGGCATCGCCGCCGATCCGATGTCGACCGGCGCGGCGGTGCGGACCTACAATGTCCTGCTCGCCGAAGACCGCGCCGTGGCCGCGGCGCTGATTGCCGTCGACTGACGTGGCCGATACCGCCAACATCGTCATGGATGCGGTGCGCGCTTCCGACCATGACCGTTATCTCAGCGCGCTCTACGCGCCCGCCGACAAGCGCGACGCGCTGTTTTCCCTCTATGCCTTCAATGCAGAGATCGCGTCCGTTCGCGACCGTATCCACGAGCCGTTGCCCGGCGAGGTACGGCTGCAATGGTGGCGCGATGTCATCGCGGCAGAGAACGATGCGGAGACCGGCCATCCGATCGCCGATGCGCTGAGGGCAACGATAGCGGCCAACCGCCTGCCGAAGCCAGCCTTCGACAACATGCTCGAAGCGCGCATCTTCGATCTCTATGACGACGCGATGCCGTCGCGCACCGACCTCGAAGGCTATTGCGGCGAGACCGCCGCTGCGCTCATACAGCTTGCGGCAATGGTGCTCGATCCCCAGGAGGCGCCGCGCTTCGCCGAATTGGCTGGGAGGGCGGGCTGCGCCCAGGCGATCACGGGCCTTCTGCTGCTGTTGCCGCTGCATCGTCGACGCGGCCAATGCTTCGTGCCGGCGGATATCCTTGCGGCGGCTGGCTCGTCATCGGAAGAGTTCGTCAAAGCGGACGGCGGCCCCGGCGCGCAGCGCGCGGTGGCGGCGATGATCGCGCTGGCGCGCGAGCATCTCAATGCTTTCGAGCGCGGCGCCGCCGCGCTGCCGGCTTCACTGCGCCCGGCCTTCCTGCCGCTGGTGCTGACGCGCGCCTATCTCGGCAAGATGGAAGGGCGCTCGCCGCTCGATGGCGCTGCGCGGCTTTCGGCTTTGGGCCGGCACTGGCTGCTGCTGCGTCGCGCCTCGAAAGGCTGGCCGGCCATTTGACGTAAACGTCAATCGTGCTAGGTGTTCTGCCGGTCGGACTCGCGTCGAAGAAGCGCAAGCCGCCGGAGGAGATGCCATTCCATGAGCCTGCCCGTGCTGGTCGCCCTTGTCGTGTTCGGCATCGCGCTGTCGGTCGCTGCCGTGCATTTCACTGGCGGCACCACGACCGCGACGCTTGCCGGCACGGATCAGGCGCTGCAGCGTTTTGCCGAGGATTTTCCCGATGAGAAGCCGGCGGCGGTGCGTCTGACGGCGGACCGCCGGGCGGCATTCCTCGACCTCGGGCCGGCGCGCGCCGGTATCGTCAGCAGCATCGGCGATTGCTTCCTGACGCGCATCGTCACGCCGCGCGACATCCTGGCCCTGACCGTCGACGATCCGCTTTCGATCTCCATCAGGCCAAACGACTTCACCTGGCAGGGCGGCCGGTTCGCCTTTGCCGATGAGGCCGACGCCAAAGCTGTGGCGGCTGCATTGCAGGACGATGATCGGACCGGGGAGGCCGCGTGATGGACGACTACAATTTTCCGCAGGTCACCCAACTGGCCATCCCGTTCTTCGTCGCCGCCATCCTGATCGAATTGTGGCTGGTGCGCACCGGCCGCGCCAGGGGATCGTTCGAGACGCGCGACACGCTGACCAGCCTGATGATGGGCACCGGCAACGTCGTTGCCGGGCTGCTGCTCGGTGTTGTGTCCTACTGGGCGCTGCTTTGGCTTTGGCAGTTCCGCTTCTTTAATCTCGGCCTGTCGGTCTGGGTGTTCCTCGCCGCCTTCCTGCTCGACGATCTGCGCTACTATGTCTACCACCGCATCGCGCACCGGGTGCGCTGGGTGTGGGCCGAGCATGTCAACCACCACTCCAGCCAGCACTACAATCTCTCGACGGCGCTGAGGCAGAGCTGGACCGGGCTGTTCACCTTCATGTTCGTGCTGCAGGCGCCGCTGGTGCTGCTCGGCTTCCATCCGGCGGTGATCGCCTTCACCTTTGGCTTCAACCTAGTCTGGCAGTTCTGGATCCACACCGAGGCGATCGGCAAGATGTGGGGCTGGTTCGAGTTCATCTTCAACACGCCCTCGCATCACCGCGTCCACCACGCTACCAATCCGCGCTATCTCGATGCCAATTATGCCGGCACGCTGATCATCTGGGACCGCATGTTCGGCACGTTCGTCGAGGAGTTGGAGGAGGACCGGCCGCGCTACGGCATCGTCAAGAACATCGGCACCTTCAACCCGCTGAAAGTGGCCTTCCACGAATGGATCGGCATGTTCAAGGACGCGCTGATGCCGGGACTGACGCTGCGCCAGCGCCTGAACTACCTCATCCAGCCGCCCGGCTGGAGCCACGACGGCTCGCGCGAGACGTCGGAGACGCTGAAAACAGCCTATGTCAGGCGAAATCCGGGCGAGGCGGGCAAGCCGGGCTTGCCTGCGGCGCCAGCCGTGCCTGCGGAGTAGTTAGGACGGTTCGTCGCCGCGCATCAGCGTTTCATAGTCGCGGCCGCCGTAGAAAATCCTGACGATGTGGACGAAATCGTCCTCGATCACGTAGGCGATGACGGCGGAATGTTCGAATGGGACAGTTCGCAGTCCCGGCACGATGTCGTCGCGCGACCGGCCACCACGAGGGGCGTTACCGATGCTCAGGCAACGCTCCTTGATCCGATCGATAAAACCGTTGGCGGTAGTTTCGCTGCGGCTACTATCAAGGACATAGGCGGCAATGGCTTCGAGGTCGGATATTGCCTCTTCCCTAAGAACGACGGCGAGACGCTGAATCATCTTTGTCTCGTGCCAATCGTGAAATCCGGCCTCTTACTCTTTCGATTGCCTCTTCGAGCGGAACCGCGGGTCTCGTGTCCTCAAGCGAAGCCTTCACCCGCGCCCGGATCGACGCCATGCGTTCTGCATGCTCCTCTTCTTCGCGCTGAAAGGCGCGAAGCGCGGCGCGGATCACTTCGCTCGCCGAGCCGAAGGATCCGTCCTCGACCTTTTCGCGGATCATGCGCGCCATGGCAGGCGTGACGGTGACGGAGAGTTTTTCGGCGGCTTCCACGGGATTGCTCCAAAAGGCATGAAGTAGGATAATATCCCACTTTGCGCCTTAGGCCAACCGGCGCCTGTTATTCCGCCGCCTCTGCCTGCGCCGGCAGGCCCAGCCATTGGCGGCAATCGGCCAGCGCGCGCCCCGTGATGGCGCGCCGCTTGGCGACGATCTTGTCCTTGCCGCGCAGCCGCTTGCCGTCGGACTTCGGTGCCTCGACCGGTGGGAACAGCCCGAAATTGACGTTCATCGGCTGGAAGGAGCGTTTACCGGGCTCGTCGTCGGAGACGATGTGGCCGCCGGTAATGTGGTTGAGCAGCGCGCCGAAGGCGGTGGTGAGTGGCGGCGGCGCGGCCTGATGGCCGAGCCTTTCGGCAGCGGCGAAACGGCCGGCGAGCAGGCCGATCGCGGCACTCTCGACATAGCCCTCGCAGCCGGTGATCTGGCCGGCAAAGCGCAGGCCCGGCCGCGACTTCAACTGCAGCGAGGCATCGAGCAGTGTCGGCGAGTTGATGTAGGTGTTGCGGTGCAGGCCGCCGAGGCGGGCAAAGTCGGCGTTTTCCAAGCCCGGAATGGTGCGGAACACGCGCACCTGCTCGGCATGCTTCAGTTTGGTCTGGAAGCCGACCATATTGTAGAGCGTGCCCAGTGCATTGTCCTGGCGCAGCTGGACGACGGCGTACGCCTTCACCGATGGATTGTGGACGTTGGTCAGCCCCATTGGCTTCATCGGTCCGTGGCGCAGCGTCTCGACGCCGCGCTCGGCCATCACCTCGATCGGCAGGCAACCGTCGAAATAGGGCGTGCCTTCCCATTCTTTGAACTCGGTCTTCTGGCCGTCGACCAGCGCCTGCACGAAGGCGAGATACTGCTCCTTGTCCATCGGGCAGTTGATGTAGTCCTTGCCGGTGCCGCCGGGGCCGACCTTGTCGTAGCGCGACTGGAACCAGCAGGTGTTCATGTTGATCGTGTCGAAATGCACGATTGGCGCGATCGCATCGAAGAAGGCGAGCGCATCGGCGCCTGTGGCTTCCGCGATCGACTGGGCAAGCGAGGGCGCGGTCAGCGGGCCGGTGGCGATGATCGCCTGGTCCCAGTCGGCCGGCGGCAGGCCCGGGACCTCCTCGCGCTGGATGCTGATCAGCGGATGCGCCTCGATCTTTCGGGTCACCGCGTCGGAAAACCCGTCGCGGTCGACGGCGAGCGCGCCGCCGGCCGGAACCTGGTTCGCGTCTCCGGCGCTCATGATCAGCGAACCGGCAAGCCGCATCTCGGCATGGAGCAGGCCGACCGCGTTGGTTTCGGCATCGTCGGAACGGAAGGAGTTGGAGCAGACGAGCTCGGCAAGACCATCGGTCTTGTGCGCATCGGTGCCGCGGACGGGCCGCATCTCATGCAGCACGACCGGAACGCCGGCCTCAGCGATCTGCCAGGCGGCTTCGGAGCCGGCGAGGCCGCCGCCGATGACGTGAACGGGATTTTTGCTCATGGGCGCCGGAATAATCGCTTGTCGCCGCGATTGCAATCGGCGCGAAGGACTGGAAAGGGCCGATGGCGGGCCGAAGGGCGGCAAAGCCGGCCTCAGAAACACAACACCCGCCGGGGGAGGAGGTCCGGCGGGTGTCGTTTTGGGGGTCGATCCTCGGGAGGAGGTGAAGATCGACCGTATTCGTCATCGCCGGGGAGGAGGTCGGCTCTGACGAAATTCCTTTCGCCGTTTGAAAAGGGGCGAAACCTTTGGAAGACGAACTATGTTCGCTTCGAAGACGAACTGCGTTCGCTTCGGGAACAACGCCCGCCGGGGGAGGAGGTCCGGCGGGCGCCGTTTCAGTGGTCAACCCTTGGGAGGAGGTAAGGGTTGGCCGTATCCGTCAGGGTCGGGGAGGAGGTCGACCCTGGCGAAATTCTTGTACTTAGACCGCCTTGCGGGCGACCATCTTGATCTCGTCACGGACGATGCCGAGATCATGGAGCTGGCGATTCGACAGACGACCCAGCTCGGTAACCGTCTCGCGATAAACGCGCCAGTTACGATAGTTGCGGATCAGGTTCATTGTCGTTCTCTTCTTCAAAACTGGTTCGGACCATTCGCGGTCCGAAGAGGATTAGACCGCCTTGCGAGCGACGTAGTGGATGTCGCTGCGGCTGATGCCGAGGTCGGTCAGTTCACGGTTCGACAGGCGGCTCAGCTCGGAGACGGTGTCCCGGTAGCGGCGCCAGTTGCGGTAGTTGCGGATCAGGTTCATGGTAGTGCTCGTTTCGTCTTTCGTTCGGATCATTCCGTTTGTGTACGAACAGAAAATAGGCGGGGTCATATCGATTTAAAAGTGCCATTGGCGCATGGCAGCAATGCAAATTGTGCAATGCAACATTAACGCGCGTTCACGGCTTCGACATAAAGAAACCCGAATCGGAAAATGCCGTAGCGTCAACGGTTTGACCGGGTGGGCCGAATAAAAGACCGAGGGCAGGGGGAAAGAAAATGGCGAGCTATGCTTCGCGGGTCAGGTCAGACATCGTCCGATGGCGGCAGACCGGCCTGATCGACGCGCCGACGGCCGAGGCACTGGTGCGCGATATCGAGGCCACCGAGCGCAAGTCGCTGAGCTTCGGGTCGATCCTGGCGATGATGGCGGCGCTGCTGTTCGGCGCCGCGATCCTGATCTTCGTCGCAGCCAACTGGGAAGCCATTCCGCGCCTGGTCCGCGTCGCGGCGCTGTTCACCGCCATCCTGGCTGGTTATGTCGGGGGCGCGGTGCTGAAGACACGCGACCACGCGGCCATAGGCGAGGCGCTGTGGATCGTGGCGGCGGCGGCCTTCGGCGGATCGATCGCGCTGATCGGCCAGATGTATCATCTGACCGGCGACGAGGCCTCGGCGCTGCTCACGTGGGGCGCCGGCACGGCGCTGGCAGCGGTCGCGCTACGCTCGAACCCGCTCACTGTCGTTTCCGTCGGCATCGCCGACGCCTGGCTGCTCCTCAAATGGGGCGGCTTTTTCCGGCGCTCGGAATTTCCCCATCTCTTCCCGGCCATTGTGCTGGTGCTGTTCGCGATTTCGTTCTGGACCCGCAGCCAGGCGGCGCGGCACCTGATCATCCTGTCGGTCCTGTTCTATCTCGTGCTGCTGTCGATGGATCACAACACGCTGCAGGTGTCGGTTCCGCTGGCGCTCGTTTCGGCGCTGCTTTTTGCAGCCGCGGTCTTCGCCGCCGAGCCGGTCGACAGGATCGTGCAACTCGGCGGCCGTCTGCCCCTGCACGCGCTGATCGGTTTCCTCACCGGCATGGCGATGGTCCAGTTCGAACTGGCCGACGAGGCGAGCTACAATGGCGCCTTCGCCATTGCCTCGGCGGTGGCGCTCGCCGCCATCGTCGCTGCGATCATGCTGGGCGGCCGCGAGAGCAGGGGTCTGCGCTGGGTCGCCTATGCCGGCTTCGCCTTCGAGCTCGCCATCATCTATGTGGTGATGCTGCAGTCGATGCTCGGCACCGCCGGCTTCTTCCTGGCCGCCGCGCTGCTGCTCGGCACAATGGCGCTGGTCATCATCCGCGTCGAAAAGCGCATGAACACGCCGCGCAGCGAAGGAGCCCTTGCATGATGACCGGCAAAAGACTGATCATCTCGGCGCTGCTGCTGGCGCTCGTCCAGATCGGCTTCCTCGGCTGGATCATCGCCGGGCGGGCGGCGATCCTGCGCGACGGCAAGCAGGTGCTTTTGAAGGTCGAGCCAATCGATCCGCGCGACCTCTTGCGCGGCGACTATATTTTCCTGGGCTACGAGATATCGCGCATCCCGGTAAAGCTGATAGCCAACATCCCGGCCGACAAACTCGTGAGCGACGACACCTCGATCGTGGTCCGGCTGAAAAAGGGCGCAGACGGCTATTGGCAACCGACAACGGCCTGGTTTGGCGCCGCGCCAGCGCCGGCCGCCGCGGACGAAGCCGATATCGTCGGACATATCAACGACGGTTGGGGCCTGCGCGAAGAGGGCGCATCGATCACTCCGGACTACGGCATCGAGCGCTTCTATCTGCCGGAAGGCGAGGGCATGGCGATCCAGAACGACATGCGGGTGCGGCCGTTCGCCGTCCGTGTCGCCATCGCCGCCGACGGCACCCCGCAGATCAAGGCGCTGATGGACGGCGACAAGACGCTGTTCGAGGAGCCGCTCTACTAGCTCCGCATTGCCACCCGGCGTGACCCTGATGATCCCCTCCGAACTGTGTGAAGCATGACGATTGAGCTGACGGCGCGGGGCGACATCAACCTCGACACTGTTTTTCGTGTCGCCTGGCGCAAGGAGCCGGTGCGCATCAGCGACAAGGCCATGCAGCGGATTGCCGCGTGCCGCGCCTCGTTCCTGCGACTTATCGAATCCGAGCCGCCACCGATCATCTACGGCGTCACCACCGCGATGGGCGAACTGGCGAGCCGTAAGCTCGAGCGTGACGAGCGGGACCGTCACGCGCGCATCAAGGCGTTCGCGGCCGCGACTTCGTTCGGCGAGCCGCTGCCGGAGCGTGTGGTCAGGGCGATCGTGCTTGCCCGCCTCACCAATTTCATCGAGGGCAACGCCGCCACCTCGCCGCGCATCGCTGAAGCCGTCGCCGCCATGCTAGACGGCGGGCCAATGCCGATCGTGCCGTCGCAGGGCCAGGGCGGCGCCGGCGAGATCCTGGCCCTCTATCCGCTGTTCGCCGCGCTTTCGACGCGCTTCGACCTGGAGGTCAAGGAGCGGGGATCGCTGATCAACGGCTCGCCCTGCGCGGCGGCGCTGGTCGCCGACGCCGCCCTCGCCGCGCGTAGGCGCATTCAAATGGCGCACAAGGTGTTCGCGCTGTCGATCGAGGCCTTTCGCGCCCCGCTCGAGCATTACGATGCCGCGCTCGACGGGCTTTGGGGCGACGAGCAGGAAGCGGCGGCGCTGCAAGGGCTGAGGGAGTTTCTCGTCGGCGCCGGCGACGGGCGGCGCAACTATCAGGCGCCCGTCAGCTACCGCATCGTGCCGCGCGTGCTGGGACAGGCGCATCGCGCGCTGTCCGGCGCAGAACGGGCGGCGACCGTGTCGCTGGCGTCGATCTCGGACAATCCGGTCTACGTCCCGCCGGACGAGGCGCATCCGCTCGGGCGCTGCATCAGCACCGGCGGTTATCACAATGCGATGGCGACGCCGGCGCTCGACGATCTGGCGGCGATCTGGGCCGACATCTGCCTGCTCTGCGACCGCCATGCCTCAAAGCTGCTGAACGGCAAGGTCTCGCTGCTTCCCGATCTGCTGATGGCCGACCGGCATTGGGCCGACAGCGATGGCCACGGCAATGTCGGCTACGTGCCGATGGCGATCACCGGCTATCTGGAACAGGCGAAGCTTGCGGCGCAACGCACCTTCATCCCGGGCACGGAATCTGCCGGCGCCGGCCAGGACGATGTCGCGACGACGGCGTTCCTCGCCTGGACGAAGGAGGCGGCCGCCGGCCGCTGCCTGGACGCGGCGATGGCGATGCTGGCGATGATCGCCTCGCAGGCGCTTTACGTCACCGGGCGCGAGGCGCCGCCGGCGCTTCGGCCCTTCGTTGCCGACATCAGGGCCATCGTGCCGCCGGTCAGGGATGACCGCGTGCTGGGGCCGGAACTGGCGAGATTCAGCGAATGGTTTACCGGCAAGGTCTTCGAGGCATAGCCGCGGCGCCTCGGTCTGTCAGCCGAAGCGGATGGTGCGGGTAGAGGGACTCGAACCCCCACGATTGCTCGCCAGAACCTAAATCTGGTGCGTCTACCAGTTCCGCCATACCCGCGCCGCCCGGCAATCCCATGTAGCCATCATTCTGTCAATGTCGCAGCCCAAATGGCTGTCATTCGCCACAATGCGAAGATGGTTGAAAATTAGGCCGGCCTGTGACAAAAGGCGTGTCGAATGTGACGGGACGCGACGATCCGCTTCTGCAGAATGTGATAAGAAGTAGGAAAAACAAAGACTTATTCACATCTTGGAACGCAGTTTGGAAGGATTTGAGCCGCTTTAGCGGTCAAGCCGCCAGCTTCCGTACCAAAAGCCATTCCCGGCAAGATTATACCGGCAGGCTGTAAGCGGCATGAACCGCCTGGCAGCCTCATGGGTGAGAACAAAGGTTTTATGATGCAGGTCACCGAAACGCTCAATTCCGGTCTCAAGCGCGAGATCAAGATCACCGTGCCGGCCGGTGACATGGAAGCCAAGCTGATGGCGCGGCTGACGGATGCCCGCAACAAGGTCCGTATCAACGGCTTCCGTCCCGGCAAGGTGCCGGTGCAGCACCTGCGCAAGGTCTACGGCAAGTCGTTCATGGCCGAAGTGGTCAACGAGATCCTCAACGATTCGACCCGTTCGATCATTTCGGGGCGCGGCGAGAAGGCCGCCATGCAGCCTGAAGTGATCATGACCGAGGACGAGAAAGAGGCCGAGAAGATCCTGGCCGGCGGCGCCGATTTCGAGTTCCGCCTCAACTACGAGATCATCCCGGCGATCGAGATCAAGGACTTTTCCGACATCAAGGTGACGCGCCAGGTGTTCGACGTGCCGGACACGGAAATCGACGACCAGGTCAAGCGCATCGCCGAATCGGCGCGCAGCTATGAGCCGAAGACCGGCAAGGCCGCCGAGGGCGACCGCGTGACGATCGACTATGTCGGCAAGATCGGCGGCGAGGCGTTCTCCGGCGGCGCCGGCAACGACCAGCCGCTGGTGCTCGGCTCCAAGGAGTTCATCCCGGGCTTCGAGGACCAGCTGATCGGCGCCAAGGCCGGCGACGAAAAGCAGGTGACCGTCACCTTCCCGGAGAACTACCAGGCAGCGCATCTGGCCGGCAAGGAAGCCACCTTCGACGTCACCGTCAAGGAAGTGGCGAAGCCCGGCGAACTGGAGATCAACGACGAGACCGCCAAGAACCTTGGCCTGGAATCGCTGGAGCGCCTGCGCGAGATCGTGCGCGGCCAGATCGAGAACCAGTTCGGCTCGATGACGCGCCAGAAGGTCAAGCGCCAGCTGCTCGACCAACTCGACGCGTCCTACGCGTTCGAGGCGCCCTCGAAGCTCGTCGAGGCCGAGTTCAACAACATCTGGAGCCAGGTCAACCGCGATCTGGAAGCCGCCGGCCGCACTTTCGCCGACGAGGAGACGACGGAGGAAGAGGCGCGCGCCGAATATATGCGCCTGGCCGAACGCCGCGTGCGCCTCGGTCTGGTGCTCGCCGAGATCGGCGAGAAGGCCGGCGTCACCGTTTCGGACGAGGAGCTGCAGCGCGGCCTGTTCGAGCAGGTTCGCCGCTTCCCGGCCAACCAGCAGCAGGAAGCCTTCGAATTCTACCGCAGCAATCCGGATGCGCTCAACACGCTGCGCGCGCCGATGTTCGAGGAGAAGGTGGTCGACCATCTGCTCGGCCAGATTTCGGTCACCGACGTCAAGGTCAGCAAGGAAGAGCTGATGGCCGACGACGAAGAGGGCGAGACCGCGACCAAGGCGAAGCCGGCGAAGAAGGCCGCGTCGAAGAAGGCCGAAGCCAAGGCAAGTGAAGCCAAGGCCGGCGACGACGCCGAGGAGCCCAAGAAGAAGGCCGCGCCGAAGAAGAAGGCGGCCAAGGACGCCGAATAACCCGGCGCACTTTGTTCAATCGCGAAAGGCCGCCCTCGGGCGGCCTTTTTCGTTGTGGCTGTCTCGTCGGTGTGCCGACCCGCTGAGCGCGCGCTCTAAACCTTCGCAATCTCTGGCTTTTTCTATCCGCCGGCTGGAATCCGTGGTATGTAGGTGCCGCAATTCCACTGCGGTAGTGCGGATATTCCGTACTTGCCATCTAGGGGCGCAAGCCGACGTGATCGGCTGCGTAAATCGTCAAAGGCAAGGATGACGACCAGGGAGGAAGTGCCATATGCGCGCCATCGCATTTATTGCAGCCATGTCCGTAACAGCCTTCACCGCGCATCCCTCGCAGGCGCAGGACGCCGCGGCGGGTGAGAAGGTCTTCGTCAAATGCAAGGTCTGCCACATCGCGGACGAGGACAAGAACAAGATCGGGCCGTCATTGCATGGCGTCATTGGGCGCACGGCGGGCACGCACCCTGATTTCACCTACTCCCAGGCGATGATCGATGCCGGCAAGTCCGGCGTCAAATGGGACGAGCCGACTCTGACGACCTACCTTCATGATCCCAAGGCCATGGTCAAAGGGACCAAGATGGCGTTTGCCGGTCTCAAGAACGACCAGGACGTGGCCAACGTTATCGCCTACCTCAAGCAATTCTCGCAATAGTCATTCTCCTGCCTCCATCGGTGGTCGCCTGCAATGTCGACTAGGGAAAGCCGCCTCGAGGACACCGGCATTCGCCTCTCGGAAGCGACGGCCGCCGATTTCTTCGCACTGCTCAAGCCGCGCGTCATGGCGCTTGCCGTCTTCACCGCTTTCGTCGGCCTGATGACGGCGCCCGGGGCGATGAACCCGGTCATCGCGGTGATCGCGATAGCGGCGATCGCCATCGGGGCAGGGGCGGCCGGCGCGCTCAACATGTGGTACGACGCCGATATCGACGCACTGATGTCGCGCACCGCAAAGCGGCCGGTGCCGTCGGGCCGCGTCAGCCCTGGCGAGGCGCTCGGTTTCGGCCTGGTGCTTTCGGCGCTTTCGGTGATGACGCTCGGGGTGCTGGTCGGCTGGCTCGCCGCGTCGCTGCTTGCCTTCACCATCTTCTTCTACGTCGTCATCTACACGATGTGGCTGAAGCGCTCGACGCCGCAGAACATCGTCATAGGCGGCGCGGCGGGGGCGCTTCCGCCGGTCATCGGCTGGGCGGCGGCCACCGGCGTCGTCGGGATCGAAAGCTCCATCCTGTTCCTGATCATCTTCCTGTGGACGCCGCCGCACTTCTGGGCGCTGGCCTTGTTCAAGGTCGGTGACTACGCCGCTGCCGGCATTCCGATGATGCCGAACGTGGCGGGCGAGGCGTCGACCTGCAGGCAGATCTTCGCCTATGCGCTCATCCTGGCGCCGATCGGCGTGCTGCCCTGGCCGTTCGGTTTCGCCAGCGGCTTCTACGGGGCAGTCGCAGCCGCGTTGGGCATCGGCTTCATCTGGCATGCCTGGAAGGTGCTGGCCGCGCCCGACAAGGAGATGAAGCCGGCGAAGGCGCTGTTTGCCTTTTCGATCGCCTATCTCTTCGCGATCTTCGCCACGCTGCTCGCCGATACCATTGTCGCGCGCGCGGTCGGTTCATTCTGAACCGCTGGCATGAGCCTCAGTCGCCGGCGGGGATGACTGCCGGCGACGTCACGCCGGCAGCGCGAAAAACCCCAGCAGCAGCAGAATGAGTATCCCGAGGCCGAGTATGAGAAGCGTCCGCGTGTCCATGACCTTCACCTTCGACCCGGCAGAGAATAGCGAAAAAGGTGTTTTTGAACCAGCTTATGGCTGGCGACCGCGGGAACCCTAGCCGACAAAGGGCGACAAGTCCCGCGCAAGAGAGTATGGTGATTGCGGTGCAGGTCGCGGTTGGCGTGACCAATCACGCAGATCGATCGCACCATGAAACCGCGACCTTGCCGGACCTGATCTGGAGGAATGGTTCATGGCGAGCTTTCACGTGATTGCAGGTGCCAGCGAAACGCTGGAGCATACAAGAATTCGAAAAATCGGCGTTTCCGATCTTTTCGACGCTCTCAGACGCGGCGTCGACGATTTCATGGTCAAGCCCTCGCATATCGTGTTCCTCTGCCTGATCTATCCGCTGGTGGGCGTGGTTCTCGCCGCCTGGACGTCGGGCGCCAATGCGTTGCCGCTGCTGTTCCCGCTGGTCTCCGGCTTCGCGCTGCTCGGCCCGTTCGCGGCAATCGGCCTCTACGAGATCAGCCGCCGACGGGAGGCCGGTATCGATGCCTCCTGGAGCCATGCCTTCGAGGTCAAGAACTCTCCCGCCCTGCCGTCGATCGCCGCCGTTGGGATCATGCTGTTTGCGATCTTCATCGCCTGGCTTTTGACCGCCCAGGCATTCTACGTGCAGCTTTTCGGTCCGGCGCCGCCTGCATCGCTGTCCGGCTTCATCAATGAGATATTCGCCACCGGGCGCGGCTGGACGCTGATCGTGCTTGGTCACGCCATCGGCTTCGTCTTTGCCGTGGTGGTGTTGTGCACCACAGTGGTCGCCTTCCCGCTGCTGCTCGACCGCGATGTCGGCGCCTACGAAGCCATCCACACCTCGGTGCGCGTGGTCATGGCGAACCCGGTCGTCATGGCGGTCTGGGGGCTGATCGTCGCCGTCGCGCTGATCATCGGCTCGATCCCGGTGTTCGCCGGGTTGGCGGTGGTGCTGCCGATCCTCGGCCATGCCACCTGGCATGTCTACCGCAAGGTGGTGGAACCGCCGCCCTCGGCAAAGCCGGCAGGTTGAGCTTTGGGGCCGCGCCGTTTCGGCGCGGCCCCGATCTCTCGGTAGTTCTCTCGATTTCTCAGTAGGCCGGATGGCTGAAGCGGGCCTGGCGCGCATCCGTGGTCAGGTTGCGAAAGTCCTTGCCGCTGACATGCACCAGCGTTCTGTGGTCGCCGCCCTCGAAATAGACGTCGTCGGCGGCGCCGAGGCTTTCGTCGAGGATCACCGGCACGTCATAGGCGGCACCGATCGGCGGGACGGCGCCCACGTCGCAATCGCCGAAGAGCGAGACCACCTCGTCTTCGGAAGCGAGCCCGAGCCGCTTGTCCATGATGCTTTGCAAGGTGCCGAGCTCGATCCTGTGGGTGCTCGGGACCACTGCCAGCGCATAGCCGAGCTCATGGTGAACGACCACCGATTTGGCCATGATGCTGCCCGGCACATGGGCGGCTATGGCCGATTGCCGGCTGGTGGACGTGCGGTGATGCTCGACGGTGTCGTAGAAAACTCCCTTGCCATCGATGAAATGCTTGAGTTTGTTCGCGATCGTCATTTTGGCGCCTCTTGTCTTGAGTTGTGACGCATTGAAATGACGGCGGTCTCCCACCGTTTCCGATGCCGACAAAGATGGCTCAGCCATCCATTGTTTCAAGGCGAGGCGGCCGTCCAGCAACTCCGGCTGAGCGTCAGGGTCCGGCACCGAAAAACGTGATGCGGGTGAAAAGCGTGTAGTCGGACTCGAAGACCATCATCATCGTGAACACCAGCACCAATATCGGCGGCAGGATGATCGCATAGGCCAGCGCCAGCCTTTCCCAGGCCATGTGCATGAAGACAGCGACGATCAGCCCGGCCTTGAGCATCATGAAGATCAGGATCAACGACCATCTGAGATAGCCGTGCAGACCGAAATAGTCGACCAGGTAGGAGCAGGTGCTGAGGATGAACAGCCACACCCAGACCACCAGATAGAGCTTGATCGGATGTTCCTGATGCGCCTCGGCTACGGCGACCGTCGCAGCATCATGCGCGTGGTCGCCGTGCAGTGCGTGTTGCCCGAGGCCGTTTGCGGTTGCTTCAGCCATAGCTTCCTCTCACCAAAGCCTGCCTCTCACCAAAGATAGAAGAAGGCGAAAATGAAGACCCAGACCAGGTCGACGAAGTGCCAGTACAGACCCATGATCTCGACATTCTCGTAGCGGCCCCTGCGGCTGGTGAAGAAGCCGGGCCGTCCGACATCGTAGTCGCCACGCCAGACCTTGCGTGCCACGATGATCAGGAAGATCACGCCGATGGTCACATGCGTGCCGTGGAAACCGGTGATCATGAAGAAGCAAGAACCGAACTGCGCGGCGCCCCATGGGTTGCCCCAGGGCCGCACGCCCTCGGTGATCAGCTTGGTCCATTCGAAGGCCTGCATGCCGACGAAGGTCGCACCGAGCGCCGCGGTCAAAAGCATCAGGATCGCGGTCTTGCGGCGGTCGTGGCGGTAGCCGAAATTGACCGCCATGGCCATGGTGCCGCTGCTCGAGATCAGCACGAAGGTCATGATGGCGATCAGGATCAGGGGGATCTCCTGGCCGCCGATGCGCAGCGCAAAGACCTCGCTCGGGTTCGGCCACGGCACACGCGTCGATATGCGCGCGGTCATGTAGGAGAGCAGGAAGCAGCCGAAGATGAAGGTGTCGCTGAGCAGGAAGATCCACATCATGGCCTTGCCCCAGGACACGTTCTTGAACGCGCGCTGGTCCGAGGCCCAGTCGGCGGCAATGCCTTTCAAGCCGGCCGGCCTTGGCGCCGTTTGGCCGCTATGCGTCAGAGTCGTCTCGGACATACCCTGCCTCCTCAGGTCAGCAGCCCACGGCAAATGTCGATGAATGTGGCGGCCCAGCCGGCCAGAAGGGCGAAGATGCAGAGCCAGACGAAAAGCAGGAAATGCCAGTACATGGCGCAGAGTTCGACGCCGAGGCGCAGCCGCTCAGGCCGCGAGCCGTTCCAGGCGCCGACGCTGGTCTTGCCGAGACCGATCAGGCCGCCCAGTATGTGCAGACCATGCATTCCGGTGATCAGATAGAAGAAGCTGTTGGCCGGGTTGGCAGCCAGCAGGTAGCCGTCCTCGGTCAATTGCCGCCACGCCATTAACTGTCCGATCAGGAAGGCGAAAGAAGTGAAACCGGCCGTGGCAAGGCCGAGCCGGACATTGTCGATCTGGCCCTTGCGCGCGGCGACCACGGCGCATTGCAGCGCGATGCTGCTCAGCACGAGAACGCCGGTGTTCAGCCAGAGCAGGCGCGGCAAAGGCAGCGGCCGCCAGTCCGACAGGCCCATGCGCATGAAATAGGCGCTGGTGAAAAGCGAGAACAGGCAGCCGACCACGGCGAGGAAGACGCCGAGCCCGATCTTGGCGGTGGGCAAGGCCGACCGGTCGAGGCCGACGAAATCGCCGGCCAGGCCTTGCTCCAGCCACGGCTTGGCGGTCAGCCGCTGGTGCGAAAGCCACCAGCCGGCAAAGCCGGCGATCACAGCCAGGAAGACCAGGATGACGCTCATGCCGGCTCCTTGGAGAGGCCGAAATTGCCCGGCACGTTCTGCGGAATGAAGTCCTCCTTGGCACCCGGCACGCTGTAGTCATAAGCCCAGCGATAGACGATCGGCAGCTCCTTGCCGAAATTGCCGTGAGCCGGCGGCGTCTGCGGCGTCTGCCATTCCAGCGTCGTCGCCCGCCATGGATTGCCGCCCGCCTCGCGGCCATGGCGGATGCTCCAGATCAGGTTGAACAGGAACACCATCTGGGCGAAGCCGACGATGAAGGCCATGATCGAGATGAACGAATTCAGATGATGGGCCGACTCCGTCATGATCGTCATGTCGGTCAGCTCCGCGTAGCGCCGCGGAATGCCGATCAGGCCGAGATAGTGCATGGGGAAGAAGATCAGATAGGCGCCAAGGAAGGTCACCCAGAAATGGAACCGGCCGAGCGTCTCGTCGAGCATGCGGCCGGTGACTTTCGGGTACCAGTGGTAGATCGCGCCGAGGATTACCAGGATCGGGGCGACGCCCATGACCATGTGGAAATGGGCGACGACGAACATGGTGTCCGACAGCGGCACGTCGACGACGACGTTGCCGAGGAACAGGCCGGTCAGCCCGCCATTGACGAAGGTGACGATGAAGGCGAGCGCGAACAGCATCGGTATGGTGAGATGGATGTCGCCGCGCCACAGCGTCAGCACCCAGTTATAGACCTTGATGGCGGTCGGGATGGCGATGATCAGTGTGGTGGTGGCGAAGAAGAAACCGAAATAGGGGTGCATGCCGCTGACATACATGTGGTGCGCCCAGACCACGAAGCTCAGCGCGCCGATGCCGACGATGGCCCAGACCATCATGCGATAGCCGAAGATGTTCTTGCGCGCATGGGTGCTGATCAGGTCGGAGACGATGCCGAAGGCCGGCAGAGCGACGATGTAGACCTCGGGGTGGCCGAAGAACCAGAACAGATGCTGGAACAGGATCGGGCTGCCGCCATTGTGCTGCAGTTGTTCGCCCATCTCGACGATCGCCGGCATGAAGAAGGAGGTGCCGAGCACGCGGTCGAGCAGCATCATGACGCAGGCGACGAACAGCGCGGGAAAGGCGAGCAGCGCCATCACGGTGGCGGTGAAGATGCCCCAGACGGTGAGCGGCAGGCGCATCATCGTCATGCCGCGGGTGCGCGCCTGCAGCACCGTCACGACATAGTTCAGGCCGCCCATGGTGAAGCCGATGATGAACAGGATGAGCGAAGCGAGCATCAGGATGATGCCCCAGTCCTGGCCGCCGGGCGTGCCGGTCATGATGGCCTGCGGCGGGTAGAGCGTCCAGCCGGCGCCGGTCGGTCCGCCAGGCGCAAAGAAGCTCGACACCAGAACCAGCACGGCCAGCAGGTAGATCCAGTAGCTCAGCATGTTGACATAGGGAAAGACCATGTCGCGCGCGCCGACCATCAGCGGGATCAGGTAGTTGCCGAAGCCGCCGAGGAAGAGCGCAGTGAGCAGGTAGATCACCATGATCATGCCGTGCATGGTGATGAACTGGTAATAGGCCTCGGGGGTAATGAAGTCGAAGGTCCCGGGGAAGCCGAGCTGCAGCCGCATCAGCCAGGACAGGCTGAGCGCGACGAAGCCGATCGCCGTTGCCGTCGCCGAATACTGGATGGCGATGACCTTGGCGTCCTGCGAGAAGACGTACTTCGTCCACCAACTGTGCGGATGGTAGAGCTCCATTTCCGCGACTTCGGCGGGCGGGACGGCATCTGCAGGCGTGATATCGACCATGGCGGCACCTCCGTGCCCTGTTCAGCGAGCCTCGACAGTTTCGAGCTTTGCCGCAACGTTCAGACCAGACGCCGTCGCCTGGTCGGCCGAGCCCGTCTTCTGGGGCGCCGACAGTTGCGCGAAAGTCTGCTGCTGGCCCAGCCAGGCCAGGTAGTCCTGTTCGGTGTCGACCATGACCACGCCGTGCATCAGCGGGTGGCCCTGGCCGCAGAGTTCCGCGCACAGGACCTGGAAGGTTCCGGTCCTGGTCGGCGTGAACCAGAAATAGGTGACCGAGCCCGGGATCATGTCCATCTTGGCGCGGAATTCCGGTATGTAGAAATCGTGCAGCACGTCGACCGAGCGCAGCACCATCTTGACCGGCTTGCCGATCGGCAGGTGCAGATCGGCGGCCTCGACCACGACGTCGTCCTGGCCGTTGGGATCGCCGGGGATGACGCCGAGCGGATTTTCAGCCGTTATGTCGCGGGTGTCCGAGGTGCCGAGCTTGCCGTCCTTGCCGGGCAAGCGGAAGCTCCATTGCCATTGCTGGCCGATGACCTCGACCTCGGTCGCGTCGCTCGGGACATTGACGAAGCGGCTCCAGACGAACAGGCCGGGCACCAGGAGAGCGGTGACGCCGACCCCGGTGATGACCGTCAGCCACCATTCGAGGCGCTTGTTCTCCGGTTCATAGGCGGCGCGGCTGCCCTCCCGGTGACGGAAGCGGAACACGCAATAGGCCATGAAAAGCACCACGGCGGCGAAGACGACGCCGGTGATCCAGAAGGTTATGATGATGGTGTGGTCGATATAGTCCCAGTTCGAGGCAATCGGCGTCCACCACCATGGGCTCAGGAAGTGAAACAGCACCGAGCCCACAACAACCAAAACGAGTACAAGCGCAATGGCCATGTCCCGTCCTCCCGGCAATCGAGGGGGCGCGGAGCCGTCCCGGCGAGTGCCAAGATCATCATAGCGTGATTTGCGGTTGAAATTCCAGAGCCGACTATGGGTAGGAAATATATGTGGACAAAGTGGCGCGTCCTGCGGTCGCGGCGGCTGGATTTCAGTCCGGACCGGAGCGCGCGATGATCCAGTCGGCCGCCGCCGCGAGATCTGCGACGGTCGCGGTCGGCGGCGGGTCGAACCGCTTTTCGTCGCCGCGGCGATATTTGCCGGTGCGCACCAGCAGGGCGCCCGAAAGCCCCGCGCGGAGCGCGCCGGCTATGTCGGCCTCGGCGTCGTCTCCGACCATGATGGCCCGATCCGGCGGGCAGTTCATCGAGGCCAGCGCCGAGAGAAAGAATGCCGGTGACGGTTTGCCGAGAACGGTGGCGCGTTTCAGCGAGGCAAATTCCAGCGCCGCCACGAACGGTCCCGCATCGAGGCTGAGCCCGCCGTCGGCATCGCGAAAGGTCCGATTGGTGGCGAGAGCCAGCAGTTCGGCCCCCGCGGTCAATTCGCGGAAGGCGTCGTTCAGCACCGCATAGGTCAAGGTCTCGCCGGCATCGCCGATGATGACGGCGCGCTTGTCGCGGTCCGGCAGTTCGTGAAAGTCCGGCTCGAGACCGGGGTGGACCAAAAGATATGGCGCGCGGCCATTGCGAAGCAGCCATTCGCGCGCGGCCTGCGCCGGCGTGAAGACGTCCGCCTTGGCCGCGATCAGGCCAATCGCCGCGAGATGGTCGAGAACCCGTTGCTTCGACGAGCGCGTGGTGTTGCTGACGAAGCGTATGGAAAAACCGGCCCGCCGCAGACGGGCGACGGCGTCGACCCCGCCCGATATGGCGGTCCCGCCATCATAGATGACGCCTGCGAGGTCCAGCAGCACGCCCCGTGTCATCGGTTCAGCATGACGAGTAGTCCGCTATGCGTCAAATGCGAAAGGAACGAGGTTGCGGCGAAGAGCGGTCCTGCTACTTGTGCTTTCGTCGAGCCATGTCGCCAGCGCGGGGCGGAGATCGACACCGAGCTCAGATCAACAGCAGTCCCTTCATACTCGCATTGCCTTTCCTGCCGATGATGAGGTGGTCGTGGACGGCGATGCCGAGCGGCTTTGCGGTGTCGATGATCTGCTTGGTCATCTCGATGTCCGCGCGCGACGGGGTCGGGTCGCCGGACGGATGGTTGTGCACCAGGATGATGGCGCTGGCCGAGAGTTCCAGCGCGCGCTTGACCACCTCGCGCGGATAGACCGGCGTGTGGTCGACGGTGCCGACCTGCTGCACCTCGTCGGCGATCAGCCCGTTCTTCTTGTCGAGGAACAGCACGCGGAACTGCTCGCGGTTCTCGAAGGCCATGACTGACCGGCAATAGTCGAGAAGCTGCGTCCAGTTCGCGACGATTTCGCGGCCGCGCACCTCGCCGCGCGCCATGCGCTGCGCCGAAGCAGCGATCACCTTCAGGTCGACCGCCACCGAGGGGCCGATGCCCTTCACCTCCTGCAGCAGCGCCACTGGCGCGCCAAGCACTTCGGCGAAGGTGCCGAAGCGCGCCAGCAGCGCCTTGGCGATCGGCTTGGTGTCGACGCGCGGGATCAGCCGGAAGAGCAGCAGTTCGAGAAGTTCGTAGTCGGGGAGGGCGTCGGCGCCGGCGGCCGTGAAACGCTCGCGCAAACGGTCGCGATGGCCATGATAGTGCGGCTGTTCTGGTGTCGCCTTCTTTTCGGCCGTCGCTTTGCCGGCCGGCGGTTCGATCCACCGCTCGGAGAAAAATCCCCGCTCGTCATCGCCGGTTTTTCCCATGCCTGCCCCCTGAAAGGACGGAAGACTAGGCCGGCAGGCCGGGGCGGTCGAGTTTTTTCGGCGAGAGCGTGAAGATCTCGCAGCCGGTGTCGGTGACGCCGATCGTGTGCTCGTACTGCGCCGACAGCGAGCGGTCGCGCGTCACCGCCGTCCAGCCGTCCGACAGCACCTTCACATGCGGGCGGCCGAGATTGATCATCGGCTCGACAGTGAAGATCATGCCCGGCCGCATCTCGACGCCTTCGGTGGCGGTGCCGTAGTGCAGGATGTTGGGCGCGTCGTGGAAGAGCTGGCCGACGCCGTGGCCGCAGAAATCGCGCACCACCGAGCAGCGCTCTGCCTCGGCATAGGTCTGGATGGCGGCGCCGATGGCGCCGGTGCGGGCGCCGGGCCTGATCGCGGCGATGCCGCGCATCAGGCATTCATGGGTGACCTCGAGCAGGCGCTCGGCGGCGCGCTTGATGGTGCCCACCGGATACATGCGCGAGGAATCGCCGTGCCAGCCGTCGAGGATGTAGGTGACGTCGATGTTGACGATGTCGCCATCCTTCAGCGGCTTGTTGTCGGGAATGCCGTGGCAGACGACATGGTTGATCGAGGTGCAGGACGATTTTGTGTAGCCGCGATAGTTGAGCGTTGCCGGCAGCGCGCCATGGTCCATGCCGAACTCAAAGACGAAGCGGTCGATCGTCTCGGTGGTGACGCCGGGCGCGACCATCGGCACCAGCTCGTCGAGGCAACGGGCGGTGAGCTCGCAGGCCTTGCGCATGCCGGCAAAGCCTTCCTCGCCATAGAGGCGGATCTGGCCGGTGTTTCTGAGCGGTGCCGTGGCGGCGTCGAGATAGGTGACCATTTACGTTCGTTTACCGGGTGGGTTGGCTTCTGATACGAGCCGTCGCGAAAATCTCCCCAGATTTGGCACCGGAAGCCGCAAGGTTCAAGGACGAACTGCCGCAGACGGACTTAAGCCCGCTCTATTTGGCCCGTAAGGCGGATTGTCCCAGCCTTGTCCGGCGCCGGATCGGCGCGGTGCTTTCCTTTTGCGGCTCGACCGGATAGGGCGAAGGGAAGAGTTGGAGACTTGATGGCGTCCACGCGCGCAAGATCATCGCCGTCGCTGATCAGGGCGGCCTGCTCGGGGCTGATGGCCCTGCTGCTGGTGTCGCTGCTCGGTCTCGCCCAGCAGCAGGCGATCGGCGCTGCCGCTTCGGGCGGCGCCGGCATCAGCGTGGCGCGGCAGGGCGAGCAGGTCGCGCTGCTGCGCATCACCGGCAAGACGCGGGCGCTCGAAATCCGCGCCGGCCGGGCGCTGCCGGTCAAGTTCCTGAGCAGCGGAACCGGCGCGCTTGCGCCGGCGACCCTTGCACTCCTCGTCGACCAGGTTTCGCCGATCCAGGCGGCAGCCGCGCCGGCGGCTCCACACTTGCGGCAGGCGAGCAGCAACCAGCCGCGCGCGCCGCCTTTCGCTTGATCCCAGCGGTCGCGGACCGCGCCTTCAACCATTCCCCATTCTTTCGCGTCGCGTGCGCGCGGCGGCCGTCGGCCGTCCGTCGCCGCGTGGCGCGCCATTTTCGGAAGCATGCTCAATGCAACGCATCAAGACATTCAAGACACTGACGCGCGGTGCCTCGGCCGCGCTGTTTCTCTCGGTTCAGGTGATCATCTGCATCGGAACCGTTTATTGGGCGGTCGCCGAGACGCTCGGCATGGCGGGAACATTTTCGCCGTGCCCTCGGCCTACGCCCTGTTCTTCGTCAGCCGCATGGCTTTCGAGGCAGAGACCGATCCGGCCAACCAATGAGCGCAGGCCGGGCTTACCGCACTCAGGACACATTCCTGAGTCAAAAGCCCGGCCAAAGCGATTTTTCAGGACGAACGCCGGTGCCGTGACAGCACCGGTCGGGGAGACTTGGAATGGACAGATTGCAATTCGAGGTGCCGGTGCGCATTACCCCGGCGCCCGGCCTGCCGGTCGAGGAGATCTACGGCGTCGAGCAGGCGCTGGATTTCCTGCAGGCATGGCCGACGCGCCGCCAGGGCAAGGTCCATGAGGCCGCCTTCAATGCCTGCTTCGGCGCCACGGTGGACGTGGTCAAGACCGAGGATGCCTGCCGCGCGTTCATGGCGTTCTGCCGCGTCAGCGGCCTGCTCGCCAGGGACATGATGGTTCCCGGCAAGCGCGGCGGCGAGGCGAGGGGACTGCGGGCGTAGCTTGCATCGCCCGCCTTCGCCGGCATCTAGCGGCTGAATTTCAGGTCCGGCTTGTCGCCGTCCCATCCCTGAAGCCCTCCAGGCGCCTCGCGAAAGCGCAGGCACCTTGTGCCCCTCTTGCCGGAAATGCAGATCTGGTCGACGTCGCTCGACTTGCTGGTTCCAGATTCCGGCTGATGCTTGCTCACTTGACCTGTTCAATCTCCGGAGCCGGCGTCTGGTCCGTCGCTGGAGCCGGCGCGCAGTCTTGCCCCTTGCACTCCAGGACAGGGTCCTCAGCCGGGGGCAGGCAATTTTGCCCCTCGCAATGAACTGCCGGCTGCTCTGGCACCGCTTGCCCGTTCGGCGGAGCAGGCTGCTCCTCAGCGCTAACGGCCAGCGGCCCTGCCAGGCCGCCAATGGCCGCGCACAGAAGTGCCATCCGAAGCAAATGCATTCCCGCCTCCACGGCTGAGAGCAGGTCGAACTTTACACTTTCGAGCTGAGGCCGACTCCTGTCACGCGCGAACGGCGTTAACAGCGCGTTTCTGTCCGAGGCGGATTCCGCCTCTTTGGATGGAAGCGATCTCGCGTTTTCGGCGGTTGAGTCGTCGTGGCTACGCAAGTCGCCAGCGCCAGAACTGCACTACTCCTTAGGGCGGTAGGGTTAGCGATTGCGCTTTCGCCGGGAACAATGCAGCCTAGCCTGGGGTTCGAGAAGCTACTTCCCGGCGGGACCATGCAGGACGGATTCGCGGCACGGCAACTGGTGCAGAGGTCATGACACGCGCTCAGTTGGCCGGCGTCGTCCTGGGCCTGTCGCTGGTAGCGGCGCTGACCATTGTCCGGGCGAGCGACCCGCAGCCGTTGAGACTCGCCCGCGAAGCGACGTTCGACCAATATCAGCGGCTGGCACCTCGCAGCTTCGAGGCGATGCCCGTCCGCGTGGTCGACATCGACGAGGCTTCGTTGCGGCAGTTCGGGCAGTGGCCGTGGCCCAGGGATCGCATGGCGGCTCTGGTCGATAGGCTGACGGAGCTTGGCGCGGCAGTCATCGCATTCGACATCCTTTTCGCCGAGCCCGATCGTCTGTCGCCTCGCACTGTTGTCCGCGACGTGCCAGGCATCGATCCTGCCCTGCTCGATCGCCTGCCCGACAACGACGAGATCTTCGCCCGGTCGATCGCCGGCAAGCCGGTTGTCCTGGGTTACGGCATCTCCAACGAAGGGAACTATCATCCGCAGGTGAAGGCTGGCATTGCCTTTACGGGCGAGAGCCCGGTCGATGCTCCTCCCCATATCAAGGCAGCCACACCGCTGCGGCCGCAGCTTGAGGCCAATGCCGCCGGCATCGGACATATCAGCCTCAATCCAGGCAAATCGACCGCTGTCGTGAGGACAGCTCCACTCTTTCTGAGTGATGGCGAGCAGCTCTATCCGGGTCTTGCTCTCGAAGCCATGAGGGTAGCGCAGGGCGCCTCCACCTATCTGATTGCCGGCGCGCCGGAGGGGCAGGGCATAATGACCTCCGTCAAGATCGGCGACTTCGTTATCCCGGTGACCTCGGCAGGCGAACTCTGGCTCTATGTCAGCCCCGACAGGGCGGAACGGTATGTTTCGGCGAAGGACGTGCTTGCACCCAATGGCGTCTCGCCCCAAACAAGGGCCGCGATCGAGGGCAACATCGTGTTTGTCGGCACCTCCTCCGCCGGGCTGCAGGATATTCGTGTCACGGCGCTCGGTGAGAACGTGCCGGGCGTGTCGCTCCACGCGCAGATGGTTGAACAGGTACTGTCCGGCCACTATCTGTCGCGGCCCGACTGGGCAAACGGGCTGGAAATCGCGTCGATCGCGATGCTGGGCAGCCTTCTGGTGCTTCTCACGATTTTCGTGAGCCCTGCGATTGCTCTCGCCTGCGGCCTGGCGATCACCGGCATGGCGCTCGTTGCATCATGGCTTGCCTTTTCGCTTGCGGGACTGCTGTTCGACCCGTTTGCGCCAATCGTCATGGGCTCGATGACGCATTTCGCGACCACCTCTTTCCGCTTCCTGGTGACTGACCGGGAGCGGCGCGCGATCCGGCGGGCGTTCGGTCAATATTTGTCGCCATCGCTGCTCTACCGTATCGAGCACACCCGCGACGCGCTTCGCCTTGGCGGCGACGACCGCGAGCTGACCGTGATGTTTGTGGATGTACGCAACTTCACAGAGATCAGCGAAAGACTGCCGCCCACCGCCGTCGTGGGGTTTCTGAACACGCTTCTCGACGCGCTCAGCCGTCATGTCACCGCCAATGAAGGCACACTCGACAAGTTCATCGGCGATTCGATCATGGCCTTTTGGAATGCCCCGATCGATGTCGCCGATCATCCCGCCAAAGCCGTTCGCGCGGCATTGGCCATGCGCGAGACGATTGCTCGTCTCAACGAAAGCGACGCATTCGGATTCGGGGCCGAGCAGACGGTTCGCATCGGCATCGGAATCCATACCGGCGTCGCCTGCGTCGGAAACATGGGTGCCGAGTCGCGATTCAACTATTCGGCGGTGGGCGACGCAGTGAACACCGCAGCGCGTATCGAGACGGTGTGCAAGACGGTGAGCTTCGACATCCTCGCGTCCGACGACACCGTAAGATCGCTGCCAGGCTGGGCTTTCCTCGACGCGGGATCGCTGGAGCTCAAGGGAAAAAGGGCGAGGACGAGAATCAATGCCGTCGTCGGCGATGAAAGTGTTGCCTCGTCGCCGGATTTTGCGGAATTGCGGCTTCTGCACGGCAAGCTCATCGAGGCGTTGCGTTCGCGCTCGCCAGGCAGCCGAAAGATCATCGCGGCGGCCAAAGCCAAGGCCGCGGGCCTGCCGGCGGGCCTGCAGGACTTCTATGGCAGGATATCGCGCAGAGCGGATGATTTTCTTGCCAAACGGGCGGGAGCGGCGGTGGAAGCGAATGCCGGCTATGCGGAGCAACAATTCGGCTCCAACTCCTGACCTGCATTTGGACAGGGCAGTTGGCCGCCGCGCTCGCTGCTCTTTTTCGGCCACACCGATCTAGAAGGACTCAGCCCCGACCGGCCAGCGAAGCCGAGCACAGGACGCGCCAGGAAAAAGAGCGGCTGTCTGTTGCGCTTGCCCTATCAGTATTTTCGGCCAGGACCGTAGGATTTTCCGGGATTGCTGGGGTCGTGCTTGCCCGGGTCATTTCCATGACCGTTGTTGCCGTCATCCGTTGGCGGGGCCGGCGGGTCCGGCGGATCCGGCGGATTGGGTGTGCCCGGACTGGGTGGACTGGGCGCCCGTTGCTGCTGCGGCCGCGGCGTATGCTCCTGCTGAATGGCGGCCGCAAGCCCGCAATTTCCGCCGGTACCGAAGCCTCCCGAAAGCTGCTGAGTGCCGGTCAGAAACGGCAACGCCCGCTGGGTGCCGAGTGCGGTGAGCACAGATCGATTGACCTTGGTAACGTCGCTCATTGCGCCTGATGGCGAGGCGACCACACAATCGCAGCGCTGCTTCAGTTCCCTGCATCCGCCACCGCTGCAGAACCGAGCCGACCCCTTCAGGAGCACGACGGCGGTTTTGCCGTTGGGCGCGATGTGAACGTCGAATGCTGTTCCCCGCACGCCTATCGTGCCCGCGGGCGTGACGATCTGGTAGGCGGACGAGGACGAGCTTCCGCTTATCCAGCGAAACGTTCCTTTGGCGGCGCGGATGGTAAGGTTCTTCACCGAATTATCATCGTTGAAGACGTACTTGTCGATGACGACGGAAGAACCCCACCCGACAGCCAGTTTGGTGCCATCAAGGAACACGAATTGGCCAAGCCCGGTATTGGATGTCCTGATACGTTCGTCCCGATGAACGGGCGCGCTGACCACCAGCGGTCCGGTTGCGCCGGTGACGGCAGTCTTGATCACGACGGCCTTGCCGACTGTTTCGGCGGCGGCTATCGGTGTCGTATTGCTGAGCGTCGCGGCAAGCGCGACAATAGCAGCCCACCTCAAGGACGGCATGGCATCCCTCCTGCCATGGCTTATTAGCACATGCGCAAAAGGCTGTCCTTACGTCAGGGCATACCTCAAATGGAGTAGGGCAGAGCCACAATCCCACCTGATGCCCAAGGGCTGCGGCAGCGGAATTTCCATGTAGCACGTACCATCGAACCTGATACTTTGGACTTCTCTGAACAACTCGGACTTCACTTATGGAGCGCCGGCTTACCGCGATCCTCGCTGCCGATGTGGTCGGCTACTCCAGGCTCATGGGGCTGGACGAGGCGGGCACGCTGGCGGCGCTGAAGACCCACCGACGCGAGATGGCGGACGCCAAGATTGCCGAACACCGGGGGCGGATCGTCAAGCTCACCGGCGACGGCATGCTGGTCGAATTCCCAAGCGTGGTGAACGCCGTGGCGTGTGCCGCCGAGATCCAGCGCAAAATGCGCGAGCGCAATGTCGACGTTTCGGAAGACAGGCGGATCGAGTTCCGCATCGGCGTCCATCTCGGCGATGTCATTGTCGAGGACAACGACATTTACGGCGACGGCGTCAACATCGCGGCGCGTATCGAGAGCATGGCCAGGCCGGGCGGCGTAGCAGTATCCGGCTCGGTCCGCGACAATGTCGGCAACCGGCTCGACTTGGCCTTCGAAGATACGGGCGAGCAGATGCTGAAGAACATCGAGCGGCCGGTCAGGGTCTATAACGTCGACCTCTTCGCAGACGTGCCGCCCCGATCCATTGCCTCGATCGCTCGAGAGAAAGCCGAGCCGGCCATCCGGGCCAAGCCGTCGATCGCCGTCCTTCCCTTCAACAACATGAGCGGCGACCCCGAACAGGAGTATTTCTCTGACGGAATCACCGAGGACATCATAACGGACCTCAGCAAGGTCGGCGCACTGGCGGTCACTGCGCGCAACACGACCTTCGCCCTCAAAGGCAAGGCAATGGACGTGAGCGAAGCGGCGCGGCAATTGCGCGTTTCGCATGTGCTGGAAGGCAGCGTGCGCAAGGCGGGTAGTCGCGTTCGCATCACCGCGCAGTTGATCGACGGGATGAGTGGGCATCATCTGTGGGCCGAGCGCTACGACCGCGATCTCAACGACATATTTGCGCTCCAGGACGAGATCGCGCGGGCCATCGTCGATGCCCTGAAAATCCGGCTGATGCCGGCCGAGCATGCTGCCATCGGCAAGCGCACGACCGAGAACGTCGAAGCCTATCAATATTACCTGATGGGACGGCAGCATTTCCTGCGCCTGGGCCGTCGCAATCACCTTTCCGCCCGACGCCTCTACCAGCGAGCGCTCGAGATCGATCCCGAATACGCGCTGGCGCGGGCCGGGCTGGCGCTGGCTGAAGGCATGTTGCTGAGATCCGGAGATCGCAGCGCAAATCTTGTCACCTTGAGCGCCGAGGCGCAGCGCGCGCTGGCCTTGGACTCGACGCTGGCGGAAGCACACGTGGCCGACGCGATGGCACATTTCCAGAAGGAGCAGATCGAGCTGGCAGGCGTTGCCTGCCGGCGAGCAATCGCGCTCGATCCCAATCTCTACGAGGCGCACAGGACCCTGGGCGACGTGCTGCGCATGGAGCGCAAGTTTGCAGAGGCCGCAGCCGCCTATGAGAAGGCGGCGGAGGTCGATCGCAACAGCTATGGTGCGATGTGCATGCTGTGGGATTGCCGCAAGACCCTGGGCGACGAGGAGGAGGCCCACAGGCTTTCACGGGGGGTGCTGACCCGCATCGAGAAAGCCATGCAACTGTATCCGGACGATGGGGCAGCCTATGCCTATGGCTGTTACATCCTCCACAATCTCGGCCTGGAGGAACGCGCCCTTGAGTGGGCCGAGCGCGCGATCACCATCGATCCGGAGGACTACAACAGCCACTACAATGTCGCGTGTTTCCTGGCGGCGATCGGCGCAGTCGAAAAGGCTATCGACACGTTGGAGCACAGCGTGCCGCAGCTTGGATTGCAGCAAGTGCACTGGATGGCGCAGGACGTGGATATGAATCCGCTGCGCGATCATCCGCGCTATCGGGCGCTGATCGAGAGCCTCGAGATCAGCTTGGCCGAGGCGGAAGGCCGATCAACCAGCGGGCCCGAAACGCGGCCTAGTGGAACTTAGAGCCACTTCCCGTGCAGGACTGCGATGACGGCTGTGGGGGGCCACAGGGAACGCCGAGGACAACACAGCGCTGCGCTCGGTGGAACAACTCTCTCGTTTGTTCGGAAGCGTCTTCGAACACTCAATGAAATCAAGGCACTTGGGAATTTGGTACGCCCAAGGGGAATCGAACCCCTGTTACCGCCGTGAAAGGGCGGTGTCCTGACCGCTAGACGATGGGCGCGCTCAGATGAAGCGGCTTATAATTGCGTTGTTCGCAACCGGCAACCCGTCTGCCGCCGCCTGCGACAACTTTTTTCAACAGTGGCAAAAATCGCGATTTGGGCACGCCGGGAGATGGGTTTCGAGCCCAAGCGGTTTCGGAAACGGTGCCGGCAATCGGCAAGGCTGGTGAAGGATCAGCCGTCGCCGCCGCCGCTGCGCCGGCGGCAGCGCCAGTTCCAGTCGCGCTCGGGACCGACGTCAACATGGATGGATTCGGTGTGGCAGTAGGTGCCGACGCCGCCGCGGCCGGGCATGGAGCGGACGTAGCTTGCCAGCTCCCATTTGGAGACGCCGGGAACCTGGATGTCGGCGGCGGCGCAATACATGTGCAGCGAATTCTTGGCGCCGTTGGCGCGGCGGTTGCGGGACGGGTCGCGATAGCCTGAGGTGACGACCATCTTGCGGCCATAGTGGCCCTCGATCGTCTTCAGCACCCGCACCAGCGACGGCTTCAGGCAGGCGACGTCGACGCTTTCGTTCTGCTTCAAGAGGCCGTTGGGCGCGAGCCGCGCCATGCCGGCGGCCGACGCCACCTGGTAGGAGCCGCCCTCATCCTCGTTGAGGTCGACGTCGCTCTCGTCGTCGATGCCGGACTTGCGCTTGATCTCGAATAGCGCCGTCTGGCGCACGCCGGGCAAGGCATCGGCGCCGGTGATGTGGTTGCTCGGGTCGTCGAGCGAGGCCAGTTGCACCGGCTTTTCGGCCGGGGTGGCGGAAGCGAGCGTGATGATCGGCTTGGCGGGCGCAGTCGCCTTGGCGGCCGCCGGCTGTTCGCCCGAGCGCGTGTTGACCAGCGGCGTGGGCGCCGCCGACGCCGGCGCGGTGCTGAACAGCGAGGCAAACAGGCCCTTCTTCGGCGCGGCGATCGGCTGCTGGGGTGCTTCGCCGGCGGTCACGTAGACGCCGTTGTTCATCGGCCGCGCGGCGGCCTCGGCCTGCGGCTTGGCTGCGGTCGCGGCGGCATCGCCAGCGGCGACCTGCTGCGCGACGGCCTGCGTCTGCTCGGCTGCCTGGGCCTGCTGCACCAGTGGCTGCGGCGTGTTGCCGGCGATGGTGTCGGCGCCGGCGGGCACGTTGATCGGGAAGGCCGATCCGGGCTTCGTCACCGGTACGTAGGCAACCTTCTCAGGCAGAGGCTTGTCGTCCTCGCTCATCACGGTCGACACCGCCTCCGATGAGGCCGACGTCACCTGCAGAGACGAATCGGTCGAGGTCGCTGGCTTGGCGCCGGTTGCAGCGCTCATCTCGGTGGTGGTGGTATTGTAGCCGGGCATGCCGACCGACATCGTGGGGTCGCCGGCGGAGGTGCAGGAGGCCAGAAGCACTGAGAAAAGCGCTGCCGCAATGCTGCGACCTTCCCTCCGCGCGAGACGCCAACCACCTGATCTCAAAACTAAATTCCCCCTCGGTATCCGGCCGTCTGGTCATCGCCGCAGCGTTCTACGCCCCTCGCAACGGCTGTTCTGTTCCCAAACCGGAAACGGGACCTGTGTCAAATCTGCAAGCCTCGGAAGTAATCGTTTTTTCCAGGCGAAATGAAGCCGCCAGATAGTTGACGCCACCATTTCGACCTGTTTTAGCGGGCCGTCAACTCACCAGACATTACAGACTGTTACACGCGCACCTTGACATAGGTGCCCGGCGCATCGCCCAAGGTTTTCATATGCTTGCCGGGTTTGCGCGCCGGCACGCGGGCTTTGTCCTGGGTCTCGACCCAGTGCTGCCAGTGCGTCCACCAGGAGCCGGGATGCTCCACGGCGGCGGCGAACCACTGGCCGAAATCACCCACCGGTTTGCCGCCGGTCCAGTACTGATACTTCTTCGCGGCCGGCGGATTGACGACACCGGCGATGTGGCCGGAGCCCGCCACCACATATTCGACGTTGCCGCCGAAATAGCGCGAGCCGAGGAACACCGACAGCGCAGGCGCGATGTGATCCTCCTTGGTGGCCAGGTTGTAGACGGGGATCCTGATGTCGCCCAGCGAGACGGTGCGGCCGGCAAGCTCCATAGTGCCGCGCGAGAGGTTGTTCTCGAGATAGCAGTTGCGCAGGTAGAAGGAATGGTTGGCCGCCGCCATGCGGGTCGAATCGGCATTCCAGTACAAGAGGTCGAAGGGCAGGGGATCCTTGCCGCGCATGTAGTTGTTGATGACATAGGGCCAGATCAGGTCGCCCGAGCGCAGCATGTTGAAGGCGGTCGCCATCTTGGTGCCGTCGAGATAGCCCTTCTCGTTCATCGACCGCTCGACCGCCGCGACCTGGTCCTCGTCGACGAATACTTTCAGGTCGCCGGCATAGGTGAAGTCGACCTGCGTGGTGAAGAAGGTCGCCGATTTGATGCGGTTGTCGCCCTCTTGCGCCAACAGCGCCAGCGCCGCGGCGAGCAGCGTGCCGCCGACGCAGTAGCCGATGGCGTTGACTTCCTTCTCGCCGGTGGCCTTCTCGACCATGTCGAGGCCGAATTGCAGGCCTTCGCGGATATAGGCTTCCCAACCCTTGGAGCCGTGGCGCTCGTCCGGATTGATCCAGGAGATGACGAAGACGGTGTGGCCCTGCTCGATCGCCCAGCGGATGAAGGATTTCTGCGGGTTGAGATCGAGGATGTAGAACTTGTTGATCCACGGCGGGCAGATCAGCAAGGGACGCTTGAGCACGGTCTCGGTCACCGGATCGTACTGGATGATCTCGGCGACGTCGCTGCGACCGACCACCTTGCCGGGCGTCGTCGCCACGTTCTTGCCGATCTCGAAGGGCGAATAGTCGGCCTGGCGGAGCTTCAGGTCGCCCTTGCCGGCGGCGATATCCTCAGCCAGCATCTTCATGCCGCGAACCAGGTTCTCTCCGTTGGAGGCGACGGTCTCTCGGAACAGTTCCGGGTTGGTCAGGATGAAGTTCGACGGCGCGATCGCGTTGGACACCTGCTTGACGTAGAAGCTGGCCTTGTGGCGCGTGTGCTCGTCGAGACCCTCGGCATGCTCGACCAGATCGGCCGCCCAGCGCGAGGTGACGAGATAGGCCTGCTTCAGGAAATCGAAGAAGGCGTTGCGGCCCCATTCCGGGTCCTGGAAGCGCTTGTCGCCGCGTTCGGGCTTGACGGCGTCGTCAGGCGGCGCCTCGCCATTCGGGCTGACACGCTGGATAGCGTTTGCCCATACCGTCATGTAGCCGGCGAACAGCCGCGTCTGCGCCTCCAGCGCGCGCTGCGGGTCGGCCAGCCAGTACTCGCTGAGCTTGGAGAAGGTCTTGACCATGTCGACGACAGGCTCGGCGACGTGGTCGCGCACCTCGCCCTTCTCGCGCGGCTCGGCCCAGGCGGAAGCCGCCTTGCCGGCCTGCTCGACCATGCGCGCCATGTTCAACGCGAAGCGTTCCGGGTCCTTGACCAGATATTGCTCGACCGACGAAGGTCCGCCATCTTCCGCTTTGTCCGAATCGGCAGCTTTGGACATGGTTCGCGGGGTTCCTCCCGGGGCGTTTTCTTGACATATTATCATGGGACATCTGACCGGGTCCAACACGCTCTAACCCGGCTGCCAGGAAAACAATATGACGATTAATATTGGCAAGACGGTTTTTTCGGACGCCGGTCGCATTTGCCGCATTGCCGCGGCGATGGCGTTGCTGTCGGCCGGCATGCTGGCGGCGGGCGGCTGCTCGACCAGCAACACTTCGAATACGGCGCCGGTCGCCGGCGTCGAAGGACCGAAGGACACCGGTTCCTATCCGAACCTCAACATTCCGCCGCAAGTGGCCGCCAAGCAGCTCACCAAGGAGGAGACGGACGCCAAGCTTGCCCAGTTGAAGGGCGAGCAGCAGGCGCAACTCGCCAAGAGCGGTGGCGGCGGCCAGACCGCAAGCCCGGCGGCGCTCAACTCGCTGGCCAAGAACCATGGCGACCAGGCGCTGAAGCAGATCGAGACGAAATGCGATCCCGCCCTCGACCCTAGCTGCAATTAGGGATATATCGCGCGCCGAAAACCACCTTTGAATGTCTGGAACTGACATGGAAGAATTTCACAAGGTCCGCCGGCTTCCGCCTTACGTGTTCGAGCAGGTCAACCGGCTGAAGGCCAGCGCCCGCTCGCGCGGCGCCGACATCATCGACCTTGGGATGGGCAATCCGGACCTGCCGACGCCGAAGGCCATCGTCGACAAATTGTGCGAAGTGGTGCGCGATCCGCGCACGCATCGGTATTCCTCCTCGCGCGGCATTCCGGGCCTGCGCCGCGCCCAGGCGGCGTACTATCAGCGCCGCTTCGGCGTGAAGCTCAATCCCGACACGCAGGTGGTGGCGACGCTTGGCTCGAAGGAAGGCTTCGCCAACATGGCGCAGGCGATCACCGCGCCCGGCGACGTGATCCTCTGCCCGAATCCGACCTATCCGATCCACGCTTTCGGCTTCATCATGTCGGGCGGCGTCATCCGCTCGCTGCAGGTGGAACCCGACGACGGCTTCATCCCGGCGGTCGAGCGCGGCATCCGGCACTCGATCCCGAAGCCGCTGGCGCTGATCCTCAACTATCCGTCGAACCCGACGGCGCTGGTTGCCTCGCTCGATTTCTACAAGGACGTCGTCGCCTTCGCCAAGAAGAACGACATCATCATCCTGTCGGATCTCGCCTATTCCGAGATCTATTTCGACGGCAATCCGCCGCCCTCGGTGCTGCAGGTGCCGGGCGCGATCGACGTCTGCGTCGAGTTCACCTCAATGTCGAAGACCTTTTCCATGCCCGGCTGGCGCATGGGCTTCGCCGTCGGCAACGAGCGGCTGATCTCGGCGCTGACGCGGGTGAAGTCCTATCTCGACTACGGCGCCTTCACGCCGATCCAGGTGGCGGCGGCGCATGCGCTCAACGGCGACGGCGCCGACATCGCCGAGGTGCGCGAGGTCTACCACAAGCGCCGCGACGTGATGGTCGATTCCTTCAGCCGCGCCGGCTGGACCATTCCGGCGCCGGCGGCCTCGATGTTCGCCTGGGCGCCGATCCCGGAGCAGTTCCGTCACCTCGGCTCGCTCGAATTCTCCAAGCTCTTGATCGAGCACGCCGACGTGGCGGTGGCGCCCGGCGTCGGCTTCGGCGAGCATGGCGACGATTTCGTGCGCGTGGCGCTGGTCGAGAACGAGCACCGCATCCGCCAGGCGGCCCGCAACATCAAGCGCTTCCTGGCGTCCACCGCCAAGCAGCCCAACAATGTGGTGCCGCTCTCCGCGCACCGCTGAGTTCGCCTGACATCACCGATCGAATTTTTGAGGGGCATCGCCGGACATGGCTGAAGCGTTGCGTGTTGGAATTGCCGGCCTCGGCACGGTCGGCGCCTCGGTGGCGCGCGTGCTGCGCGACAAGGCGGCCGAGCTCACCCGCCAGTGCGGCCGCGACATCGTGGTGGCAGCCGTCTCGGCACGCGATCCCAAGCGCGACCGCGGCGTCGATCTTGGTGGCGCTCAATGGTTCGACGATGCGGTCAAGATGGCGGAGACGGCCGACATCGACGTCTTCGTCGAACTGATCGGCGGCGACGAGGGCCCCGCGCGGGCCTCGGTGAAAGCAGCACTCGAGGCCGGCCGCCATGTGGTCACCGCCAACAAGGCGCTGCTGGCCAAGCATGGCGTGCAGCTGGCCGAGATCGCCGAGAAGAAGGGCGTGCTGCTGAACTACGAAGCGGCGGTCGCCGGCGGCATCCCGGTGATCAAGACGATGCGCGAGGCGATGGCCGGCAATTCGGTCACCCGCGTCTTCGGCATCCTCAACGGCACCTGCAACTATATCCTGACCCGCATGGAAGCCGAGGGCATCACCTTCGACGCCTGCCTGAAGGACGCGCAACGGCTCGGCTATGCCGAAGCCGATCCGACCTTCGACATCGAGGGCCACGACACCGCGCACAAGCTGTCGATCCTGACCAGCCTTGCCTTCGGCACGAAGATCGCCGCCAACGACATCTACATGGAAGGCATCTCCAACATCAGCCAGGCCGACATCCGCGCGGCCGGCGATCTCGGCTACCGCATCAAGCTGCTCGGCGTCGCGCAGCGCACCGAGAGCGGCATCGAGCAGCGCGTGCACCCGACCATGGTGCCGACGGCTTCCGTCATCGCGCAGGTGCACGGCGTCACCAACGCGGTGGCGATCGAGACCGACATCCTGGGCGAGCTCCTGCTTTCCGGCCCCGGCGCCGGCGGCAACGCCACCGCCTCGGCGGTGATCGGCGATATTGCCGACATCGCCAAGAGTCGGCCGGGCTTCCAGCACGGTCCGGTCTTCGGCCGCCCGGCGAAGGAGCTGAAGCCCTACAAGCGGGCGCAGATGCGCAGCCATGCCGGCGGCTATTTCATCCGGCTCACCGTGCACGATCGCATCGGCGTCTTCGCCGCGATCGCCAAGCGCATGGCCGACAACGACATCTCGCTGGAATCGATCGTCCAGCAGGCGGCCGGGCCGGAAACCGACGCCCAGAAGACCGTCATCCTCGTCACCCACGAGACGACGGAGGCCGCGGTGCGCAAGGCTGTCGAAGGCATCACCAAGGACGGCCATTTGACCGACAAGCCGCAGGTGATCCGCATCGAGCGGGCGGAATAGCCAAACTCGCCTTTAATCGATTGATATTGCTTGGATTTCAAAAAAATCCGCGGCCAAGTCTTGCCGTTGTCACGGAGCTTTGACACAAGAAACGCGCCTCTGGCGGGAGGCAGCGTTTCAACGAGGAACTGCCGCTTATGAACATCGCGCAGAACATTGTCGCCGGCCTCGACCGGATACTCACCATGGAGCTGGTGCGCGTCACCGAGCGGGCAGCGGTGGCGGCCGCCAGACTGCGCGGGCGGGGTGACGAGAAGGCGGCCGACCAGGTCGCTGTCGATGCCATGCGCCAGGAGCTCAACCGCCTCGCCATCAAGGGCACGGTGGTGATCGGCGAGGGCGAGCGCGACGAAGCGCCGATGCTCTACATCGGCGAGGAGGTCGGCACCGGCAAAGGCCCGGCGGTCGATATCGCGCTCGATCCGCTCGAAGGCACGACGATCTGCGCCAAGAACCTGCCCAACGCGCTGGCGGTCATCGCCATCGCGGAAAAGGGCAGCCTGCTGTTCGCGCCCGACGTCTATATGGACAAGATCGCCATCGGTCCCGGCTATGCCGACGGCGTCATCGACATCGATGCCGCGCCGGCCGACAACATCGCCAGCCTGGCCAAGGCCAAGGGTGTCGCGGTGTCCGACATCACCGCCTGCATCCTCGACCGCCCGCGCCACGCCAAGCTGATCGATGCGGTGCGCGCGACGGGCGCGGCGATCCGGCTGATCGGCGACGGCGATGTCGCCGGCGTCATCCACACCACCGATCCGGAAGAAACCGGCATCGACATCTATCTCGGCACCGGCGGCGCGCCGGAAGGCGTGCTGGCGGCGGCGGCGCTGCGCTGCACCGGCGGCCAGATGCAGGGCCGGCTGATCCTCGACACGCCGGAGAAGGTGGCGCGCGCCGCCAAGATGGGCATTTCCGATCCGAAACGGGTCTATCAGGCGAAGGACATGGCGCGCGGCGACGTGCTGTTCGCGGCAACCGGCGTCACCGACGGCAACATGCTCGACGGCGTCAAGTTCGGCCGCACCTTCATCACCACCCACACCATCGTGCTGCGGTCCTCGTCGCGGACGGTGCGCGAGATCAAGGCGCGCCACCAGGATCTGGAAAAGTTTTGATTCCGTCCCGATTAGCCGTCGCATATTAGTATCGGCACTATGAAAATATGCGGGCGGCGCGTCGCATGACGGGCGAAAGACGGCTTTTCCTGGATGTCAGGCAGTCGGCCACTGGTGTCTCCTGGGAGCACCGGCTGACCGAACGGCAGGATATGAACGCGCTCGCCATCGCCCAGGGCCATGGCGTGCCCGACATCGTCGCACGCGTGCTGGCCGGACGCGGCGTCACCGCCGATCAGACCGAGCGCTTCCTCGACCCGACGATCCGCGACCTGTTGCCGAACCCGGCCTCGCTCACCGACATGGACAGGGCGGCGGCGCGCATCGCGGAAGCGATCGTCGCCAAGGAGAAGGTGGCGATCTTCGGCGACTACGATGTCGACGGCGCCGCGTCGTCGGCGCTGCTGAAACGTTTCCTGGCGCATTTCTCGGTGCCGTCGGAAATCTATATTCCCGACCGCATCTTCGAGGGGTACGGCCCCAATCCGGAAGCCATGCGCGACCTCGTCTCGCGCGGCGCCAAGCTGATCGTCACCGTCGACTGCGGCACCAACAGCGCCGTCTCCATCGAGGCGGCGCAGGAAGCGGGCGCCGATGTCGTGGTGCTCGACCACCACCAGGTCGGCGGACCGCTGCCGGCGGCGAACGCGGTGGTCAATCCCAACCGCGAAGACGATCTTTCCGGGCAGGGCCATCTTTGCGCCGCCGGCGTCGTTTTCCTCTGCCTGGTGCAGACGGCGAAGGTGCTGCGCGGCCGGCTGCCCGCGGCGGCGCCGCCGGACCTTCTGTCGTTGCTCGACCTGGTGGCGCTCGCCACCGTCTGTGACGTGGTGCCGCTCACCGGCGTCAACCGCGCCTTCGTCGTCAAGGGGCTGCAGGTGGCGCGCCAGCAGAGAAACGAGGGGCTGGCGGCTCTTGCCCGGGTGTCGCGCATCGGCGAGCCGATCAGCACCTTTCACCTGGCCTATCTGATCGGGCCGCGCATCAATGCCGGCGGGCGCATCGGCGACGCCGCGCTTGGCAGCCGCCTGCTAGCCACCGACGATCCAGTCGAGGCCGGCACGATCGCCGAGACGCTGGACCGGCTGAACCAGGAGCGCCAGCAGATGGAGCTGGAGATGCTGGCCGAGGCGCGCGCCGAGGCCGACGCCGAACTCGCCGGTGGCAATGGCCCGGCCATCGTCGTCACCGCCAGCCAGACCTGGCATCCGGGCATTGTCGGGCTGCTCGCCTCGCGGCTCAAGGACCATGCACGGCGGCCGGCCTTCGCCATCGCCTTCAACGCCAATGGCGTCGGCACCGGCTCGGGGCGATCGGTGTCGGGCTTCGATCTCGGGCGGCTGGTTCGCGAGGCGGCCGATGCCGGTCTGATCGTCAAGGGCGGCGGCCACGGCATGGCGGCCGGCATCACGGTCGAGCGGGCCGGGCTCGGCGCGCTACGCGCCTTTTTCGAAGAGCGCGCGGCGGCCGATGTGTTCAGGCTGCAGGACGAGGAGAGCCTGGCGATCGACGGCGCGCTCGCCGCCGAGGGGGCGACGCTCTCCCTGCTCGACGCGCTGGAAAAGGCCGGTCCGTTCGGCGCCGGCCATGTCGCACCGGTGTTCGCGCTGCCGCGCCACCGGCTGACCGACGCGCGGCCGGTCGGCACCAACCACATCCGCGCCGAGCTGCAGTCGCAAAGCGGCGGCCGCATCCAGGCGATCGCCTTTCGCGCCGTCGATACGGCGCTCGGCGAATTCCTGTTCAGGAACCGGGGCAGGACGGTGCATATCGCAGGGTCGCTGTCCGGCAATTACTGGAACGGCAACCGTACGGTGCAGTTCCGCATCACCGACGCGGCGCTGGCCTGAGGCTTTCGGGTTATCGTGAATCAGGCGAGGACGGTCTGCAGCCGGGTCAGTTCGCCGATCTGCGCCTTCGTCGCCTGGTAGCCGAGGCTGATCGCCTCGTCGGCGCGATGGAATTCGGTCAGGCCGATATGGCTGAGCTTGGGCTGCAGCGACATGTCGGGCGGGTCGCCGGCGAGCCTGGCGCGCGAGATCCGGTCCTGGATGATGTTGAAGGCTTCGACCATGACGCCGGTGATGCCAAGCCGTGTCTGGTGCGACTGGTGCGCAGCATCGATGTGGCCGGGTTGAGGCGCGTCCTTCTCGATGACCAGCTCGCCGGCGCTGTGCTTGATGACGGCGGCGCGGCCGAACAGGTCATAGTGGAGGTTGACCGCCACGACGAGCGGCTGCTCGTAGGCGCGGCAGACCGAAACCGGCACCGGGTTGACCAGCGCGCCGTCGACCAGAACGCGGCCGTTACAGTTCACCGGCTCGAACACGCCCGGCAGCGCATAAGAAGCGCGCATGGCCGTGATCAGCGAACCGTTGGACAGCCAGATCTCATGGCCGGTGCGGATTTCCGAGGTGACGGCGACGAAGGGCTTCGACAGGTCCTCGAAGCGGATGCCGGCCATATGCTCGCGCAGCCTTGCGTCGAGCTTGAGGCCGCCGAACAGGCCGCTGCCGCGCAGATTGAGATCGAGGAGGCCGAAGATGCGCCGCTTGGTCAGGCTGCGGGCGAATTCCTCCAACTGGTCCAGCTTGCCGGCCAGGTAGCAGCCGCCGACCAGGGCGCCGATCGAGGTGCCGGCGATCATCGACACTTCAATGCCGGCCTCGTCGAGCGCGCGCAGCACGCCGATATGGGCCCAGCCGCGCGCGCAGCCACCGCCGAGCGCCAGCGAAATACCCGTCTTCTTGCCAGGCTTCTGGTCGGATGCGCCGCCGGACGAGGAGGGGCCGTTGGCCTCTCGAACATCTGGTCTGCCACGTAATGACGCCCATTCGAGCATCATAATCTCCCCTTATCCCACATTCCTTCTACAGCAAGGATGTTTGAGAATAGTGAACATGAGTGGTTTGTGAATATTGAATGGTTCACACCGGCTTCCGATACGTTTCACCCGCATCGAACAGCGGCCTGCTGCCGTCGTCGGCAAGCACCGCCTTGCCGTCGTTCAGCCCCACCGTCCGATAAAAGCAGGAACGTCGACCGGTGTGACAGGTTGCGTCGTGGCCCAACACTTTCACGCGAAGCCATATCGAATCCTGGTCACAATCTGTGAGCATCTCGACGACGGTCTGGACATTGCCCGAGGTCTCGCCCTTCTTCCACAGCGCGTTGCGGGAGCGCGACCAGTAGTGGGCGATGCCGGTTTCCAGCGTCAGCGCCAGTGCCTCGGCATTCATGTGCGCGACCATCAGCAGCTTGCCGTCCTCGGCGTCGGTGACGACCGCGGTGACAAGGCCGGCTGCATCGAAGCGCGGCGAAAAGGCGGTGCCTTCCTCCAGCGCTTTCTTGTCTGATGGAGCCTCTGGGAACTGCAGTGCCGACATCGCCGGTCCTTAGCTATTAAAGATATTCAGGGGAGGCTGGGCCATGCAAAATGGCGGCTTCCGCCGCTTCCAGTGCTCACGTACTTTTCATACGCTCAGCTCCGGACCTCGGAAACCACCATTTTCGACTAAGCCTACGCCTTTGGCAGGTGACGGCCGACGATCAGCCGCGCACCATGGTGACGAAGCGGACCTGCTCCTCGGGCGTGTCCTTGAAGACGCCGGTGAAGGTCGAGGTCAGCGTGGTGGAGTCCTGCTTGCGGATGCCGCGCATGGCCATGCACATATGCTCGGCCTCGATCATGACGGCGACCCCGCGCGGATTGAGCACGTCCTGGATGACGCCGGCAATCTGCGCCGTCATCGCTTCCTGCGTCTGCAGGCGATGGGCGAAGATATCGACGACGCGGGCGATCTTGGAAAGGCCGACGACCTTGCCGTCGGGCAGGTAGCCGACATGCGCCTTGCCGATGATCGGCACCATGTGGTGCTCGCAATGCGAATGGAATTTTATGTCCCTGACGATGACGAGGTCGTCATAGCCGGCGACTTCCTCGAAGGTGCGGCCGAGTTCGTCGGCCGGGCACATGTCGTAGCCATTGAACATTTCGCGGAACGCCTTGGTCACGCGCTTCGGCGTATCGATCAGGCCCTCGCGATCCGGATTGTCGCCGGTCCAGCGCAGCAGCGTGCGCACGGCGGCCTCGACCTCGGCTTCGCTTGGCCGATCGGTGACCGGCTTCTCCATGTATTCGGAGGGGGGCATGAGTTTCTTGATGACGGCATCCATAAAAGGCGTCTCCCGTAGTCCCTCTCTCAGGAGGAACGAGTTGAACGGACCACGACCTTTCGGGTGTTAGAAACTCGCCCGGTTTCCAGCCCGCAAGCGGCGTGAACAAATTTGGGCAGCGATGGCGGCTTTTGGCTGCCTTGTCGATGCCCGACTGCCAGCATTATATATGGTCGTGCCGAGCGAATGAAAGACGCATCAGCGGCAATCCTTGTTCGCTGGGCGGCGACAGATTGGAAAAATATGATCGACGACGTCTACAATGCGAAAATCCTCGGCTTCGCCGGAAACATCGCGCGGATCGGCCGGCTCGATCAGCCCGATGCGACGGCGCGCGCGCATTCCAAGCTGTGCGGCTCGACCGTCACCGTCGACCTCAAGATGGACGGCGACGTCGTCACCGATTTCGCGCATGACGTGAAGGCCTGCGCGCTCGGCCAGGCCTCGTCCTCGATCATGGCCCAGAATGTCGTTGGCGCCCACGCGGATGAGTTGCGCGCAGTGCGCGAAACCATGCTGAAGATGTTGAAGGAAAACGGCGCGCCGCCCGAGGGCCGCTTCGCCGACCTCAAATTCCTGGAGCCGGTGCGCGACTACAAGGCGCGCCACGCCTCGACCATGCTGACCTTCGATGCCGTGGTCGACGCCGTCGGCCAGATCGAGAGGAAGCGGGCTGGCGAGGCGGCCTAAGGATAGGGCTAGGCAGTTCTTCTGGTCACGGCGAACTCGCTTCTGATCCACTCGGCGAACGCCTTGGCGGGTTCCGGCAGATCCCGCAAGCTCCTGGCCACCAGCCAATAGGCGCCGGAAGCAACATCGATGTCGAACGGCTTTATCAAAGTGCCTGACGCGAGCTCCTCGCCGACTTGCAGGAGATCGCCGAGGGCCACGCCATGGCCGAGCAGGGCCGCCTGCTTCGAAAGCGAGATGTCTGCCAGCATAGGGCCTCGCGCGGCTACCGCGTCGGCGGGCACGCCGGCAGCCTGGAACCAGCGCGCCCAACCCTGGCGGTTTTCTTCGTGCAGCAGGGTGTAGTGGCGAAGGTCGATCGGCTTTTCCAGGGGAGGGCCAGATGCCAGCAAGCCCGGTGACAAGACAGGTGAATCGACGGTCGAGACCAGGCGCTCGGCTTCAGTGCGCGGCCATGACGTGGCGTGCGCGCTGAAACGCAAGGCGAGTTCGGGCTGATCGCTGCGGAACTCGATCGGTCGCACATCGACTTCCAGCGACACGTCGATGTCGGGCCGCAATTGGCGAAAGCGATTGAGCCGCGGGACCAGCCACACGGCGGCGAGCGATGGTTCGACGCTGACGCGGACCACGGATTGCGCGGGCGAGGCCGCCAGGTCAGAAAGCACCCGGTCGATGTCGTCGAAGCTTCTGACCAATCGGTCGAGCAGCCGTTGCCCCGCATCCGTCAGCTCGACCCGCCGATGCAGGCGATGGAACAGCGGTTGGCGCAGGAAGGCTTCGAGTTCCCTGATCTGACGGCTAATGGCGGCCTGCGAAACGAAAAGCTCTTCAGCGGCGCGGCTGAAGCTCAGATGCCGGCCGGCGGCTTCGAAACTTCTGAGAGCCGTGAGGGGTAGGCGGCCGCGTTTCATTCGCATAACCTCAAGTTATCCGACCTGGACGTTATACTCGTTTGTGGAAGAAGGCCAGCAGCGGTCTAATCGGCGCTCAAAGGAGAGCTGACATGATCCAGTTCCTGAACATTCTTCACGATGTCATGCGGATCGCGACGTTCCAGTGGCGGGGCGACACGCAGCAGAGCGGATGCGGTGAACGATGGCCCGGCCATTGCCGCGGCGAAAGCGCGTCGATCGATCGCCTTCGCATCCGTCGTGCGCGGCCGTGAGGACGATCGCCGACATGGGATTGCGTTCTGCGCGCAACCTCCACATCTATGGCGGGGAGAACGCGGCGATGCGGAGATTGCGGTGCACGACCACCATGGGCATGCCCACGGCGCCCGGCCGGTCCGGCGCGGGCGCAACTGGCCTGGACCCTGGCGCAGGACGCCGGGCCGTGTCTTCGGCACGTCGCTTGTCCGTCTCTATCAACTGACGCTGTCCGGCTTCGTCGGCAATTCCTGCCGGCATCTGCCGACCTGCTCCGAATACGCGCATGAGGCGATCGCCCGCCACGGCCTGTGGGCCGGCGGCTGGATGGGGCTTTTCCGGGTGCTGCGCTGCGGTCCGTTCGGAACGCATGGCATCGACCTTGTGCCCGAGACGCTCGCCAAACGCTATCTCTGGTTCACGCCCTGGCGATATTGGCGGATCGGCAAGAAGCGCGGCGATCCCGAGGCCTGAGCTCTGCCACGGAGCGGTGGCCGGACCATCAAAACCTTAACGATTTGGTTAGGGTAACCGCATGTTGCTGTGAACTCGCGCATTTGAGACAAAATCGAGACAAGAGGCCCCGCTAAATCGCTCCTGCACCCTTCAGGAGAGAGACTGCCATGCGCCAGATAGATCGCCTTCCGTTCGTTTTTGCCGCCGTTCTCTTCCTGCTGGCCTGGCTGCTCGGATTCCCGATGCGGGCACAGTCGGCGCCGCTCGGAGATGTCGAATGCACGCTGATCCAGGATGCGGCGAGCGGTGACACACTCTATCGCGACGGTGTCTGCGACCAGCGCTTCACCCCGGCCTCGACCTTCAAGGTGCCGCTGGCGCTCATCGGCTATGATGCCGGTGTTCTCACCGACGAACATACGCCGAGCTGGGACTACAAGCCCGAGTTCAACGCGGTGAAGCGCGATCGGAAGACGGTCGATCCGACAGTCTGGGAGCGCGATTCCGTGCTCTGGTACTCCCGCGAAATCACGCGCAAGGTCGGCAGCGAGCGCTTCGCCGGCTACGTTTCGAAATTCGGCTATGGCAACATGGATGTCTCCGGCAATGCCGGCAAGAATGACGGCCTCACACATTCCTGGGTGAATTCCTCGCTGGAGATATCGCCTGCGGAGCAGACTGCCTTCTTGCGGCTGCTGCTTGCCGGCAAGATGCCGGTTTCGGCCAAGGCGCATCAGATGGCGGAGGCGATCGTCCCGAGCTTCCAGGCCGGGGGCTGGGCGGTGCAGGGCAAGACCGGCAGCACGAGACTGGGCAAGGGCGGCGAGGACGAGCGCTCGCTCGGCTGGTTCGTCGGCTGGGCCGCCAAGGGCGAGCGCCGGATCGTCTTTGCCCGGCTGGTCGTCGACACGAACCGCAGCGATATGCCAAAGGGCCCGAAGACGCGGGCAGGGTTCCTGAAGGATTTGCCCGGCCTGGTCAAATAGAGGGGTGCTGCAGCTTTACGGCGGCGGCATCTGCCCATAAAAGACTGCCGCGCCGGACGCATCCGGCATTTCACCACCCGCGCTCGTTTGCGGGACTGGATAGGAGAACTCTATGCTGAATTCCGTTTCCCTGACATTTCCCGATGGCTCCGTCCGCGACTACGACGCGGCGATGACCGGCGCCGGCCTTGCCGAATCGATCTCGAAGTCGCTGGCCAAGAAGGCCGTGGCCTATGCCATCGACGGCACCGTGCGCGACCTTTCCGATCCTCTCGGCAAGTCCGGCAAGGTCGAGATCATCACCCGCGAGGATCCGCGCGCGCTGGAACTGATCCGGCACGATGCGGCGCACGTGCTGGCGGAAGCCGTGCAGGAACTGTGGCCGGGAACGCAGGTGACCATCGGGCCGGTGATCGAGAACGGATTCTATTACGACTTCGCCCGCAACGAACCGTTCACGCCCGACGATTTCCCGGTGATCGAGAAGAAGATGCGCGAGATCATCCAGCGCAACAAGCCGTTCAGCAAGGAAGTCTGGTCGCGCGAGAAGGCGAAGAAAGTGTTTGCCGACAAGGGCGAGCGCTACAAGCTGGAGCTGATCGACGCCATCCCGGACGACCAGGACCTCAAGATCTACGCGCAGGGCGACTGGTTCGACCTCTGCCGCGGTCCGCACATGGCCTCGACCGGGCAGATCGGCAATGCCTTCAAGCTGATGAAGGTGGCCGGCGCCTATTGGCGCGGCGACTCCAACAACCCGATGCTGACGCGCATCTACGGCACCGCCTGGGCCGACCAGGCGCAGCTCGACGCCTACCAGACGATGCTGGAAGAGGCCGAGAAGCGCGATCACCGCAAGCTTGGCCGCGAGATGGACCTGTTCCATTTCCAGGAAGAGGGCCCTGGCGTCGTCTTCTGGCACGCCAAGGGCTGGAAGATGTTCCAGAACCTGGTCAACTACATGCGCCGGCGCCTCGACGAGCAGGGCTATCAGGAGGTCAACGCGCCCCAGGTTCTGGACAAGAGCCTGTGGGAGACATCGGGCCACTGGGGCTGGTATCGCGACGCCATGTTCAAGGTGACGGTGGCCGGCGACGACACCGACGACGACCGGGTCTTCGCATTGAAGCCGATGAACTGTCCGGGCCATGTGCAAATCTTCAAGCATGGGTTGAAGTCTTATCGCGATCTGCCCGTCAAGCTTGCGGAATTCGGCAACGTCCATCGCTACGAACCTTCGGGCGCGCTGCACGGGCTGATGCGCGTGCGCGGCTTTACGCAGGACGATGCGCATATCTTCTGCACCGAGGAGCAGCTTGCGTCCGAGTGCCTGCGAATCAACGACCTGATCCTGTCGACCTATGCCGACTTCGGCTTCGACGAGATCAGCGTGAAGCTGTCGACGCGGCCCGACAAGCGCGTCGGTACCGACGAGGCCTGGGACCATGCCGAGGAGATCATGAGCGGCGTGCTGGACACGATCCGCACCCGGTCGGGCAATCGCATCAAGACCTCGATCAACCCCGGCGAGGGCGCCTTCTACGGCCCGAAATTCGAATATGTGCTGAAGGACGCCATCGGCCGCGAATGGCAGTGCGGAACCACGCAGGTCGACTTCAACCTGCCGGAACGCTTCGGCGCCTTCTACATCGGCTCGGATTCGGAAAAGAAGCAGCCGGTGATGGTGCACCGTGCCATCTGCGGCTCGATGGAGCGTTTCCTCGGCATCCTGATCGAGAACTATTCCGGCCATTTCCCGCTGTGGTTCGCGCCGCTGCAGGTGGTGGTGGCGACGATCACCTCGGATGCCGACGACTACGCGAACGAGGTGGTGGCCAAGCTCAAGGCCGCCGGGCTTTTGGCGGAAGCGGACCTGCGCAACGAGAAGATCAACTACAAGGTCCGCGAGCATTCGCTGGCCAAGGTCCCGGTCATCCTCGTTTGCGGCAAGCGCGAAGCCGAGGAGCAGACGGTCAACATCCGCCGATTGGGGTCGCGCGACCAGGAATCGCTCGGCCTGGCCGAGGCGATCGCACAGTTGAGCGAGGAAGCGGTAACACCGGATCGCAAGCGCAAACGCGCTGCCTGATCCGCACATTCCCGATGGCATGGCGGTGGAGCGCTCCACCGCCATTTTCATATGCCTGTCACGCCAAGCCTGTAACGAGCCGCCATGCTCAAGCTGAAACTGCGGGAAAGGCCGTTTCCCGAGCTTTCCTATGCCAGTCCGCATCAGCCGGCGCTGACGCGCTGGTTCATCCATTCGGTCGAGGGCCTGTCCGGCCGCGACCGTTTTGCAGCACTTTATGATTTCTGGCGGCGCCAGGTGGCGCCGAGCGGCGAGCGCGTGTTCAGCCGCATGCTGGAACTCATCGACGTCAGGGTCCGGAACGCCGCTCCATGGCCGCCGGCGAAGCTGCCCGACACGCCATTGGTGATCGTCGCCAACCATCCGTTCGGCATCGGCGACGGCATTGCCGTGCTGTCGCTGGCCGAGCAGCTCAGACGGCCGTTCCGCGTCATGATCCACAAGGATCTGCTCAAGATCCGCGAGATGGAACCCTATTCGCTGCCGATCGACTTTTCCGAGACCAAGGAGGCGCTGAAGAACAATTTGGCGGTGCGCCATGAGGCGGTGCGGCTCTTGAAGGAAGGCATCACCATCGTTGTCTTCCCGGCCGGCGGCGTCGCCACCGCGCCGAAGGGATTCGGCCGGGCAATCGACCTGCCATGGAAGATGTTCCCGGCCAGGCTCATCCAGGACGCCAAGGCCTCGGTCGTCCCCATGCATTTTTCCGGCCAGAACGGCCGGCTGTTCCATCTGGTTAGCGGTCCCATGAACATGGCCGAGCGCGAAGGGCGGGTGGCGAAGTTCGTCGGCAAGGCGTCGCTGACGCTGCGCTTGTCGCTGCTCATCCGCGAATTCGCGCGGCTGTCGGGCAAGGCCATCGACGTGCGCACCGGCGATATCCTGACCTGGCACGAACTGGAGCCGCTGCGCGACCGCAAGGCGCTGCTCGACCGGCTCCATCGCGGCGTCTTCGACCTGGCGCCGGTCGCGCCGCGCGGTCGCGTGCAATTTCTGCCGCGCCGCATGCGCAAGGCGGCCTGACGGGCAGATCGATCAGTCCGCGCCTTCCTCGGGATCGATCGCCGAAGCCTCGGTGGCCAGCACCTCTATCTCCTGGTTCTGGCCGGCGACGACGGTGAAATCCTTCTGGTAGATGCGGTCGCGGTTCTTGGCGATGATGGTGTAGTCGCCTTCGGCCAGCACCATCGAGGCGAAGGCGCCGACGGTTTCCTTGATCGGGTCGCCGGATTCGTTGAGCAGCGACCAGGAGGTGTCGGCGATCGCTTCGCCGCCGGCCTCGCGCACCAGCTTCATCGTCATCTCGGCGGCGCGGTGCTCGACGGTCGCTTCGGTCAGCTTGCCGGCCTCGACGCGGATGTCGGAGCGGATGACGGCATTCACCGAGCCGTAGGTGGAGACGACATGGTAGGTGCCGGCATTCAGCCGCACCACTGCGTTCGGCTCGACGTCGGGGACGATCAGCGCGCGGTCGCCATTGGCCTCGACCTTGTCCTCGTAGATCGAGAAACGCAGCTTTTTCGGCGGTATGTGCACGCCGCCCGACAGCACGGCGTCGAGCTTGAGGCCGCCGGCGTCGAGGACCAGGCTTTCGCGCTTGGCCTCTTTGCCGACGGTGATGCGCTTGGTGGCGCCGGCACGTCCGTAGGAAGCATGGACAAGATAGCTGCCGGGCTCGAGCTGGAACACGGCGGTGCCGCCATGCGCCGAAGCCACCATCGGCAGCTGGCCGTCGCTGGCCGGCTCGGGCTTGAAGACCCGCCAGACGATGCCACGGGTGATGTCGGCGCCCTTGTCGGTCAGTTGCGCCGATAGCGTGATGGCGCCGCCGCCGCTCAAGGCCAGCGATGTGTCGCCTTTCGGCGTCGCATAGCTCGAAATTCCCGGCAGCTTCAGATTGCTGATGCCGTCCGCGTTCTGCGCAAAGACCGGCGAAACCGGCACCGCGAGCAGTGCGGCCGCGAGCCAGACCAGGAAAAGGCGCAGTGTCCCCTCAAACATGCCTTGCGTTGAAGCCCAAGGCGGTGGCAATTTCAAGGCTTAAGAGTCTACAAGGCTCTTGCCGTCCGGCGCGAAGCGCCACTGCCCGAGCCGCCCGAATTCCCGCCGGCGCGCTTCAGCCCAAAACTTATCTTCTAGGAGACTTGCGCCCATGGCGTCGCCGATCATCGACTTCCTGCTGACCCGGAACTCCGCGCCGATCCCGGACCTGAAGGAACCGGCGCCCAGCGACGCCGAGATCGCCACCCTGATCACCGCCGCCACGCGCGTGCCGGATCACGGCCGTCTCGAGCCTTGGCGCTTCATCCTCTACCGTGGCGAGGCGCGCGTCGAGATCGGCAAGAAGCTGGCGGCCTTGGCCGAGCAGCGCGAGGGGCCGCTGCCCGAGGGCCGGCGCAACCAGGAGCTGGCGCGCTTCTCGCGTGCGCCGCTGGTGATCGGCGTGGTGTCGGTGCCGAAGGAGAATCCGAAGATCCCGCAATGGGAGATGTTCCTCTCGGGCGGCATGGCGGCTATGAATCTGATGATCGCGGCCAACGCGCTGGGCTATGGCACCAACATGATCAGCAACTGGTATTCCGACGTGCCGGAGGGCCGGGCGATCCTTGGCCTGATGCCGCAAGAGCGCGTCATCGGCTTCGTCCATATCGGCTCCTACGAGGGACCGGCGCCGGAGCGGCCGCGGCCAGATCCGGCAAAACTCTATGCCGACTATTCCGGACCTTGGGCAGGCTAGAGGCCAGATGTTCTACGAACCGTCGAAGGGCCACGGCCTGCCACACGATCCGTCCAAGGCGATCGTGGCGCCGCGCCCGATCGGCTGGATCTCGACCATCGACCGGCAAGGCAAGATCAACCTCGCGCCCTATTCGTTCTTCAACGCCTTTTCGACGAAGCCCTTCATCGTCTGGTTCTCGTCCGAGGGCGAGAAGGACAGCGCCACCTTCGCCGAGGAGACCGGCGAGTTCGTCGCCAATCTGGTCAGCCGCGAGCTGGCGCAGAAGATGAATCGCACTGCGGTCGACGCGCCGCGCGGCGTCAGCGAATTCGGTTACGCCGATCTCACCATGGCGCCGTCGCGCCTCGTCGCGCCGCCCCGGGTGGCCGAGGCGCCCGCCGCGCTCGAATGCCGGGTGACCGAGATCATCCGGCCGCGGGCGCTCGATGGCACGCAGACCAGTGCCGTCGTCGTCGCCGGCGAGGTGGTCGGAATTCACATCGACGACGCTTACCTGAAGGACGGCATGTTCGACATCGTCAGAGCCGGCAATGTCGGCCGGCTCGGCTACATGGACTATGCCAGCGTCGACCAGATCTTCTCGATGCGCCGGCCGCGCTGGGAAAAGGGCTGAACAGAGCTCGGGCAGACGCCGGCGGGGCAAGTCACGAAAGGCTGCTCATGATCGCGAGACTGATCCTGCAGACATTCGTGTGGTTCGGCGTCATGGGCGCCGTGCTGTTCCTCTCGGCCGGCACGCTGAACTGGCCGGGAGCCTGGGTGTATCTGGTGGTGATGATCGGGCTCAGCCTGACGCTCGGCATGTCGCTGGCCCGTCGCGATCCCGGCCTGATGAACGAGCGGCTCAGCCCTCCCATCCAGAAGAACCAGCCTCTGGTCGACAAGGTGCTGCTTTCGACACTGCTCGTCGCCATTTTCGCGTGGTTGGCTCTGATGGGGCTCGACTTCCGTTTCGGCTGGTCGGCGGTTCCGTTGTGGGTACTGGTGATCGGCGGGGTGACCCTGCTGGTTGGACTCTGGATCTGCTACCTGACGATGCTGGAGAACAGCTTCGCGGCGCCCGTCGTGAAGATCCAGGACGAGCGCGGACAGCATGTGATCACCACAGGTCCCTACAGCTATGTCCGCCATCCGATGTACGCCGGCGCCATCCTCTATTTTGCCGGCACGGCGCTTCTGCTTGGTTCCTGGTGGGGGCTGGCATCGGTGCTCTTCTTCATCGTGCTGCTGGCGATCCGCACCTTCATCGAGGAGCAGGCGCTGCGGACCGGCCTGCGGGGCTATGACGACTACGCGGCCAGTGTCCGCTACCGCCTGATTCCGCTGGTCTGGTAACGGTCAGGCGGAAATCCCCGCGGCGCGGGCGCGCGCCAGGAGACGCTCGGCCAGGCGCAGGTGCGGCCGGTCGTACATCTTGCCGTCGATGCCGACCACGCCCGGATTTCCGGCCGCCGCGAAGGCATCGACGATTGCCTGCGAGTGCCGCACGGCTTCCGCCGACGGCGTGAAGGCGGCGTTGATGACCGGCACCTGCGCCGGATGGATCGCCATCTTGCCGGTGAAGCCGTCGCGCTCGGCCTCGCGGCATTCGGCTTGGAAGGCGGCCATGTCGCGGAAATCCGGAAAGACGGTGTCGATCGCCGCAACTTCGGCCGCACCGGCCGCAAGGATGGTCATGGTGCGGGCGAGACGGAAGACATCGGTGTAGCGGCCGCTCTCGTCGCGGGCGGCGCGGGCGCCGATCGCGGCCGACAGGTCCTCGGCGCCCCAGGTGAGGCCGGCGAGCCGCGCGCTGGTTCCGGCATAACTCCCCGCCGCCAGCACGCCCATCGGCGTCTCGGTGATGATCGGCAGGATCCTGATCGCGCCGTCGGGCAGGCCGTTCTCGGCCTCGTGCACCCTGAGCTTGGCCGAGAGCTGTTGGACATCCTGGCCGCTGTTCGACTTCGGCAGCATGATGCCGTCGGGTCGAACGGGAACAAGGGCTGCGAGATCGTCGTCGGTGAGGCCGGTCGACAGATCGTTGACACGCACATAGATCGCGGAGGCCGCCTGGTGCCTGTGCCCGGCGATGAAACGCGCCGCGATGTCGCGCGCGGCGGGCTTGTTGCCGGCTGCGACGGAATCCTCGAGGTCGACGATGACGACGTCGGCGCCGGCGCCGAAACCCTTTTCGAGCTTCTTTTCGGAGTCACCGGGAACGAACAGCAGCGAGCGCATCAGGCCGCTTTCTTCAGCATCATCGCCTGCCTGGTGCATTTGGCGACGAGAACGTCATCCTGGTTGTAGGCGCGGTGCTCGAACTCGACGATGCCGCGATCGGGTTTCGAGCGGGACTCGCGCACCGAGATCACCGTGGTTTCGACGCGGATGGTGTCGCCATGGAAGACCGGATGCGGAAACACCGTTTCCTTCATGCCGAGATTGGCGACGGTGGTGCCGACGGTGATGTCGTTGACCGAAATGCCGATCATCAACCCCAGCGTGAACAGCGAGTTGACCAGCGGCTTGCCCCATTCGCTCTTTGCGGCGAAGTCGAAATCGATGTGCAGCGGCTGCGGGTTCAGCGTCATCACCGAAAACAGCATGTTGTCGCTCTCGGTGACGGTCTTGCGCAGCGTGTGGCGGAAGACGTGACCGACGACGAACTCTTCGAGATAAAGCCCGGCCATGCACGATCTCCTCAACGGCTCATGGGTTGATAGGCGCTGCCTGCGGTGCCCGCAAGCCAGTTAATAAACATGGTGAACCGTTCGTAAACCATTTCAGGCCTACGGTTTCCAACGGGGCCGGGACGTTCCGGCAAGGGCGCAAGCTGGTCGGCATGATTGTTTCGCATTTTCTAAAATGGATCGATACGGCAAGGGTTGCCGAACGTGCTGCCGCGGCCAGCGCCCTGGCGCGGGCCTATATCAATTGCGACCTGCCTTTCGAGGACCGCTGCGCCGCGGAAGCGGCGTTGACGCTGCTGCTCGACGACGCCTCGTCGAAAGTGCGGCTCGCGCTGGCCGAGGCGCTGTCGATGAGCCATCACGCGCCGATCCAGATCATCAGCGCGCTGGCCTCCGACCAGCCGGAAGTGGCCGCCATGGTGCTGGCGCGTTCGCCACTGCTTACCGATGCCGATTTGATCGACCGGGTCGCCGGCGGCCAGAAGGCGACGCAGAAACTGATTGCCGACCGGCCGGTCGTCTCGATGGCGCTGGCGGCGGCGATCGCCGAAATCGGCGAGCCGGAGGCCTGCGCCGTGCTGCTCGCCAACAGCGGCGCCGACATCGCATCGCTGAGCTTCCGCCGCATGGCTGAGCGCCACGGCCATCTGCCGCTGGTGCGCGAGGCGCTGATCGCCGACGAGCGCCTGCCCGCCGATTGCCGGCACATGTTGCTGGTCAAGCTCGGCGAGACGCTGAAAGGCTCGCCGCTGGTGCTGGCGCTGATGGGCGCGGCAAGAGCCGATCGCGTCATGCGCGATGCCTGCGTGAAGGCCTCGGTGACACTGATCGAAGGCACGCGGGCCGATGAGCATGCCGCGCTGATCGAGCATCTCAGGCTGCGTGGCGACCTCACCGCGAGCTTCATCATCCGCACCATCGCGCATGGCAAGGTCGACTTCTTCGGCTCGGCGCTGGTGGCGCTTGCCCAGCAATCCGAGCAACGCGTGAGGGCGCTGCTCGCCGGTGGGCACGACGTCGCGCTGCAGGCGCTGTTCCGCAGCGCCGGCCTTGCCGCGGCCACCCACGGCATCATCCTGCGCGCGCTCAAAGTGTGGCGCGAGGTGGCCAATGGCAAACGCGTCGCCGGCGTGCAGGAAGTGAGCTGGCTGATGCTGAAGGAGCTCGGCGGGCAATCGGCCGAGGGCGACCTTGCCGGGCTGGTGAAGTCGATCCATCTCGACGCGCTGCGCGAAAACGCGCGAGGGCATGCGCTGGCGATCGCAGCGGCCTAGCCGGCGTCAGCCCGGCCCTTCGCGAAGAAATCCGGATAGTCCTCCATCGCGGCGGCGATGATGCGCAGCGAGGCGGCGACCTGCAGCATTTCGGCCTTGTCGCTGCGCTCGGCGATGCTCGCCGCATATTGCCTGGCGACGGCGATGGTCGCCGTCTGCGGTTCGCCGGGCCTGCGAAACAGCAGCTCGCGCGCCAGCCCGCGCTGGAAGTTGGTGATCGAGAGAGCTGTTTCCGGCGGGATCTCCGCATCCTGCTGGGCGCTGCGCAGCCGCAGGATCTCGAGCCCGACGGTCACTGCCGCGATGCTACCGCCGAGCACGGCGTCGCCCTTCCTGCCGACGCGCTGCAACAGCGGCATCAACTGGTTGACCCGGTCATAGGCCAGGCTCTCGAAGGCCGACCTTCGGGGCACGCGTTCATGCAGGCAAAGCCGCGCCAGGTCTTCGCGCATGGCCTGGAGGATGCGGTTGACGGTGACCCATGGATCGGCGGGCAGCACGACGATGAAGACGCCGATGGCGATGAGAATGCCGACCAGGATCGACGCCGACCCGGCGAGGAACGGGCCAGGATCGTAGGTCATGGCCTGATGCGGACTGAGGAAGGCGAGGAAATTGATGGCGAAGGCGGTGGCGACGCCGACATGGCGCGGATTGGCCATGCCGAGAGCCGCCGGCACCATGATCGGCACGACGAAGAGCGTGAACCAGCCGAAGCCGGGGAGCGCCGGCAGCGCGACCTGGCCGACGAGGAACGCAAAGGGCAGCGCAAGCAAGGTCCCCTTGAAGAAGCCCCACGCCGAGTCGACGGGGTCGGGGCGGGCGGCGAACAGGCTGGAGACGACGGCGACGAGGATGACCGTGCCTGCCGCTTCCGACCATTTCGTCGTTAGCCAGAACGCCGTGACCAACAGCGTCGCAAGGCCCGCCCGAACGGCGTTGCGCCATGCGGCATGATAGTCGCGATGGACGACGAGCGCCGGCTGGCGACGGTCGCGCGAGGGCCGCGAAGCCGGCGAACGGAGCGCGTCCAGCCCGCGCAGCACCTGCTTCAGCGCTTCGGCAAAATCGGCGGCGATGGTGAGGCGGGTGATGGCGCCGAGGCGGTCGCTTTCGGGATCCGGTGACGCCTCGGGCGTCTGCCGCGCCTCCCTGGCGATCGCGTCGAGCCGCGCCACCCACGGGCTGGTGTCATCCAGCGCGCCCGGGCTGGTCGCCATTTCGCCGACCAGGGCCTGCAATTCGCCGCGGACCGGGATAAGGGCGGCATTCTTCGGCGCGGCATGCGAATGCAGGGCGCGCGCGGCGGAGAGCGCCCACAGGAGCTGGCCGATCGTGCGCCGGACCGGATGGGCGCGGGGAGCAAAGCTCGGCGCTTCGAGCCTTGCGTAGGTGCGCATCTCGGCCAGTGTCTGGGCGTCGGCGATCAGCTTCCTCTGCAGACCGGCCAGGGTGGCTGCGTCACCGCCCGAAAAGGCGCCGCCGGCATAGGTGGCAAGGTCGAGGATGCTGCGCTTCAGCCGGGAGATGATGGCGTCGGCGGCCAGCTTCGGCAGGATCAGCCGGCTGGTCAGGCCGGCGCAGACGATGCCGAGCACGATCTCGGCGCAGCGCGCGACGGCAAGATCGACGACGAGGTGCGGCTGGCCGAAGGCAGGCAGGCCGATGATCATCGCGGTGTAGCCGGCAAGCGCGGCGCCATAGGCTTCGGGGTTGCGCAGCAGCGACGAGACCAGCGTGCAGATCCCGATCCACATCGCGAGCACGACGACCAGCAGCCAGGGATTGGCGCCGAACAGGGAGGTGATGCCGATCGCCGCTAACCCGCCTGCCAGCGTGCCGAGCAGGCGGTAGAAACCCTTGGCCAGCACCATGCCGGCGACGGGCTGGGCAACGATGAACACCGTCATCATCGCCCATTGCGGGTGGTCGAGCTTGAGGGCGTAGGCGGCGAGCAGCGCGATCAGCCCGGCCGAAACGGTGCGCAGGGCGAAGATCCAGTCCGAACGCGTCGGCCGGGTCAGGCTACCGAACCTTGCCTCGATAAGATCTTTCACTCGCGCCAAGGTCCCATGCTCGTCTCCGCAACGGAGCCTGTTATGGACCGGTCAGCACTCAGATATCCAGCACGTCCGCCTCGGCGAATTCGGCGCGCTCCTGGATGAAGCGGAAACGGGCTTCCGGCTTGGTGCCCATCAGTTCGTCGACCCTGTCCTTGGTCGCCGCCGCGGCTTCGATCACGTCGACCCTGAGCAGCGTGCGCTTCCTCGGGTCCATGGTCGTTTCCTTGAGCTGCGAGGCCATCATCTCGCCCAGGCCCTTGAAGCGGCCGATCTCGACCTTGGCGCGCCCGGTGAATTCGGTGCGCAGCAGCTCGTCCTTGTGCGCGTCGTCGCGGGCATAGGCGACCTTGCCGCCCTGCCGGATCGAATAGAGCGGCGGCACCGCCAGATAGAGATGGCCGCCGTTCACCAGATTCGGCATTTCCTGGTAGAAGAAGGTGATCAGCAGCGACGCGATGTGGGCGCCGTCGACGTCGGCGTCGGTCATGATGATGACGCGGTCGTAGCGCAGATCCTCGTCGCGGTATTTGGAGCGCGTGCCGCAGCCGAGCGCCTGAACCAGGTCCGAGATCTGCTGGTTGGCCGCCAGCTTGTCGTTGCCGGCGCTGGCGACGTTGAGGATCTTGCCGCGCAGCGGCAGCACCGCCTGGCTGGCGCGGTCGCGCGCCTGCTTGGCCGAACCGCCGGCGGAATCGCCTTCGACGATGAACAGCTCGGCGCCGGCCGCGGCGTTCTGCGTGCAGTCGGCGAGCTTGCCCGGCAGGCGCAGCTTGCGCACCGCGCTCTTGCGCGACACTTCCTTCTCCTGGCGCCGCTTGACGCGCTCGTCGGCGCGCGCGATCACCCAGTCGAGAAGCTTGGAGCCTTCCTGCGGATTGTCGGCCAGCCAGTGGTCGAACGGATCGCGGAGCGCCGTCTCGACGATGCGCATGGCTTCGATCGTCGCCAGCCTGTCCTTGGTCTGGCCGACGAATTCCGGCTCGCGGATGAACACCGACAGCATGCCGGCGGCCGAGATCATGACGTCTTCCGAGGTGATGATCGAGGCGCGCTTGTTGCCGATCAGGTCGGCATAGGCGCGCAAGCCCCGGGTCAGCACGTTGCGGAAGCCGGCCTCATGCGTGCCACCCTCGGCGGTCGGGATGGTGTTGCAGTAGGAGTTGAGGAAGCCGTCGCCGCCGAACCAGGTCACGGCCCATTCCAGCGAGCCGTGGCCGCCCTGCTTGTCGCTCTTGCCGGCAAAGACCTCGCGCGTGACCTGGAACTCGTCGCCGAGCGTAGCCTTCAGATAATCCTTGAGACCGCCGGGGAAATGGAACTCGGCCTTGGCCGGAGTGGTGTCCTTTCCCTTGATCAGCGAGGGATCGCAGGTCCAGCGGATCTCGACGCCGCCGAACAGATAGGCTTTGGAGCGCGTCATGCGGTAGAGCCGCGCCGGCTCGAAGGCGGCGCCCTTGCCGAAGATCTGCTCGTCGGGATGGAAGCGGGTCCTGGTGCCGCGGCGGTTGTGCACCTCGCCGAGGTGCTCCAGGCCGCTCACCGGAATGCCGCGTGAGAAGCGCTGGCGATAGAGCTGGCGCCCGCGCGCGACCTCGACCTCGAGGTGGTCGGACAGCGCGTTGACCACGGAAACGCCGACGCCATGCAGGCCGCCCGAGGTCTCGTAGACCTTGCTGTCAAACTTGCCGCCGGAATGCAGCGTCGTCATGATGACTTCGAGCGCCGGCTTCTTGAACTTGGGGTGCGGATCGACCGGAATGCCGCGGCCGTTGTCGGTGACGGTCAGATAGCCATCGGCCGAAAGCTCGACATCGATGAAGGTGGCGTGGCCGGCGACCGCCTCGTCCATCGAATTGTCGATGACCTCGGCGAACAAATGGTGCATTGCCTTGTCGTCGGTGCCGCCAATGTACATGCCGGGCCGCCGGCGCACCGGTTCAAGCCCTTCGAGCACCTCGATGTCGGCGGCGCTGTAGCCCTCGCTGCCGTCGCGCGAGGCGGCCGGGCGCCTGGCCGCCGCCTGCACCAGCGGGTCTGCAGGGCGCGTGCTGGCGCGAACCGGCTGCGGTTGCTTTTCCAGGTTGCCGAAAAGGTCGTTGCTGTCGTCCATGCTCGCCTAGAGTCCGGTACTGCGAATCACTCCTCGATACTGCCACGCTTTTGACGGGCGAACGAGGTTCCTGTTCCGTTCGGGGGTTTGGAGCCCTCTTATCCTAAAACCTTTCGATAACCAAGCCGGCGGAAATAGGTCGAATCCAACGGGTTCGGATACGTGTTTCTTTAACAATAACCCCTAGCGTAAGCCCTAACGAACAAAAGACCACGGGCGTCAGGGGTTTCGCGTGAGGGGCAAGGCCATAACCATGATCGGCATCGCCGCCGTTTTCGGCGCGATCTCGATCTTTGCCGCCGATTTCTGGGTCAAGAGCCAGGCGAGAGCCGATTCCGAAGAGAAAACGGCCTCGATCGTGGTGCCCCAGGCGCCCAAGGTCGAGTTCAAGACCATCGTGGTGGCGAACGCGCCGCTGCGCTACGGCATGCAGCTCGACAAGGCTCAGCTCAACGAAATCCCGTGGCCGCAGGATTCTCTGCCGCAGGGCGCGTTCACCTCCGTCGACGAACTGCTCAAGGAAGGCAGCCGTGTGGTGCTGTCGCCGATCGAGGTCAACGAGCCGGTGCTGCTCACCAAACTGTCGGGGCCGAACGGCCGCGCGACGCTCTCCAACATGCTGTCGCCGGGGATGCGGGCGGTGACCATCCGCACCGATGAGATCGCCGGCGTCGGCGGCTTCGTGACGCCGGGCGACCGCGTCGATGTCGTGCTGACCCGCGACGCCGGCGATATCCAGGAAGTGGCCAAGAACGCGCAGGGCGCATCCGGCTCGACGATCACGTCCGAGATCGTGGTCGCCGATGCCAAGGTTCTGTCGGTCGGCCAGGGCGCTGACGAGCGCCAGACCGAGCCGCAGGTTGCCAATTCCGTGACCCTCGAGGTGACGACCGACGGCGCGAAGCAGGTGGCGCTGGCCCGCACCGTCGGCACGCTGTCGCTGTCGCTCCGCTCGGCCAGCGACAGCAGCGCCGGCACGGACGGTCTCACCACGATCTCGTCCTTCGGCGGTTCGGTGGCGGCAACCGCGGGGGCGGCGGCCGGCTCGCTGTTCAACGCGGTGGCGACGGAGCCTGAGAAGCCGAAGTTCAAGACGATCATCGTGACGCGCGGCACGCAGGCCGAAGAGTACAAGGTGCCTTCGCCGGACCAGCAGCAGCAGCAGCAATAGCCGGTGGGGACCGGCGGGGACAGGGACAATGTTTGGGCTGAACACACATAGCTTGACGCAGGGGCTGCGCCTCGCGGGCGCGCTCGTCGTGGCGGTTGCGCTGGCCGGGGCTGGAGTGCTTGCGTTCGGCGGGCCGGCGCGAGCCGGCAATGACGTCGTCTATGTCTCGGCGACCAAGAACGCCTCGATCAAGGTTGCCAAGGGCAAGCCGCGGACGATCATGACGAGCGCGGCCTTCTACCAGATCGTCATCGGCGATCCGGAGATCGCCAACGTCAACCCGTTGACCGACAAGTCCTTCTATGTGCTCGGCAACAACCTCGGCACCACCGGCATCGCGCTGTTCAACGAGAGCAAGCAGCTGGTCGGCACGATCGACATCGAGGTGACGCTCGACACCGAGCAGTTGGCGAACACCATCCGCGCCAGCGTGCCGGACGCCAAGATCAACGTCGGCTCGGCCAACGGCCGCGTGGTGCTGTCGGGCGAGGCGGACGATGCGGTCGCCGCCGAGAAGGCGAACAAGATCGCCAGCCGTTTTTCCGGCAACGAGGAGGTGATCAACTCGGTCAACATCTCGTCCTCGCAGCAGGTCCAGCTCAACGTCCGCTTCGTCGAGATCAACCGCCAGGCCGGAATTGATCTCGGCGCCAAATACAGCGCCAATTTCGCCTACGGCCTCGGCGGCCGCGACGTGACGATCGATCCGGGAACGATCCCGGCGGCGGGAACCGGCGAGATCATCGGCCGGCTGCTGTCCAACGGCGTCTCGATCGACATCGCCATCAAGGCGCTGGAGGAGCGCGGCCTCGCCCGGCGGCTGGCCGAGCCGAACCTGATCGCCCGCTCGGGCCAGACCGCAAGCTTCCTCGCCGGCGGCGAATTTCCGATTCCGGTCTCGGAAGAAAATGGCAAGATCAGCGTCAGTTACAAGAAATACGGCGTCAGCCTCGATTTCACCCCGACCGTGCTGAAGGACGGGCTGGTCAGCCTCGACATCGCGCCGGAAGTGTCGTCGATCGATGCGTCGGCCTCCTACAATATCGGCGAGATCTCGGTGCCGGGCTTTATCGTGCGCCGGGCCAAGACCTCGATCGACCTCAAGAACGGCCAGAGCTTCATGATCGCCGGCCTGCTGCAGTCGCAGAACGACATCACCACGTCGCGCCTTCCAGGTCTCGGCAAGCTGCCGGTGCTGGGTTCGCTGTTCTCGTCCAAGGCCTATCAGCGGCGCGAGACCGACCTGGTGATCATCGTCACGCCGTATCTGGTCAAGCCGGTCGATCCGTCGAAGAAGATGGTCGAGCCAACCGACGGCACGCAGCCGGCCAGCAATTCGGATTATTTCCTCAACAACACCGAGGAAGTGAAGGTTTCCGATCCAAACCGCGCCGTGGCGATGGCCGATGGCCGCGTCACCCAGCCTGCCGCGCCGACGGCCGGGCATTTCCTCGATCTGCCGAAGGATTGAAGCCATGCGTCCGGTTCCGCGACTGATGCTAGCCCTGTTGCTCGCCGGCCTCTGCGGCTGCACCAGCGACGACTATGTGCGCACCGAGGGCGTGTCGCCCGCCGCCGGCAACGCGCAGGCGGCCAATACGGTCATGCAGATGGTCGATCCGTGGAAATACGGCGTCCAGAACACCAGGCTGCTGGTGCCGGCGCAGCGCAGCAGCGCGACCGCCAGCGGCGGCGCCGACCAGGCGGCAGGCGAGAAGACGGCGCAGACGAGCACGACAACCAACTGATTTCTTTGATCTGACGGGCTGACGACATGGCAAGCGGCATCAAGAGCAAGAAGATCCTGCTCGTATCCACCGACAGGACGTTCCTGCAGGACACCCGCACGGCGTTCGCCGCCTCGGACGTCATCGAGCTTCTGACGGTCGAGAAGAACGTCACCGAGCTGCGCGGCGAGGTCCAGGAGGCGGATTTCGGCGCGCTGATCGTGGACATGGACGCGGCCAAGCTGGAGGAGATCGAGTCGCTGCAGCGCGTCATGCGCCGGCTGGAGGGCCGCGTGCCGGTCGTCGTGGTCACGCAGGAATTCAACGCCGCGGCGGTGCGCATCCTGGTCCAGCTCCAGGTCGCCGACTTCCTGGTCAAGCCGATCACCACCGCCGATCTGGTGCGTTCCGTGGTGCGGGCGCTGCAAGGGCCGGGGCGCGAGGAAAACACCGAGTCGCAGATCTACACCTTCATGCCCGCCGCCGGCGGCGTCGGCACCACGACGCTGGCGCTGCAGACCGCCTTCCAGCTGCATCATTCGGTGACGCGCGGCGCCTCGACCTGCGTCGTCGACCTCAACTTCCAGCAGGGCGCCTGCGCCGAATATCTCGACCTCGAGCCGCGCTTCGACATCACCGAAATCGAGAACCAGCCTGAGCGGCTCGACCGGCAGCTGCTGGATGTGATGCTGTCCAAGCATGCGAGCGGGCTGTGCGTGCTGGCCGCACCGACGCGCCCATCGGAAATGCGCTCCTTCAAGACCGACGTCGTGGTGCGCATGCTCGATCTCGTCTCGGCCTATTTCGACAATGTCGTCATCGACATGCCGCGCACCTGGTTCCCCTGGACCGAGACGGTGCTGCTCGGCTCCAACAAGCTCTACATCGTGGCCGAGATGACGGTGCCGTGCCTGCGCCACACGCAGCGCCTGATCCAGGCGATCTACGAGACCGCCGGCAGGGAAGTGAAGCCGAACGTCATCGTCAACCGCTTCGAGCAGAAGATGTTCGACAACGGCATCAAGCAGGCCGACGTCCAGGACATCCTCGGCGAGCATTTCGTCGGCGGCATCTCGAACAACTACCGGCTGGTGCGCGAAGCCGTGGACCGTGGCGTGCCGCTGCACGACATCGATCCGAACGCCAATGTCGTCAACGATCTCAAGAAGATCATCCTGCCCGAGGAAGCGGTGACGACGACGGCCAAGTCGAAGTCGCTGTTCGGCATCGGCAAGGGTCTCTTGAAGAGGAAGGCCGGATGACCAGCCGCTTTTCAACCCTGCAGAACCGCGACCTGCGTCCCCAGCGCCCGGCCGAGGCCGCTCCGGTCGCGCACCATGCCGTCGTCATCCCGACGACCCGCAAGCCCGTGGCGCCCAAGGCCGAAGCAGCGCCCGGCAAGAACACCAACAAGGTGCTCGACGCGCGTGTGCGCATCCACCGCATGCTGCTGGAGGAGATCAACCTCGTCGCGCTGGAGCGCCTGCCGAAGGACGAGATGCGCCGGCAGGTGCATGAATTCGTCTCGGAAAAGACCCGCCAGGAGCGGATGGCGATCAACACCGCCGAGCTCGACGCGCTGGTCGACGACATCGTCGACGAGATGGTCGGCCTCGGCCCGCTGGAGCCGCTGCTCAAGGACCCGGAGATCAACGACATCCTGATCAACGGCCACCAGAACTGCTTCGTCGAAAGGCGCGGCAAGCTGCAGCAGGTGCACATCCCGTTCAAGGATGAGGCGCATCTGCTTCGAATCATAAACAAAATCGTCGCCGCTGTCGGCCGCCGCGTCGATGAATCGGCGCCGATGGTGGACGCGCGCATGCTCGACGGCTCGCGCTTCAACGCAGCCATCCGGCCGGTCGGCGTCGACGGGCCGCTGGTGTCGATCCGCAAATTCTCCAAGAACAAGCTCGGCCTGCACAAGCTGGTCGAGTTCGGCGCCATCACCCAGAACATGGCCGAAGTGCTGGCGGCGGCCGTGCATGCGCGCAAGACCACGATCATCTCGGGCGGCACAGGCACCGGCAAGACGACGATGCTGAACGCGCTGTCGGCCTTCATCCCCGAGGACGAGCGGCTGATCACCATCGAGGACGCGGCCGAACTGCAGCTGCAGCAGCCGCATGTCGCGCGCATGGAGACGCGCCCGGCCAACATCGAAGGCCACGGTGAATTGAAACAGCGCGACCTAGTCAAGAACGCGCTGCGCATGCGTCCCGACCGCGTCATCCTCGGCGAGTGCCGCGGCGAGGAAGCCTTCGACATGCTGCAAGCGATGAACACCGGCCATGAAGGCTCAATGGCGACCATCCACGCCAACACGCCGCGCGACGCCATTTCGCGCCTTGAGCAGATGCTCGGCATGACCGGCATGCCGATGACCGTGCAGTCGATCCGCAGCCAGATCGCCAGCGCCATCGACATCATCGTGCAGTTGACCCGCCTGTCGGACGGCAAGCGCAAGGTGACCAGCGTCGCCGAGGTGACCGGCATGGAAGGCGACGTCATCCAGATGCAGGAGATCTTCCGCTTCGTGCGCACCGGCATGGAGGCCGACGGCAAGATCCTCGGCCATTACGAGGCGACCGGCATCCGCCCGCGTTTCCTCGAGGACCTGCGCGCCATGGGCATCGAATTCCCGGGCAAGTATTTCGAACCCGGCCGTCCGCAGGAGTGAACGGTGTTCGAGGGCTTTAGCGCGATCTACGTCGTCTACGCCGCCGCCGCGCTCACCGGCATCATGATCGCCGAGGCGTGCTACCTGCTTTATGCCGGCCGCAGCGACAAGCGCACGGCCATCAACCGGCGCATGAAGCTGCAGGAGAACAAGATCAGCCAGGAGCAGGTGCTGATCCAGCTGCGCAAGGAACGCGGCCTGGAGGCCGGCGCCTCGGCGTTCTCGCTCGACCGGTTCCGCGCGTTGCGCACCCAGTCCGGCATGACGATGCCCTTGTCCAAGTTTCTGACCATCACCTCCGGCGTGGCGCTGGTGCTGGGCTGCGTGGCCGTCTGGTATGGACTGCCGCTGCTGATGGGCCTTCTCCTGTTTGTCGTGCTGCTGCCGGTGCTGCCGGTCATGGCGATGCGTTTCCAGCGCGGCCGCCGGCTGAAGCGGTTCGGCATGCAGTTGCCGGAGGCGCTGGAACTGATCACGCGCGGCCTCAAGGCCGGCCATCCGGTGCCAGTGGCCATCGCCATGGTGGCGCGCGAGATGCCGGACCCGATCGGTACCGAGTTCGGCGTCATCGCCGACGAGGTGACGTACGGCTCGGACCTGGTGTCGGCGCTCAACTCGCTGTTCGACCGCGTCGGCCACGAAGACCTGCCGCTGTTCGTCACCGCGGTCTCGATCCAGACCAGCTCGGGCGGCAATCTGCGCGAAATCCTGGACGGGCTGTCGTCGACGATCCGCGAGCGCGGCAAGCTGCGCCGCAAGGTGCGCGCGATTTCGACCGAGGGCCGCATGTCGGCCTACATCCTGACGGCGGTGCCGGCGCTGCTGTTCGCCGCCATCATGGTGCTGATGCCGCGGTTCTATCGCGAGGTGTGGGGCGAAGCGAAGACCTGGTACCTGCTGGGCGGCTCGATAACCTGGCTGATGCTGGGCAACGCCATCATGTTCAAGATGTCGAACTTCCGGTTCTGACATGCAGCGCGTGATCGAATTCCTCGCCTCGCTCGCGCCGACCTCGCTGATGCCGGTGGCAGTGCTGCTGCTCCTGCTCGGCGGCAGCGCGGTGGCCTGGCCGCTGGTCGTTGCCAAGGGCGACCGCAACGAGGTCAAGCGCCGGTTGAAGGTCGAGGAGGCGAGCAAACCCGTCGAGCAGGCCGAGCCCGCACCGCGCAAGAATTCCAACGCGGTGCGCGAGAAGGCGGTAAAGCGGGCGCAGGAATTCTACGCCAAGAGCGACCCGGAAAATGTCGCGCGGCTGCGCATGAAGCTCATCCAGGCCGGCTACATGGAACCGCGCGCGATCGGCGCCTTCTTCCTGATCCGCTTCGCGGCCTTCATCGGTCTCGCTCTCGGCGCCTTCCTGGTCAACCACTGGATGGCCAGCGCCGATTCGACCATGACCAGCCGCTGGAGCTTCGTCATCCTTTCCGGCGCCGCCGGCTACTTCCTGCCCGGCCTGGTGCTGAGCCAGAAGGTGCGCGAGAAGATGCGCGAATACCGCAATGGCTTTCCCGACTTCATGGACCTGATGATTGTCTGCTCCGATGCCGGCATGAGCATGGAGGCCGGCATCGAGCGCGTCTCCAAGGAGCTCGCCAAGACCTATCCGGCGCTGAGCCAGAACCTGCAGCTGGTTTCGCTGGAGCTGAGGGCTGGCCGCAGCCTCGACGACGCGCTGAAGGCGCTCGCCGATCGCTTGAGCCTCGATGAGGTGCGCTCCTTCGCAACGCTGCTGCAGCAGTCGAAGGAACTAGGCACCAGCCTGTCGGGCGCGCTGCGCGTCTTCTCCGACGAAATGCGCCACAAGCGCATGTCGCTCGCGGAGGAGAAGGCGCATGCCTTGCCGGCCAAGATGTCGGTGCCGGTGACGGTGTGCATCCTGCCCGTGGTGCTGATGATCGCCATCATTCCGATCATCGTCAAAATGACGGCGCACTAAGGTTTACGCTCCGCGCCGGTTCTCGGAATCCGCATGGTTTGGTCGCTTCGCGCCCGTCTTCGACTCCGGCTCGGCCTGACCTGAATCTCGACAGACCTTGGGTCGAATTGGACCTTTGTTCGAAACCAATTCTTAGGCGCGTTTCGGCACCGAAGGTTAATCGCCCTCTTGTAGAGTGCTTCCTGAAGAACGACCCGGCAAATCGGGCGATGGGGCAGGGGCATGCGTCACAGACTTCCCACGGCAGCGGCCGCACTGGCAGCCGTCTTGATGATCACCGGTTGCACGACCAACAACGCCGTCGACACGACCAAGACGACCGCGATCCAGCCGACGTCCGAGGACGTCAACGCGTCGGACCTGGCGGAAGGCAAGGCGCAGTTCCGCGAAGCGAATTACGGCCTTGCCGAAAAGCATTTCCGCAAGGCGGTCGAGCTCAAGGCCGACAATGCCGAGGCGTGGATGGGGCTCGCCGCTTCCTATGACGAGCTGGGCCGTTTCGACTTCGCCGACCGCGCCTACGACCAGCTCCTGAAGGTCGCCGGGCGCAAGCCGCAAATCGTCAACAATATGGGCTATTCGCAGCTGCTGCGCGGCAACAAGAAGAAGGCCAGGGTCCTGCTGCTCGAGGCCAAGGCCCACATGGCCGACCAGACCGTCGTCGACGCCAATCTGGAACTGCTGAACAAGAGCTAGAGGCCTTACCAGGCCGGACTGAGTCGTCCCGCTCGAATTGACCGGCTATTCGCCGGTTGGTTTCGCGCTGGCGGACGGCCCGCCTCGTCCGCTGGCTTGCCCGCAGCACAACATCGGCGTGCGTCCTCCTTGGGAGGGATCGACACGGGGTCGCAACAGAACTGTTCCAATATAAACCATAACATTCCTAGTCTTCGTGTCTGCCACGCCAAGTAGTGGACGCTTTGTAAACCTTGTCTGAAAGTAGGGTCGAAAGGTTAGCGGAAAACGGTGTCGGCGGGCCGCCGTTAACCTAGAATGGGGGTGCAACCGACGACTCCCAAGAGGCTGCGCTCAAGAATGTTGGATTTTAGTTCGCTCCTGCTCGCGGCGGCGCTGTCGGGCACGTGCCTAAGCATAACCATGCTGGCGATCTGGTTCACCGCTCCGCGGGCGCGCTTCGTGCTGACGGTGGCGTGCGGCATCCTCGTGCTCGTCGCGCATGTCGTGCTGTTCTGGCAGTACACCAAGGAGCCCAACCCCTGGCTCTGCCAGGCGGTGCTGGCGCTGCTCAGCCTCGGCTTCCTCATCATCTGCCTGTCGGCCATGCAATATCTGGGTGTCGGCAACCAGGGCAGCGTCGTTGTGCCGACGGTGACGGCCATGGCCGTCTGCGCGCTCGTGACCTATCTCGGCTTTGACGGTGTCGGCTTCATCATCACCTATACGACCGTCACGGCGCTGCTCGCCGTGATCGGGGTGATGTTCTGGACCAAGGGCGGTCACGATCGTCGGATCCTGCTGGTCGTCTCGTTTCTCAGCGGTACCTGTGCGGTGTCCTTCGCGCTATGCGGCGCGATGCTGGCGATCCACGGACAATGGGTGCTCGGCGTGGCGCCCGATAACTGGGCGGAGCGGCTGAATACCGTCGTGGCGGTCGCCTGCATGACCGGTCTCGGCGCGCTGACGCTTTCGCTGCATCATCTGCAGGCGCAGATCGAATTGAAGGCCGAGACGCTGACCGATCCGCTGACAGGGCTGATGAACCGGCGGGCGCTGAACTCGCTCTACGGCGAGCGCGCCTTCGGTCCGTTCATGGCGGTCGTCATGTTCGACCTCGACCATTTCAAGAGGACGAACGACCTGTTCGGCCATCCGGTCGGCGACAAGGTCTTGTGCCGCTTCGCCGCGATCATCAGGAAGTACGGCAGGAACGGCGTCGATGCCTTCCGCCTGGGCGGCGAGGAGTTCGCGCTGGTCATCTCGCGCATGACCGAAGAGAAAGCTTACGATCTTGCCAGCAAGATCGGCGTCGCCTTCGGCGCCGAGGTCGTGCCGACGCCGCGCGGTCCGTTGCGAAGCACCGTCAGTGGCGGCATCGGCTTTGGCGCGGCCGGCGGCAGCAGCCTGGACGAGGTGCTGGCCGAGGCCGACAGGGCGCTCTATGCCGCCAAGCACGCCGGGCGGAACCGCGTGCTTGTCCTGGACAAGGAGAGCAAGGCCGGCGGGCCGGCCCTGCGTTCCGCCTGATTGCCGGCCAGGCTACTCGGCGGCGCCCAGATATTCCGACAGCGGCGGGCAGGAGCAGACGAGGTTGCGGTCGCCGGCGACATTGTCGATGCGCGACACCGGCGGCCAGTATTTGGCCGAGGTGTCGGCGTCGCCGGCGGGATAGGCCGCCTCAAGCCGCGAATAGGGATGCGACCACTCGCCGGCCAGCGCCTCCGCCGCGGTGTGTGGCGCGTTGACCAGCGGGTTGTCGTTGAGCGGCCACTCGCCCTTCGCCACCTTGGTCGCCTCGCCGGCGATGGCAATCATCGCCTCGCAGAAGCGGTCGAGCTCGCGCTTGGGCTCGGACTCGGTCGGCTCCACCATCAGCGTGCCGGCGACCGGGAACGACATGGTCGGCGCGTGGAAGCCGTAGTCGATCAGGCGCTTGGCGATGTCATCGACGCTGATGCCGGCGCTCTCCTTGAGCACGCGGGTGTCGAGGATGCACTCGTGCGCGATGCGATCGTGCCTGCCCTTGTAGAGGAGCGGGAAGTGCGGCGCGAGCCGTGTCGCCACATAGTTGGCCGAGATGATGGCGGTCTCGGTAGCCTGCTTCAGGCCGGAAGCGCCCATCATGCGGATGTACATCCAGGTGATCGGCAGGATGGACGCGCTGCCGAAGGGTGCTGCCGACACCGCATGCGCCGAGCCTTCAGTGACATGACCCGGCAGATAGGATTTCAGGTGGGCCTTGACGCCGATCGGGCCGACGCCGGGGCCGCCTCCGCCATGCGGGATGCAGAAGGTCTTGTGCAGGTTCATATGGCAGACGTCGGCGCCGATATCGGCGGGACGGGCGAGGGCGACCAGGGCGTTGAGGTTGGCGCCATCGAAATAGACCTGGCCGCCATGTTCGTGGATGAGGGCGCAGAGGTGGCGCGCGCCTTCCTCGTAAACGCCATGCGTCGAGGGATAGGTGAACATCAGCGCCGCGAGATTTTTGGAATGCTCGTTGGCCTTGGCCCTCATATCGTCCATGTCGATATTGCCGTCCTCCAGGCAGCGCACGACGACGACGCTCATTCCCGCCATCGCCGCGCTTGCCGGATTGGTGCCATGCGCGGAGGAGGGGATCAGGCATACGGTGCGATGGCTTTCGCCGCGCGAGCGGTGATAGGCGCGGATGGCGAGCAGTCCGGCATATTCGCCCTGGCTGCCGGCATTGGGCTGCAGGCTGACCGCGTCGAAGCCGGTGATCTCCGACAGCCAGCCCTCCAGTTCGCCGACCATGGCGCGATAGCCCGCCGAATGGCTGGCAGGCGCGAACGGATGCAGGTTGGCGACGCTCGGCCAACTGACCGGCATCATTTCGGCCGCCGCGTTGAGCTTCATGGTGCAGGATCCCAGCGGGATCATGGCGCGGTCGAGCGCAAGGTCCTTGTCGGCCAGCCGGCGCAGGAAGCGCATCATGTCGGTCTCGGAGTGGTTCTCGTGGAAGACCGGCTGGGTCAAAAACTCCTTGCCGCGCGGTTTTCCCGGTACGGTCCGATCGGCCGCCGCGGCGGCCTTGGCGCCGAACAGCGCGGCGATCGCCTCGAGGTCGGCCTCGGTCGAGGTTTCGTCGAAGGCGACGCCGACATGGTCGGCGTCGATGACGCGCAGCAGCCGGCCGATCTTCTCGGCGGCGGCGGCGATCGATTTCGCCTTGCCCTTCACTTCGGCCGTCACCGTGTCGAAGCGGCTGGCGCCGAGCACGGAAACGCCCGATGCGGTTAAGCCGGCGGCAAGGCGGCTGGCGAGACCATGGATGCGCTCGGCGATCGCCTGCAGGCCGGCGGGACCATGCCAGATCGCATAGGCGGTCGCCATGTTGGCGAGCAGCGCCTGGGCGGTGCAGATGTTGGAGGTCGCCTTGTCGCGGCGGATGTGCTGCTCGCGCGTCTGCAGCGCCAGCCGGTAGCCGGGACGCCCCTTGCTGTCGGTCGACTGGCCGACGAGGCGGCCAGGCATCAGCCGGGTCAACTTGTCGGAGACGGCGCAGTAGGCGGCGTGCGGGCCGCCAAAGCCCATCGGCACGCCGAAGCGCTGCATCGGGCCGACGGCGATGTCGGCGCCGAGCTTGGCCGGAGTGTCGGTCAGCGTCATGCCGAGCGGATCGGCGATGAAGATGACCAGCGCGCCGGTGGCGCGGGCTTTCTCGATCGCCGCCTTGTGGTCGCCATAGACGCCGAACGTGTCGGGCCACGAGACCAACAAAGCGGCGGTGTTGTCGTCGATCGTCTCGCCGTCGACCTCGGTGCCGAGCGGCTCGGCGCGGGTGCGCACGACGTCCAGCGTCTGCGGGTGCGGCGTGCCGGCGAGCGCCACCTTGGTGCGCTTGTCGCGATGATGGCGCAGCGCAATGCCGACGGCTTCAGCGACGGCTGTCGCCTCATCGAGCAGCGAGGCCGACGCCACCGGCAAGCCGGTCAACTCGGTGACCAGGGTCTGGAAGTTGAACAGCATTTCCAGCCGGCCCTGGCTGATCTCGGCCTGGTAGGGCGTGTAGGCGGTGTACCAGGCCGGGTTCTCGAACAGGTTGCGCTGGATGACCGGCGGCACGTGGACGCCGTGATAGCCGGCGCCGATGAAGCTCTTCAGCACCTTGTTCTTCGCCATCGTCGCAGACAATTCGGCCAGCGCCTCGGCTTCGCTGGCCGGCGCGGGCAGGGACAGCGGCAGGTCGAGGCGGATCGATCTCGGCACGGCCTGGCTGATCAGCGTTTCGACGGACGGAACGCCGATCACGGCCAGCATGGCTCGGACATCGTTAAGGCCGGGGCCGATATGGCGGGCCGAGAAGGGGTAGGGTGCTGCGGTCATCGTAACTGTCCTGCTTTTCAGCCGATATGGGCTTTGTAGGCGGCCTCATCGAGCAGGCCTTCGAGCTGGCTTTCGTTGGAAAGCCTCATCTTCCACAGCCAGCCGTCGCCGGTGGCGGCCGAATTGACCAGCGAAGGGTCCGACGACAGCGAGCTGTTGGCCTCGGTGATCTCGCCGTCGACCGGCGCGTAGACGTCGGATGCCGCCTTGACAGACTCGACCACGACGGCGGTGTCGCCCTTGGTCAGCTTGCGGCCGGTTTCCGGCAATTCGACGAAGACGAGGTCGCCGAGCTGCTCTTGTGCATAGTCGGTTATGCCGACCGTGGCGACGCCGCCCTCGACACGGAGCCATTCATGGTCTTCGGTGAAATAGGTTTTTGCCATCGGGACTTATCCTTTGCGGTAGCGATGAGGTGTGAAGGGCAAGGGGTTGATATCGATCGGGATTTTCGCCCCGCGCACATCGGCGAACAGTTTTGTTCCGGGCTTGGCCAGTGCTGTGTTGACATAGCCCATGGCAACCGGATGACCAGCCGAAGGGCCGAAACCGCCCGATGTGACATGGCCGGCCGGATTGCCGTCGGCGTCGAACAGGGCAGCACCCGCGCGCACCGGCAGGCGGCCCTCCGGCTTCAGCCCGACACGTTTCTGCGCCGGGCCGCGCTCCAGGATGGCGCGCAGCGCGTCGGCGCCGATGAAGGAGCCGGTCGCCCGGATGTCCTTGGGGATGGCCCACATCAGGCCGGCGCTGGTCGGGTCGAATTCCTCGGTGATGTCCTGGCCGTGCAGGCAGAGCCCCGCTTCCAGCCGCAGACTGTCGCGAGCGGCAAGGCCGATCCAAGCGACGCGCTCGTCCTTGAGCAATGTCGCGACCAGATCCCGCGCATCCGCTTCCGGCAGACCGATCTCGAAGCCGTCCTCGCCGGTGTAGCCGGAACGGCTCATGAACCAGTTTTGGCGCGGCTCGATGCCGTGCATGAACAGCAGCGAGCCGGTCTCGATGCCGGCGCGGGCGAGGGCGGCCCAGGCCTCGGGACCCTGAATGGCGAGGAAGACGCGGTCGAGCGCATCCACCTTTGCCTCGAAATCCCCGGCCAGCGCCCGCAGATGCTTCTCGTCGACGGCTGCGTTGCCGGCATTGGCGACGACCATGAAGCGGTCGTCGCCAAGCCTGGTGATGATGAGGTCGTCGATGATGCCGGCGGCCTCGTTGAGGAAGAAGGTGTATTTCGACTGGGAAATCTCAAGCGCGCCGGCATCGAGCGGGCAGGCGCGGTTGAGCAGGGCAATCGCGCCCGGGCCGCTGACCAGGAACAGCTTCATGTGCGAAATGTCGAACAGGCCAGCATGCTCGCGGGTGTGAAGGTGCTCCTTCATAACCCCGGCAGGATAGGTGAGCGGCATCGACCAGCCGGCGAACGCACCAAAGCGCGCGCCAGCAGCCGTATGCAGATCTTCGAGGGGTAGGTGTTTGGTTTCGTCGCCCGTCATGTCATCTCCAGAGTCGCACGCAATCGGCCGCTGATGGCGACCAGTCCGTGCCCCTCTGTCTGAAGCCTGAGAGACTCGCGCCCCGTAACTCTGTCGGCAGCGCTTACACCTTCGGCGCGGGGCACGAGCCCCGACTTTCCAGAGTGTCTTTCCCGTCTACGGTTCTTTTGCCTGAGAGATTTCGGGCGATTTCCCCTTCGGCGGCAGCTCTCGCTGCTCTCTCCCGCAAACAGGTAGGACTCAGGGTTGAGCCCTCGACTCCTCATCCATAGCCCGTCAACGACACCTTGTCACCTGCCTGCGACATCTTGCTGACAAGTCTTCGCTAACCACGCGGTTTGCCGGTTTTTCAAGACACTGCTGGTATGTTGGGTCGAAACGACCTTTGGGTCCGGCTACGGCCGGCGGCGACGGGGACAAAAATGGGCGAACTGATCATGAGCGCTCCGGTGGCGGGGCTGACCTCCAAGAACCGAATCACGGCCGAAGACGTGGTGATGCTGCGCCGCGAAGTATTTGGTGACGGCGTGGTAAGCCGTGGCGAGGCCGAGGCGCTGTTCGCGCTCGACCAGACGGCGCGCGACAAATGCCAGGAATGGCCGGCGTTCTTCGTCGAGGCGGTCACCGATTACATCGTCCACCAGGAAAAGCCGACGGGCTATATCTCCGAGGACAATGCCGACTGGCTGATCCGGACGATCTCGCGCGACGGCATGGTCGACAGCCTGACCGAGCTCGAGCTCCTGGTGCATGTGCTGGAGAAAGCCAAATCTTCGCCCAGCCGGCTTTCCGCCTATGCGCTGGAGCAGGTCTCGCATGCGGTGGTCGACGGCAAGGGGCCGCTGATGCTGGGCGGCCAACTGGTTCCGGGATTGGTGGCCAAGGCCGAAGTCGACCTGTTGCGCCGCATCCTCTACGCCTACGGCGGCGACGGCAACATCGCGATAACCCGCGCCGAGGCGGACGTGCTGTTCAAGATCAACGAGAGCACCGCGGCGGCCAGCAACGATCCGTCCTGGAACGAACTGTTCGTCAAGGCGATCGCCAATTTCGTCATGTGCTCGGCCGGCTACGAAGCGCCGACGCGGGATGTGGCGCTGCGCCAGGAGAACTTCCTCGATGCGGGCGAGCCGGGCATCGGCGGCTTCTTCGGCCGCATGGTTTCCGGCGGGCTTGCCGGCATCATGGAGGCCTACCGCTCGCCCGACGATATCGAGGCCGATTGGGAAGCCAGGAACCGGGCCGTCGAGGCAATGGTCCGCCGCGCCGAGACGGTCGACGCCGGCGAAGCGAAGTGGCTGGCCGAGCGGATCGACCCGAATCGGCCGCTCAGCGAGAACGAGCGCGCGCTGCTGACGCTGATCAAGCACGCCTCGCCGGAAATCCATCCGGCACTGAAGCCGCTGCTGGATAAGGTCGCCTAGGCGGCGACCGTCCTGCAGAGAATGATGTTGGAATGGCCTTCGGGCCACCCGGCGAATTCACCCATACGCTCGAAGCCCGCCCTCTCGTAGAGACCCGGTGCCTGAAAGTCGTGCGTTGCGACCCAGATGCGTCTAACTCCTCTCGCGGAAGCCTCGGCTACGAAGGCATCGAGCAGCTTACTGCCATGGCCAAGACCTCGACAGGCCTCGTCGACCCACATCAGCTTTAGTTCGGCGATCCCCGCCCAGGAATGGCCTGCGGCGATGCCAATCGGGCGTCCGGCTGTGTCCCGCAGCAGAAAGACTAGGCCGCGATCATCGTCGCGGCCTGTCAGACGCCGGTTGTCGCCGTCGAGACGTTCCTCAATGGCGTTGAGCTCGGTCGGCGCAAGATCGTGCTCGGCCCGCAGGCGAGGAAAATCAAATGCCGCCATACCAGTCGTAGCCATTGTCTTCCCAGTAGCCGCCGCGACCGCCGCCGATCGCGGTGAAGCTGTCGACCAGTTCGATCTTGTAGAGATACTTCGGCATCTTGTAGCCAAGCTGGCGCTCGACGCGTACGCGCAGCGGCGCGCCGTTCTCGACCGGCAGCGGCTTGCCGTTGACGCCGTAGGCGAGGATCGTCTGCGGGTGGCGGGCATCGATCAGGTCGATGGTGCCGTAATATTTGACGTCGCCGGAGAGGCTGCGGTCGATCGTGTCGAGGCAGTGGAACATCACATACCGGGCCTGGGGTTTCACCACCGCCTGGTCGAGAACCAGGGACAGCGGCGTGCCGGTCCATTTGGCGATGCAGCTCCAGCCCTCGACGCAGTCGTGGCGGGTGATCTGGGTGCGGCTCGGCATGTTCTGAAGCTGCTCGCGGGTGAGCGACAGCGGTTTCTCGACGAGGCCGGAGACCTCGAGACGCCAGTCGGCGAAGTTGTTGGCAAGCAGGCCCTTGTAGGTGTCGTCGTCGGGCGCGGTGACGCCGTTCGGCCGCTGCGGCTGGCGGATATCGGCCTCGGTGAACTCCTGCGCCAGCGCGTCGCGGCCGGCGAGCAGGCGCTGGGCCCGGTATGTCAGGCCATTGGCATTCTCGAGGAAGCTGCGCAGACCGCCGCCGATGCCGAGCCCGCCGTCGAAGGCATCGCAGCCCGACAGCGCGATGCCGGACAGGCCGAGACTGGCGGAGGTGAGGAATTTCCTGCGGTTGATTTGAAACTTGGCCATATCAGCCGCTCCTCTCGGACGAGCTGTCGTCATGCGCCGGCGGGTCGGTGCGGTACCAGCCGGTGATGATCGAGCGCAATTCGTTGATCGGGCCGGCGGCGAGGATCATCAGCATGTGGATGATGAAGAAGCCGACGAGCAGCACCATGACGGTGAAGTGGATGGTGCGCGCCGTCTGCCGGCCGCCGAGCAGTTCATTGAGCCAGGGCAGCACCGAATTCATGCTCGGCGACATGGCGAGGCCGGTGATGATCATTAGCGGCAACAGCACGAACAGCACGCCGCCATAAGCCATTTTTTGCAGCGTGTTGTATTCGCGCGTGTGATGGAACTTCAGCTTCGCGTGGTCGACGATGTCCCGCGGCAATCGCCGGAGATCGTCGAGGCGCGGGGCGAGATCGCGCCTGACATGGCCGTTGATCAGGCCGGCGACCAGCCAGACGAGCAAGGTGGCGGAGAGCACCCAGGCGAAGAAGAAATGAACGACGCGGGCGGTGCCGAGATCATAGTAGGAGGGGATCGTCGCCCAGGACGGGAAAGCGCGGGGCGACTCCTGTCCGGGCGGTCCGGACCAGCCGAGCACGCCGGTCGTGTCGAAGCGTTTGCCGAAGATTTCGGTGTAGCCGCGCGGACCCTGGTCGGTGTTTTCGGCGCCGATGGCGAAGATGGTGTTGTTGTAGCCGAAGCCGGATTCCTTGCCGATATAAAGCTGGGGGCGGGCGTTGAATATCTGCAGGCCGGAAAGCAGCATGAAGAACAGCGCGATCGCCCAGAGCCAGTGGGTCAGTCGCGTCCAGCGGGACTGGCGGTAGATCAGCGTCGCGTCCTTCGATGCGGCTTGCGCATCGGCGGCGGGCTCGCTCCTGGCAACGGTTTCCATCGTCCTTCGTTCTCCCGGCCTTGTAGCTCTTCGTTCTCCTCCCAATACGTCGCCAGCCAAAGCGATGTTTCATCCGATCACGGATTTATTACGGGCAAGCGGTCAAGGACTGCTCAGGCTGACGGCGAGATTGACCGCCGCGGCGACGATCACCGTGTTGAAGAAGAACGACAGGATCGAATGGATGAGCACCACCTGGCGCATGTGCGAGGTGGTGATGGCGGTGTCGGCGGTCTGCGCGGTCATGCCGATGACGGTCGCAAAATAGAGGAAATCCCAGCCCTCGGGACGCTTGTCGCCGGGGAAATCCAGACCGCCGACCGGAACCTTCTTCTTGGTGGCAACGTCGATCTCTTCGCCGTTCATCCAGTAGACATGCGCGTAGTGGAGCGAGGCCATGGCGTGGATCGTGAACCAGCCGAGCGGAATCGACATGATGGCGAAGCTGAGCTCGAATGGATGCGCGGCCTCCTGCTGATTGATTAGATGGAACAGCGAAACGGTGGCGACGCCGACGATGAAAAGGGTAACCGCAAAGATACCCAGTACCGGTAGATCGGTAGCGCGCGCGTTCTTGCTGAGATAGCGGCCGGTAAGCCTCGGCATCAAGGCGAGGACGAGAATGATGTAGGTGGCAAAAAAGACATTCGCGCCGATCGAATAGGCGAGCGGCACGCGCAGCAGCGAGGCCAGCAACAAAGCGACAATGCCAATGGCCGCCGACAAAGCGAACTGGATATGCGGATGCATCGGCGTTTTGACGGATGTGTCGTCGTCACCCATGGCCCGGCCTCCAGATCAGTCCGGTGTGGCGGATTTCAGCGCCCGCCGCAAGATGCGGTCGAGCTCGCCAAGAAAGCGCGAGCGGTCCTGCGGCGTGAACCCGGCATTGTAGCCTTTGCTTTCGCCAGTCTCGCGCAGATGCTGCTTGAGGTCGCGCATCGCCACTGCCATGCCGATGGTTTCAGGCGTGAAGGGACGGCCGGTCGGGCCCAACACATGCGCGCCGAGCGCCACGGTGCGCGCGGCAAGCGGGATATCGGCCGTCACCACGATGTCGTTGGACAGTGCATTCTCCACGATCCAGTCGTCGGCGGCATCGGCGCTCTTGGATACCACGACGTTGCGGATCATCGGATCGCGCGACGGGCGCAGGCCGCCATTGGAGACATAGGTGACCATGACGCCGTGGCGCTCCGCCACCTTCTCGACCTCCGCCTTGACCGGGCAGGCGTCGGCATCGACGTAGATGATGGGTGCGGGCATCGTCCCTCCAAAACGAACATGGGGCCGGTTTTGACCGGCCCCATGGCAGAAATTCTCGAACTTGTCAGGCCGGCAAGGCGCCGGACTTCTTCGCGGTCCAGGTGGCGATATAGTCCATCAGGCCGGGGTTGAGGCAGTCATAGGGCTCGAGCCCGATCGACTTCAGCTGCGAGCGGATACCGTCCATGCGTTTCGGATCGACACCGGATTCGATGATCGACGAGACGAAGGCGGTGAAGCCCGGAGGCGACCATCCGTCCTCCTCGAAACGCTCGGGATGGATGAAGCTCAGGCCCTTGAACGGATGGTCGCGCTCGACCGGTCCGTGCATGTGGACGCCGCAGCCGGTGCAGGCATGGCGCTGGATCAGCGCGCTCGGATCGACCACTTTCAGCTTGTCGCCATTCTCCACGACGGTGACGTCGCCGGTGCCGGCAACGGCCACGACGGAGAAGATCGCGCCCTCGGGCTTCCAGCATTTGGTGCAGCCGCAGGCGTGGTTGTGGGCGATCTGGCCCTTGACCTTCACCTTCACCGGCTTGCTGGTGCAGGCGCAGACCAGCGTGCCGCCGGAGAAGCTCGCGCTTTCCTTGGGCAGGCCATTGTCGATTCTAGGATGCAGTTTTTCCGGCATTCCATTCCTCCCATGTTTCACCACAGAGGTCGCTGGCCGATAGGCCGGCGGCGTGCGGCTTCCTCAGTAAACCACGACACTGCGGATCGACTTGCCCTCATGCATGAGGTCGAAGCCCTTGTTGATGTCCTCCAGCTTCAGCGTATGGGTGATCATCGGATCGATCTGGATCTTGCCCTCCATGTACCAGTCGACGATCCGCGGCACGTCGGTGCGGCCGCGCGCGCCGCCGAAGGCGGTGCCCATCCAGGTGCGGCCGGTGACCAGCTGGAATGGCCGGGTCGAGATCTCCTGGCCGGCGCCGGCGACGCCGATGATGACCGATTTGCCCCAGCCGCGATGCGAGGCTTCGAGCGCCTGGCGCATCACCTTGGTGCTGCCGGTGCAGTCGAAGGTGTAGTCGGCGCCGCCGATCTGGTCGGCGCCGCGCTTGGTCATGTTGACCAGATAAGGCACGATGTCGCCGTCGATCTCCTTCGGATTGACGAAATGCGTCATGCCGAACCTCTCGCCCCACGGCTTCTTGTCGTTGTTCAGATCGACGCCGATGATCATGTCGGCGCCCGCGAGCTTCAGGCCCTGGATGACGTTGAGGCCGATGCCGCCGAGGCCGAAGACGACGGCGGTGGCCCCTTGCTCGACCTTGGCGGTGTTGATCACCGCGCCGATGCCGGTGGTGACGCCGCAGCCGATGTAGCAGATCTTGTCGAAGGGGGCGTCGGGATTGACCTTGGCCAGCGCGATCTCGGGCAGCACGGTGAAGTTGGAGAAGGTCGAGCAGCCCATATAGTGGAACAGCTTGTCCTTGCCGATCGAGAAGCGCGACGAGCCGTCCGGCATCAGGCCTTGCCCCTGCGTGGCGCGGATCGCGGTGCAGAGGTTGGTCTTGCGCGACAGGCAGGACGGGCATTGGCGGCATTCGGGCGTATAGAGCGGGATGACGTGGTCGCCCTTCTTGACCGAGGTCACGCCCTTGCCGACGTCGACGACGACGCCGGCGCCTTCATGGCCGAGGATCGCCGGAAACAGGCCTTCCGGATCGGCGCCCGACAGCGTGAACTCGTCGGTGTGGCAGATGCCGGTCGCCTTGATCTCGACCAGAACCTCGCCATCGCGCGGCCCTTCGAGGTCGACCTCCATGATCTCCAGCGGCTTTCCGGCGGCGACAGCAACAGCGGCGCGCGTTTTCATGAGGCAGTTCCTCCCAAGGCAATCGACAATCTCTGATGTGGCCGGCTTGTTGAGCCTGCCCGGCGAAGCGAAATGCCCGCCAGCCCTCCGCAGTGAGCCACGCGCCACTCTACAGAGTTCGGCGACGGCGGCCAACTTCCTTGCGACGTTTTTCGGCGCGCTATTCGCAATCCGGGCAGGGCGGATGCGCGTCGCCCGGCCACTTGAGCCATGGCGGGATTGTCCATAGAACTGGTTTCTCGCCGGAGGAACGACGCCCGAATGTTCAAGAAGATCCTGATCGCCAATCGCGGCGAGATCGCCTGCCGTGTGATCAAGACGGCGCGCAAGATGGGGATTGCCACCGTCGCGGTCTATTCGGACGCCGATCGCGACGCCGTGCATGTCGAGATGGCTGACGAAGCCGTGCATATCGGGCCTTCGCCCGCCGCGCAAAGCTATCTGCTCGCCGACAAGATCCTTGCCGCCTGCAAGCAGACCGGAGCAGAGGCCGTGCATCCCGGCTATGGCTTTCTTTCCGAACGCGCCGCCTTCTGCGAGGCGCTGGAGAAGGAAGGCATCGTCTTCATTGGCCCGAAGCCCAAGGCGATCAGGGCGATGGGCGACAAGATCGAATCGAAGAAATTCGCCAACCAGGCGAAAGTGTCGACCGTGCCCGGCTGGCTGGGCGTCATCGAGAACGCCGACCATGCCGAAAGAATAGCCGGCGAGATCGGCTATCCGGTGATGATCAAGGCCTCGGCCGGCGGCGGCGGCAAGGGCATGCGCATCGCCTGGAGCGAGGCGGAAGTGCGCGACGGCTTCGATCGGGCGCGCTCGGAAGCGAAAAGCTCGTTCGGCGACGACCGCGTCTTCATCGAGAAGTTCGTGGTCGATCCGCGCCATATCGAGATCCAGGTATTGGCCGACGCGCATGGCACTGCGCTCTATCTCGGCGAACGCGAGTGCTCGATCCAGCGCCGCAACCAGAAGGTGGTCGAGGAGGCGCCGTCGCCATTCCTCGACGCCACGACCCGAAAGGCGATGGGCGAGCAGGCGGTGGCGCTGGCCAGGGCCGTCGACTACCAGAGCGCCGGCACGGTGGAATTCATCGTCGACAGCGAAAAGAACTTCTATTTCCTTGAAATGAATACGCGATTGCAGGTCGAGCACCCGGTGACCGAGCTCGTCACCGGCATCGATCTGGTCGAGCAGATGATCCGTGTCGCTGCCGGCGAGAAGCTCGCCATCAAGCAGAGCGACGTGAAACTGAACGGCTGGGCGGTGGAAAGCCGCCTCTATGCCGAGGATCCGTACCGCAATTTCCTGCCCTCGATCGGCCGGCTGACGCGCTACCGGCCGCCGGAGGAGGGGACGTTCGGCGATGTGGTCATCCGCAACGATACCGGGGTCACCGAAGGCTCCGAGATTTCGATGTTCTACGATCCGATGGTGGCCAAGCTTTGCACCTGGGCGCCGACCAGGATCGAGGCGATCGACGCCATGTCGGAGGCGCTCGACAGTTTCGTCGTCGATGGCATCGAGCACAACATTCCGTTCCTGGCGGCGCTGATGCAGCATCCGCGCTGGCGCGAGGGACGGCTGTCGACCGGCTTCATCGCCGAGGAATATCCGCACGGATTCGCGCCGATCGCGCCGGACGGCGAAGAAAAGGCGGTGTTGGCAGCGGTCGCAACGGCGATGGAGCTGCTGCGCCGCGACCGGCTCGACCGGCTGAGCGGTCGGCTGGCGCCGCATTCGGGCATCCTCAAGCGGGACTGGGTGGTCAAGATCGGCGCCGACTACCTTTCGGCCGCTGTTCTCGAAGGCATGGTCTCGATCCCCATGGAAGTCGATTTGTCGATCGATGGCGGCAAGCCTCTGACGGTGGCGTCCGACTGGCGGCCGGGCGATCTCATCTGGCGCGGCACGGTCGGGAGCAACACGGTCGCGGCACAGGTGCGCCCGGCGCTGAACGGCTTGCGCATCGCCTGGAAAGGCATGTCGGTGGCGGCCCAGGCCATGCTGCCGCGCACCGCCGAGCTCGAAAGGCTGATGCCGGAAAAGCTGCCGCCGGATACGTCGAAGCTGCTGCTTTGCCCGATGCCGGGCCTCGTCGTATCGATCGCCGTCGCCGAGGGACAGGAGGTCAAGGCCGGCGAGACGCTGGCCGTGGTCGAGGCGATGAAGATGGAGAACGTGCTGCGCGCCGAACGCGACCTCACCGTGTCCAGGCTCAACGCCAAGCCGGGCGACAGCCTCGCCGTCGACGCGGTGATCATGGAATTTGCCTGACCTGTGCACAGGAGATCGCTGGACTCGCATCCCGCGCTCCCGGACAATACATCTGCACTGATTGTTGAGTCCTTTCGAGCGACGCGAGCCCCATGGCGGATGAACGACTTCCACGCGACCCGTTGCTGCGCGAAGCAGCGGTAAAGGAAGCGCGTCCGGAAACGCCGGCGCGGCCGTTCATCCATCTGCGCGTGCACTCTGCCTATTCGCTGCTCGAAGGCGCTCTGCAGCTCGGCGCCATCGTCGGCCATGCGGTCAAGGACGAGTGCCCGGCGATCGCCGTCACCGACACCAACAATCTGTTCGGGGCGCTGGAATTCGCGCAGAAGGCGGTGAAGGACGGCATCCAGCCGATCCTCGGCTGCCAGATCGATCTCGCCTTTTCCGGCGAGGCGGTCGATGGCCAGCGCGACCGCCGCCGCCAGGGGCCGGAGATGCACGCCCTCGTGCTGATCGCCGCCACCGAGGCCGGCTACGCCAATCTGGTCAGGCTGATCAGCCGGGTCTACCTGGAAACGCCGCCCGGCGAGCCGGTGCACCTGACCAGCGTGATGCTCGAGGGACAATCCGACGGCTTGATCTGCCTGACCGGCGGTCCGCGCGGTCCGATCGGCCGCGCCTTGAAGGAGGACCGCCGCGACCTCGCCGAGCAGCGGCTGCTGACGCTGAAGGCGATGTTCGGCGATCGGCTCTACGTCGAGCTGGAGCGGGTCCAGGGCTACGACCGCATGATCGAGAAATCGACGGTCGACCTTGCCTACAGCCACGATCTGCCACTGGTCGCCACCAACGAGGCGTTCTTCTCCAAGCGCGACGACTATGAGGCGCATGACGCGCTGGTCGCCATCGCCGAGGGTTCGGTGGTCGCCGCCGACAATCGCCGGCGGCTCTCGCCGGACAATTTCCTGCGCAGCCAGGCGGAGATGGCGAAGCTGTTCTCCGACCTGCCGGAAGCAATCGACAACACGGTCGAGATCGCGCTGCGCTGTTCCTACTATCCGAAGAACCGCAGCCCGATCCTGCCGCGCTTCACCGGCGGCGATATCGCCGACAAGGATGCGGCGGAGAAGGCGGAGGCGGCCGAGCTCGCCCGCCAGGCGCGCGAGGGGCTGGAGGCGCGGCTGGCCGCGCACGGCCCGACGCCGGGCTATACGGTCGAGCAATATCGCGAGCGGCTCGATTTCGAGCTCGGCATCATCGAGAAGATGAAATTCCCGGGCTACTTCCTGATCGTTGCCGACTTCATCAAATGGGCGAAGTCGCAAGGCATTCCGGTCGGGCCGGGACGCGGTTCGGGCGCCGGTTCGCTGGTTGCCTATTCGACGACCATCACCGATATCGACCCGCTGCGCTTCTCGCTGCTATTCGAGCGCTTCCTCAATCCCGATCGCGTCTCGATGCCCGACTTCGACATCGACTTCTGCCAGGACAGGCGCGAGGAGGTGATCCGCTACGTCCAGCAGAAATACGGCCGCGACCAGGTCGGGCAGATCATCACCTTCGGTACGCTGCAGGCGCGCGCGGTGCTGCGCGACGTCGGCCGCGTGCTGCAGATGCCTTATGGCCAGGTCGACAAGCTGTCCAAGATGGTGCCGCAGAATCCGGCCAATCCGGTCAAGCTGGCGGACGCCATCGCCAACGAGCCGCGCTTCGCCGAGGAGGCGGAGAAGGAGCCGATCGTCCAGACGCTGCTCGATACGGCGCAGAAGCTCGAAGGCCTCTATCGCCATGCCTCGACGCATGCCGCCGGCATCGTCATCGGCGACCGGCCTCTGTCGGAACTGGTGCCGATGTACCGCGATCCGCGCTCGGACATGCCGGTCACCCAGTTCAACATGAAATATGTCGAGCAGGCCGGGCTGGTGAAGTTCGATTTCCTCGGGCTCAAGACGCTGACCGTGCTGGAGACAGCGGTGAAGCTGATCCGCCGTCGCGGCATCGACATCGATCTCGCGACGATCCCGCTCGACGATCCCGATACCTACGCCATGCTGTCGCGCGGCGAGGTGGTCGGCGTGTTCCAGGTGGAAAGCGCCGGCATGCGCAAAGCGCTGATCGGCATGCGGCCGGACTGCATCGAGGACATCATCGCGCTGGTGGCGCTCTACCGCCCCGGCCCGATGGAGAACATCCCGACCTACAACGCCCGCAAGCATGGCGAGGAGGAGATGGCCTCGATCCATCCCAAGATCGACCATCTGGTGAAGGAGACGCAGGGCGTCATCGTCTACCAGGAACAGGTGATGCAGATCGCGCAGGAGCTTTCCGGCTATTCGCTCGGCGAAGCCGACCTTCTGCGCCGCGCCATGGGCAAGAAGATCCGCGCCGAGATGGACAAGCAGCGCGAGCGCTTCGTCACGGGCGCGGTCGAGCGCGGCGTCGGCAAGCCGCAGGCCGACTTCATCTTCGATCTTTTGGCGAAGTTCGCCGACTATGGCTTCAACAAGTCGCACGCGGCGGCCTACGCGGTCGTCTCCTACCAGACCGCCTACCTCAAGGCGCACTATCCGGTGGAATTCCTGGCGGCGTCGATGACGCTCGACATGGGCAACACCGACAAACTGGCCGATTTCCGCCAGGATGCGCTGCGGCTCGGCATCGAGGTGGTGGCGCCGTCGGTGATGTCGAGCTTCCGCCCCTTCGAGGTCGGCCAGAACAAGATTTTCTATTCGCTGGCCGCGCTCAAAGGCGTCGGCGACGCGGCGGTCGAGCATATCGTCGCCATGCGCGGCGAAAAGCCGTTCAAGAGCCTTGCCGACTTCTGCGAAAGGGTCGATCCGAAGATCGTCGGCAAGCGCGTCTTCGAAAGCCTGATCATGGCCGGCGCGCTGGACTGCTTCGGCCATGACCGCGCCGCCATGATGGCCGGCGTCGAGCGGATGATGGGGCTGGCCTCTCTGGCGCAGCAGAATGCAGTCTCCGGCCAGGCCGACATATTCGGCGCCTCGCTCGGCGCCCAGTCGCAGGCGCTCAATTTGCCGGCGACCGAACCGTGGCTGGCCGCCGACCGGCTGCACCGCGAATTCCAGGTGGTCGGCTTCTATCTCTCGGCGCACCCGCTGGACGAGTACAAGGCGGCGCTGCAGAAGATGCGGGTGCAGAACTGGGGCGAGTTCTCTGCCGCGGTCAAGCGCGGTGCCGCCGCCGGGCGACTCGCCGGCACGGTCACCACCAAGCAGGAGCGCAAGACGCGCACCGGCAACAAGATGGGCGTGGTGCAATTTTCCGACACGACGGGGCAATACGAGGCGGTGCTGTTCTCCGAAGGCCTGGCGCAATTTCGCGACATGCTGGAGCCTGGCCGCTCGGTGGTGATCACGGTTTCGGCCGAAGACAGGCCGGAGGGCATCAACCTACGCATCCAGACGGTGCAGTCGCTGGAGGATGAGGCCAGCCGCATCCAGAAGGCCCTACGCATCTTTGTCAGGGACGATAGGCCATCGTCGATCATTCAGGCCCAGCTCAAGCAGCGCGGCGACAGCCAGGTCAGCATCATCCTTCTCAAGGGAGAGGCGCAGGGCGAGATCGAGATCGATTTGGGTCGTTACCGCGTCTCGCCGCAAATCGCGTCCGCCATGCGCGCGGTGCAGGGCGTGGTGGAAGTGGAACTTATCTAGGAGAAGCGGTACCATCTCCACGCCTGCGGATGGGGGGAGGCATGGACCCGCGAACAGCCGCTTTCGAAGTGATACGCATGGTCAATGAGTACCGGGTGTCGCAAGCGATCTCGGTCGCGGCGATGCTCGGCATCGCCGACCACATCAAGGATGGCAAGCGCTCGGCCGTCGATCTCGCGAGCCTGACCGGCACCCATCCACGCGCGCTCTACCGCTTGCTGCGCGCGCTCGCGGCGGCCGGCTTATTTCACGAGGCGGAAGACGGGCAGTTCTCGCTGACGCCGCTCGGCGGCGCCTTGCGCTCCGACGCCGAGCATTCAGCCGCCCCCTGGGCGGCGTTTGTCGGCCGGCCTTACTATCGGCAGGCGTGGAGCGATCTGCTCTACAGCATCCAGAGCGGCAGGAATGCGTTCCGCCACGCGCATGGCAAGGGCGTCTGGGAATACCGGGCCGAACACCCCGAGGAATCCGCCATTTTCGATCTTGCGATGGCGGCGAACTCGCGCGGCGTCGCGGCGGCGATCCTTGCGGCCTATGATTTCTCGCGCTTCCCCGTCATCATGGATGTCGGCGGCGGGCAAGGTGCGCTGCTCGCCGAAATCCTCGCCGCCAATCCCGGCAGCCGCGGCATTCTGTTCGACCAGCCGCATGTGGTGGCTGCGGCCGGCCGGGTGATGGCCGAGAAAGGCGTGGCCGAGCGTTGCGACATCGTCGGTGGAGATTTCCTCGCGGCGCTGCCCGCAGGGGCGGACGCGCTGCTGCTCAAATGGATCCTGCATGACTGGGACGACGAGACCAACATCTCGATCCTGAAAAATTGCCGCAAGGCAATGCGCGCGGACGGGAAGCTGCTGGTGTTCGAGGCCGTGCTCGCGCCGCCCAATCAAGGGGCGACGGCCAAATTCGCAGACCTCAACATGCTGGTCGCGCCTGGCGGCGAGGAGCGCACGGCCGAGGAGTTTCGGTCGCTGCTGGCAAAGGGCGGCTTCGAGGTCGCCGATATCATCGAAGCGGGGCCACGCATCAGCGTTATCGAGGCGAGGCCGGTCTGATGTCGCGGAGGTGGCGCGCAGCGCCGCGCCGCTATGAAGCGGCGATCTCGGCCGGCTGCGGTGCCTTGCGCTGCAGGTTGAGCAGGTTGCCCGTCAGGATCAGCAGTGCGCCGCCGGCGGTGAAGACATCGATCTGCTCGTGGTAGAGCAGCCATCCGATCAACGCCGACAGCGGCACGCGCAGGAAATCCATAGGCGAGATGAGTGTGGCGTCGGCATGGGTAAGGGCGCGGGCCATGCAGAAATGCGACGACATGCCCGTGAAGGCGATCACCACGATCCACGGCCAGAGCTCGAGCGGCGGGTTGCGCCATTCGTAGAGCGCCGGAGCCAGGCCGAGCACGGACTGGATGATGAGCATCCAGAAGATGATGCTGACGACGCTGTCGGTGCGGGTCAGCGACTTGACCAACACCACGGAGGTACCGAAGCAAACCGCTGCGCCCAGTACGATAAGCTCCCCCAGATTCATGGAGCCTAGCCCCGGCCGTACGATGATGACCACGCCGATCAGCCCGAGCACGATCGCCGCCAGCCTTGGCCGCGAAAGCTTCTCGCCAAGGAAGCTGACGGCGAGGATGGCGGTCCAGATCGGTGTCGTGAACTCGATCGAGATCAGCACCGCCAGCGGGATCAGGGTGAGCGCGTAGAGCCAGGCGGCCTGACCGGAATAGTGGACGATGTTGCGGGCAAGATGGGCGAGCGGACGCTCGGTGCGCATCGCGGCGAAGCCGCCGCTCATCATCACCAGCGGCAGCAGGATGAGGAAGCCGATGACCGAGCGCAGCTCCAGCACCTGGAAGACGTTGAGCTCCGCCGTCGTGGCGCGGCCGGCGACCGACATCGCCAGGAACGAGGCGATCGACAGCGCCATCCAGAACGCGGCCTTGGGGATCGAGGGAGCGGGTGCCATGCGCGCTATGTCGCAAGCCGGACCTTCGAGGGCAACCGCTAGTCGGCGCATTCGACTGGGCCAGCCGATGCGGCGTTAAAAAACAGTCACGTTGAAGGCGGAACCTGGGGTCGCCACAGGCGTTCGAGTCCCTGTATCCGCGCTTAGGCATTTCCGATTCTACCGGGGGAGACCTTCGATGAGATCAATGCTGCTGCTTCTGCTCGCCGGCGGCCTGACCGCCGTGAGCCCCGCGCATGCCGACGATGCCGATTTCCTGCGCTCGTTCCAGGGCAGTTTCGCCGGCAACGGCACCGTCAAGGTGACCACCAATGCGCCGACGGTGAACGTCTCCTGCACCTTCAATTCCGGCGCGACGTCGACTTCGCTGTCGCTCGACGGCAATTGCCGAGGTCTCGTGCTGGTGACGCGGGCGATCAGCGCGGATTTGAAATCCAACGGCAAGGGCTATACCGGCGTTTATGTCGGCTCCCGTACCGGGCCGGCGCAGTTGAATGGCAAGCGGTCGGGCAATGCGCTCAGCCTCGCAATCCGATGGGCCAAAGAGGTGAATGGCGACCGGACAGCGCGGCTAACCGTCGAGAAGACCAGCGGGGACGGCATGCGGCTCACCGTGACAGACGCCGATCCGAAAACCGGCAAGACGGTGGTGACAAGCCGGATCGATCTCAAACGCACGTGAGTGGCGGAAGCCGGATTCGATCACTCCTCGATCGGCTCCGGCGGATTGGCGCCGCGGCCCCTGCCGAACGTATAGCCGGTTTCCACGGCCTTCTTGCCGAACTTGTCGCGCAATGAATCGATGGCGCCCTCGGCCAGCGCGCGCTTGCGCGACTGGATGTCGACCAGGTCGGGCGGGTCGGCCTTCCCGTCATCGGACAGATCGCTGACGCCAATGCCGAGCAGCCGGAACTTCGTCCCGTCGGCTTCCCGGCGCAAGAGGTCGAGGCCGGTCTGAAAGATCCGGTCGGCCAGGCGCGTGGGATCGCCAAGCTGGCGGTTGCGAGTGCGGAGCTTGAAGTCCTGTGTCTTCAGCTTCAGCACCACGGTGCGCCCGGCAATGCCCGACTTCTTCAGCCGTGCCGAGACCTTTTCCGACAGCGCCCGCAGCACCGGCACCAGTTCGGCCATGGCGCCGATGTCGGTGTCGAAGGTGGTCTCGGCCGACACGCTCTTGGCGTCGCCATCCGGGTCGACCCGGCGGTCGTCCTCGCCGCGCGAGAGCCGGTAGAGCCGGTCGCCCATCACGCCGTAGCGGCGCATCAGCTCGGCCCGCTCCATGCGCTGAAGCTGGCCGATGCTGCGGATGCCGTCGCGTTCCAGCGTGGCGGCGAAGGCCTTGCCGACGCCCCAGATCATCGTCACCGGCTGTTCGGCCAGGAAGCCCATCGCCTCGGCTTCGCCGATCACCGAAAGGCCGCGCGGCTTACGGAAGTCGGACGCCACCTTGGCGAGGAACTTGCAGTAGGAAAGACCGGCCGAGACGGTGATGCCGAGCTCCTTTTCCACGGACAGCGCGAAACGCGCCAGGACGAGGGCAGGGGGCATGCCGTGCAGGCGCTCGGTGCCGGCAAGATCGAGGAAGGCCTCGTCGATGGAGAGCGGCTCGACCAGCGGCGTCAATGCCTGCATCAACGCGCGGACTTCGCGCCCGACCCGGACATATTTCTCCATGTCGGGAGGAATGACCACCGCCTCAGGACAGGCTTCCAGCGCCTTGAACATCGGCATCGCCGAACGCACGCCGTGGATGCGGGCGATGTAGCAAGCGGTGGAGACGACGCCGCGCCTGCCGCCGCCAACGATCACCGGCCGGTCCTTCAGCGCCGGATTGTCGCGCTTTTCGATGGCGGCGTAGAAGGCGTCGCAGTCGATATGGGCAAGATGCAGCCGGTAGAGTTCGGCATGGCGGGCAAGCCTGGGGCTGCCGCAACGCTCGCAGCGACGTGCATCGCCGCGCTGCAAGGCCAGGCAGTCACGGCAAAAACCGTGTTCGGGATTGTTGACAGGAGCCGCCATTGCTGCGAACATAAAGAGAACAAACGCAATGGTACGACAGCGCAGGGCAAGCAACAAGGCTGGCCTGGGGAGAACGCATGAGCACGACCATCGCGCCGCTGGCGCCCGAGCTCTGGGCGGATTTCGAGGATCTTTTCGGCAAGCAGGGCGCCTGTTACGGCTGCTGGTGCACGCATTTCCGTTTGGCGCCGGCGGTACGACGGGCCAACGACAAGCAGCGCAACAAGGACCATATCAAGGCGCGCATCGAAGCCGGGCCGCCGCCGGGTTTACTGGCTTTCGAGGATGGCAAGGCGGTCGGCTGGATGCAGATCGGGCCGCGCGCCGACGTGCCCGAATGGAACAACCAGGGCAGGGGGTCGGCGCCGGTCGATCCGGCCGATGCCGCCGACGCGGGAGTCTGGGCGATCTCGTGCTTCTTCATCCGCGTCAAGGCGCGGGGCAGGGGCATCAGCCATCGCCTCGTCGAAGGCGGCATCGACTTTGCCCGCCGGAACGGCGCGCGGCTGGTCGAGGCCTGCCCGATCGACCTGTCGCGCGATTCGCGTTCGATCGGCCTGTTCGTCGGCTCGTCACGGGTGTTCGAGAAGGCGGGCTTCGAGCGGCTTGTCGAGCGCAAGCCCGGCCGGCCGCTGATGCGGCTGGTGCTTTAGGAAGGCGACTAGCCTTTGTCTTGCGGCTGTGATGGTATTTGCCTACCAGCAGCGCGAAGCGATTTTGTCTTCCGAGCCCAAACGGAGAATCGACGTGAAGCGTGTCCTGCCCCTAGTTTTCCTTCTCGCGCTCGGCGCGCCGGCTTTCGCCCAGACGGTCGATAGCCAAGGCGCCAAGCAGCTTTCCGAGGACCTGTCCCGCTACGTCGGCAAGAAGGCGCTCGACACCGGCGTGCTGAAGGTCTCCGTCGAAGGCGACGCCTACCGGATCGCCATTGATTTCAAGGCGCTGGTCGAGGCCCTGCCGGACCAGAAGCTGCTGAAGTTCGACGTCGCGCCTTATGCCTTGAAGGTGAAGCCGCGCAGCGATGGATCCTGGGACGTCTCGATGGATTTCTCGCAGAGCGCGTCCTTCGAGTTCAACGGGCCGGAAGGGCTGCAAAGCACCCAGTTCACCGTCAAGGACGGCAAGGGCAGCGGCGTCTATGACCCCGCGCTCGCAGCCTTCACCAGCGGCGTCAGCACCATAGCCAGCATGACGATGACGTCCAAGGACGCCAAACAGCATGTTGACGCCAGCTTCGGCGCCGGCACGGCGAACTTCGCCGCGACCAAGGCCGCCAATGGCGGCGTTGACGTCACGATGACGCAGAAGATGTCGAGCTTTACCGAGGCGGTCAATTTCGACGATCCCGAGAGCGGAATGAAATTTCCGGTGACGATTAAGTCGCCGGAGCTGTCGGTGACCGCGAACGGCAAGGGCGTGCGAAGCAAGCCGTTGCTCGACCTGCTGGCCTTTGCCGTGGCCAATGAGGACGAAGCGGCGCTGAAGGCGAACCAGGCGCAGCTCAAGTCGCTGCTGCTTGCCGCGCTGCCGGTATGGGAAAGGCTCGATGGAACCTATGGGTTCAAGGACTTCGCGGTCGAGAGCCCGATCGGCACGTTCGGGGCGACGCAATTGAGCACGGCCTTCGGAATGGACGGCGTCTCCCAGAGCGGCAAGATCAACTACGCGATCAAGGCCTCTGGCCTGAAGATTCCGCAGCAGATGCTGCCCGGCTGGAGCGTGGCGTTGCTGCCCACCGACGTCGACCTGAACTTCGGCGGCGCCAACATCGATCTCGACAGCATGGCGAAGAAGGCGATCGAAACGCTTGATCTCAATAAGAATCCGCCGCTGCCGGAAGATTTTGGCGACCAGATCTCCGCCGATTTCCTGGCCAAGACGCCCAAGGCCGTCATCGGCCACAGCACGCTGAAGAACAAGGACATCGAGATCGCGCTGGAAGGCGAGATGACCTTCCCCGGCGAGAAGCCCGATGCGAGCGTGACGGTCGATATCGCCGGCTACGACAAGATCGTCGAAGCCTTGCAGACCGCGGCCAAGACCGACCCGGAAGCCGCGCAGTATTTTCCGATGGTGCTTGCGGTCAAAGGGTTCGGCAAGACGCTGCCGGACGGACGCATCGAATGGGCGATCAACGCCAAGCCCGATGGTTCGGTGACGGTCAATGGTGCCATGCTGAAGCCGGCGGATGCCGTTGAGGACGATACCACCGATCAGGATGATGGCACCGATCAGGATGTCGTTCCCGGCGAGGGCAACAGCGGGTCGGGCGCGAAGCTTCAGCCTTGAGGCATTTTCGGGAAAGGGCGGAGCGGTTTTCCGCCCCCGGGTTCTAGAGCGGTTCAGCGTTTCATGGAATCGCTGAACCGCTCTAACTATTTGTTTCTACGCAATTCCGGACGGAAAACCGTTACACACTTTTCCTGGAATTGCTCTAAAGCCCGAGCGCGCTGACGATCTTCGGCGCCGCCTCGTGCCAATCCTCGACCGAGACGATGCCTTCGGGCGTTGGCGGCAGGAAGGCGCGCAGCGAGTTGTCTGCCATCAGGTGGAAGAGATGCGCGTCTGCCACCGAGTTGCGCACCGACAGAAGGTTGTACGGCTGGTCGTCGACGAAGGCGACCGGCCGACCCTTGGCGCCGCGCAGTTTGGCGACGGCCGGTCCTTTCGCCATCTCCGTCGTCAGCAGCGGATAGTTCAGCCCAAGCGCGTCGAGGTGGGCGCGGCGCGCCGCGCGGTGCCTGTGCGGCATGGCCGTCAAAAGCACGATCTCGGCACGGCCGCCGAATGTCGACAGCGCTTGCGCCGCACCATCGGTGACGCTTTGCCATTCGGCCTGGGCGTCGAAGAATTCGCCGAGAAGCGCCGTCACCTCAGCCTGCTCGATCAACCGGCCGCTTGCCGTCTCGGCAATGTTGCCGGTGAGGCGGAAGGAGGCCAGCGTCAGGGCGAAGCCGCGCGATTGCAGAAAATGCGGGAACGGCCGGATGAACTCCAGCACGACGTCGTCGACGTCGAGCACCAGAAGCGGCCGGTCGTCCGCGGCAAGCTCTTCGATCTGCCGCGCCGTCTCGGGATCGTCGCTCATACCGAGCGCTCGTGATCGTCGTTGCCGAGCGGCAGCGCCCGCAAGGCCTTGCCGACGGCGGCCGGCGGCGTGCCGGTCTCCTCGGCGAAGCGCAGCAGCGTCGGCTCATGGGCGAGGATGAACTGCAGCACGCCGGCCAAAAAGCCTGGCTCGCCCGCCGCCCGCCTGATCGACTGCGCCTCGATGCCGGTGATCGCCAGGAAGCGCGGCAGGAGTTCAGGATCGGCGGCGACGAAGCCGAGAGCCCTGATGGCAAGGGCTTCCGCTTCCTCGCGCATTGACGCCGCGTTTGTCATGACTACCTTTTGTGCGTGGAATTTGAGTCTCTCCGCAGTAACGGCAAGCGCGACTTGCGGCAAGCCATTGCCCTCCGCGAGACGGGATCCGGCCAGTTTTTTGGGGCCGCCGGTTTGCGTTTCGTCAATCATATTGGCGTAGCGTGGATGAGGGTTGGGTGCGACCGGCAAGGACGCATGACGGTGGTCTTCGGCGTCGAGGACCGTCGGGACGGGAAATCGATGCCTAAGAAGGTCATGATCGTCGAGGACAACGAGCTCAACATGAAGCTCTTTCGCGACCTCATCGAAGCCAGCGGCTACGACACTGTTCGCACGCGCAACGGCCTCGAGGCGCTGGACCTGGCGCGCAAGCACCGGCCGGACCTGATCCTGATGGACATCCAACTGCCCGAAGTGTCCGGGCTGGAGGTGACCAAGTGGCTGAAGGAGGATGACGACCTCCATTCGATCCCGGTCATCGCGGTGACCGCATTCGCCATGAAGGGCGACGAGGAGCGCATTCGCCAGGGTGGCTGCGAGGCCTATATCTCGAAGCCGATCTCGGTGCCGCGTTTCATCGAAACCATCAAATCCTATCTGGGCGACGCCTGATGCCCAGCCAGACCGGAGCCTTGTGAGATGACCGCGCGGATCCTCGTCGTCGACGACATCCCTGCCAATGTCAGGCTGCTCGAGGTCAGGCTGCTGGCCGAGTATTTCGAGGTGCTGACCGCCTCCAACGGGCCGGACGCGATCGAGACCTGCGAGAACGGCAAGGTCGATGTCGTGCTGCTCGACGTGATGATGCCCGACATGGACGGCTTCGAGGTCTGCCGGCGGCTGAAGAGCGACCCGGCGACCTCGCATATCCCGGTCGTCATGATCACCGCGCTCGATCAGGTCTCCGATCGGGTGCGCGGCCTGGAGGCCGGCGCCGACGATTTCCTGACCAAGCCGGTCAACGACCTGCAGCTGATGACGCGCGTCAAGAGCCTAGTCCGGCTGAAGTCGCTGACCGACGAATTGCGGCTGCGCGCCTCGACCACGCGTAACATCGGCATCGAGGAACTGTTGAGCCGCAACTTCGCCGCCGAGGATGCGAAGCCGAAGGTGCTGTTGATCGACGAGCGCAAATCGTCCTTCGAGCGCATCAAGAAGATGCTGCGAAGCAGCGCCGAGCTCGACGTCGCCACCGATCCCAATGCCGGTTTCTTCCAGGCTGCCGAGACGGCCTACGAATGCGTGCTGATCTCGACCGCTTTCGCCGATTTCGATCCGCTGCGCCTGTGTTCGCAACTGCGGTCGCTCGACCGCACCCGCTTCCTGCCGATCATCCTTTTGGCGGACGCAGGCGAGGAGGGGCGCATCATCCGCGGCCTCGAACTCGGCATCAACGACTATCTGACGCGGCCGGTTGACCAGCAGGAACTGACCGCGAGGCTGCGCACCCAGGTGCGCCGCAAGCGCTACAACGACCAGCTGCGCGCCAGCGTCACCCAGACCATCGAGATGGCGGTGACCGACGGGCTGACCGGGCTGCACAACCGCCGCTACCTCGACAGCCATCTGCAGACGCTGTTCGACCGCGCGGTGGCGCGGCGGCGTCCGCTGTCGGTGATGATCACCGACCTCGACCGCTTCAAGTCCATCAACGATGCGCATGGCCATGACGGCGGCGACGACGTGCTGCGCGAGTTCGCGCGGCGGTTGCGCAAGAACGTGCGCGGCATCGATCTCGCCTGCCGTTTCGGCGGCGAGGAGTTCGTGGTGGTGATGCCCGACACGGAGGGCGCGGTGGCGGAAAAGGTCGCGGAACGCATCCGCGCCGAAATCGCCCAGTTGCCGTTTGCGATCGGCCATGAGGGCAAGACGATCGAGGTCACCGTCAGCGTCGGCGTGTCGTCGCTGCTCAAGGGGGCCGATACGGTGGCCGCCCTGATGAAGCGCGCCGATCTGGCTCTCTACGAGGCCAAGAGCGGCGGGCGCAACCGCGTGGTCGCCAAGGCGGCGTAGGCTTGGGCGCCAATTAACCGGTCAATCCGACAGGGTTAGCAATTTACCTTAATCCAAGCGATTCGGGTGGCTTGGTTAAGAAACTGTTGATTTTCATAAGCTCTTGCGCAAATGTACAGCATAGACAAAACGAGGCCGGCACGAGGGTAGACCGCCGGATCGTTCCGTTAAATACCCCATGATGCTCAGGTCCGCCGCATCTCCTGGGTCCGTGGGGTCGGCCGGCCGGCGCTGGCACATAGTGGCCTCCTCGTACCGCTGCCAAACGCCGACCGGCCCCCTTTTTTCCAAAAAAATGAACGTCAGGACTTCGCGCCAATCGGCGGAAGCTCCTGCTATCGGGTCAGGCCGAATCGCCGGCCAAAACAAAAACGCCGCCCAAAGGGCGGCGTTTCGGCATTCTCGGAGGAAACCGGATTACTTGATCTTGGTTTCCTTGAACTCGACGTGCTTCTTGGCGACCGGATCGTACTTGCGGAACGACAGCTTGTCCGTCTTGGTGCGGCTGTTCTTGCTGGTCACGTAGAAGAAACCGGTGTCGGCGGTCGACAGAAGCTTGATCTTGATGTTTGCGGCTTTGGCCATGATGTTCGTCCGTTAATGTTCGTGGAGTTTTGGCCGCTGGAGCACGGGGAAAACGCCCGGACGCGGGAAACTTGGCGCGACACATAAAGAACGCGTCCGGAAAGTCAACCCCAAGCGGGTTTCGGCGACGCCCGATGCGGCTGCTGCCGGCAATGGTGGAGCCGGCCAGCGGCGGCAAGGTAGGCGGTCAGGCGTCCTCCCTGACTGGGGAGGCGGCCTTCTTCCAGTCTCCGGCCGTGTTCCACCAGCGGTTGGGGTTGGCGCGGTCGTCAAGGCCCTTGGTGCGGCTGGCAAGCAGCGGCTGGATGCGGATCACGGGCTCCTCATAGCTGTGCGCCTGGTAGATCGCCTCGACGACTCGAGCGGCGAGGCCCTGGTCGTCGGGCAATTCGAACGACACCTCGACCGTACCAGGCCGCTGCCGCAGCAGCGTCTCGGCGCCGGCGGCGGCACCCTCGAGCGGCCGGTAGCGCTCGACGCCATCGGCCGACTGGAAGGCGTTGCTGTCGTAATTGCCCATGCCGAGCGGCGTGATGGCGACCACGGCGTCCATGATGCGATCGACGTCGGCTGCCGGCGCCTGGAAGCTGACAAGCAGCAGCAACTGCATCCGCACGGATTTGGTTTCGAAGCCACTGTCGATCATCTGATATCTCCCTGCATGTGGAGCGTGGGTATAGCAGGGGTGCTCCTGACACGGTGATGTCAGCAGCGTAACCTGACGAGCGTTCAGCCTGTCGGCCTACAGGACCTTGCGGATCAGCCTGACGCCGACCAGCGCTATATAGGCGGCGAAGAACAGAGCGAGCGACCAGCCGAAGCCGGAGGGGCCGAAGACGTCCATGCCGATGCCGATCGCCTGTGGGCCGAGCACCATGCCGACGCCGTAGCAGAGCACGAAGGCGGCGTTGGCGGAGGCGAGCTCATGGCCGGACAATTGCGAGCCGAGGTGGGCAAGGCCGATCGTGTAGAGCGCCGCGACGACGCCGCCCCAGACGAACAGCAGCGCCGCCATCAGGTGCCAGTCCCCGGCGAAATGCGGCATGAAGATCGTGCCGGCAAGCCCGACTGTGGCGCAGGCCAGGAGCAGATGGCGGCGGTCCGAGACGCGGTCGCTGATCATGCCGATCGGAATCTGCAGCAGCACGTTGCCAAGGCCGATCATGGTGAGCAGCAGGGCGGCGTCCGCCTCGGAATAGCCGATGCGGCTGCCGTAGACCGGGAACAGCGCAAAGCCGCCGGTCTCGACCGCGCCGAACACCAGCACCGCGAAGGTGGCGGTCGGCACCAGCCAGATGTAGCGCAGGAAATGACTGGTTTCGCTGTCGGCGACGATGGTCGGGCTTTCGTTGCGCGCCGCCAGCACCGGGATGGCGGCCAGCGTCACCAGGCCGATTGTCACGCCGAAGGGCAGGAAGCCGGTGCTGCCGAGATGGGCGAACAGCCATGGTCCGGCGGCGAAGCCGAGCGACAACACCGTGGCATAGATGCCGAGCACCAGGCCGCGCCGGTGCGGCGGCGCCGAGGTGCTTATCCAGAATTCCGACAGGATGAACAGCACCGTCAGCGCTATGTGCAGCACGACGCGGAGCGGAAACCACATCCAGAAATCCGGCGCGAAGTGGAAGCCGACGAAGGCAAGCGCGCCCGCCGCGATCATCATCAGCATCGTCCAGGCGACGCCGAACCGCATGGCGAGCGGCGTTGCAAGCGGCGCGCCGGCGATCGAGGCAAGGCCGGCGATGGCGGTGTTGAGGCCGATCATCGAAGCCGAATGGCCGCGCGTCTCCAGGATGACGCTGAGCAGCGGCATGCCGAGGCCGATGGCGATGCCGACGACGCTGATCGAGGAGATCGCAGCGATCATCGGCAGCCAGTGTACGCGCTCGTCGCCCTGTTCTTGGGTATCGACCGTCATGGGATGCCTGAATAGCCTAGAGGATTTCGCGGGTGAAGTGGTTGCGGACACGCCGGTAGAGCGGCACCGCGCCGCCGGGGCGCAGCAGCGGATCGTCGGCGAGCCGCTTTTCCAGCTCGTCGAGGATCATCCGGGTGATGTCTGGAATATCGGCCTCGCGGGCCTTGGCGAGCGGCAGCCAGACCAGTTCCTCCAACTCGTTGGTCGGGCCGCCATCCGGCAATTCGATGGCGACGTCGCTGCGCCAGGCGCTGAAGAAGCGGGTATCGAAGCGGCGCACCCGGTTCGGCGGCGTGATCGCGCGGGCGATGAAGCGCAGCACTTCCAGCGAGGGCACGACGCCATGCTCGGCAAAGCCCTGCCAGTCGCGCCTGGCAGTGGTGAAGGCGCCCTTGCGGCCGATAAGCAGGCCGGCTTCCTCATAGGTCTCGCGGATGGCCGACAGCGCGATGGCGCGTGCGCGCGCCTGGCTGGTGCGGCCGAGGCCCGCGGTCAGGTTGGCTTCTTCCTCGGGGTGGAGGTCCGTGGCAACGGCGATGCGGCCGTCGGCCGGATCGGTGCGGCCGCCCGGAAAGACGAACTTGCCTGGCATGAAGGCGTGCCCGGCATGGCGCCGGCCCATCAGCACCAGCACCTCGCTGCCCTTGCGGTCGAGCAGGATCAGCGTCGCGGCATCGCGCGGGCGCAACCGCTTGCCGGCGGGCGCGGCAGCGCTTGGCTCAAGCTTGTCGACGTTCGCCTTGGTCATTCGGTCCCCAAGCTGATGCATGTCGCCCAGACGCCGTCGCGGTCTGGGGACGATGACATGCATGAAAGCAAAGATCTGAAGCGCGTCGCGTGAACCCGTTCATTTGCGAGGCGCTTTAGCGGAAACTTGCCGCATGCGAAAGTGGCGTTCGGACATCGCCGATTGCGCCAGCCGCGACGTCAGGCCTCGGGGTGATGCTCGATGACGTCCTCTTCGCCGCCGAAGCCGTGCATATAGAGCGCCCATTGCAGGCCGATGACGGCGCCCTTGACCGGCTGCAGCAGCACCATCGCCAGAAGGATGGTCAGCGGCACCCAGATGAGGATGTGCTGCCAGGTGGAGAGCGTGGAGGTCGCCTCGACCCCCATGAAGGCGCCAAGCACGATGTGGCCGACGATGACCACCACCAGATAGGCGGGCAGGTCGTCGGCGCGGTGATGGTAGAGTTCCTCGCCGCAATGCTCGCATTTGTCGACGGTCTTGACATAGGCGCGGAACAGCTTGCCTTCGCCGCAATGCGGGCAGCGGCCGAGCAGGCCGCGCTTCATCGCCGTCCACAGCGGGCGGGCGACGCGGCCCGAATGATGCTCGCCGCCGAAAACCTGGTCTTCCATCTGCAATTGCCTTGCCATCACCGTCTCCTGCCGCGTGGGCGCGATTGCGACGCGCGGGCGCGGCCCTTGGCCTTGTGAAACGACCGTTTGGAGCCGGGCAGCGGCTTCGGATCGGTCAGCATTTCGAAACGCATCGCGCCGGCCATGGGCGCGACCTCGACCAATCGGACCTCGACGCGGTCGGCAAGCTGGTAGCCCTTGCCGGTGCGTTCTCCGAAAAGCGATCGGGCGGTTTCGTCGTATATATAGTAATCGCCTTCAAGGCTTGACACCGGGATGAAACCATCCGCGCCGTACTGCGGCAATTGGACAAATAGTCCCGCCTTGGTGACGCCGGAGATGCGCGCGTCGAAACGGTCGTCGATATGCTCGGCGAGATGGGCGGCGACCAGCCGGTCGACCGTGTTGCGCTCGGCCGCCATGGCGCGGCGCTCGGTGGCGGAGATCAGCGCCGACACCTCTTCCAGCCGATCGGCTTCCTGCTGCGTCAGGCCGCCCGGGCCAAGACCGAGCGCGGCGATCAGCCCGCGATGCACGATGAGGTCGGCATAGCGGCGGATCGGCGAGGTGAAATGCGCGTAGCGTTTCAGGTTGAGGCCGAAATGGCCGATATTCTTCGGCGAGTATTCGGCCTGGCTCTGCGAACGCAGCACCACCTCATTGACCAGCGCCTCATTGTCGGCGCCCCGCACGCGCTCGAGGATGCCGTTGAACTGCGCGGGCCGCATCTGCGCGCCGCGCGCCAGCGACAGACTGAGCGTTGCCAGGAATTCGCGCAGCGATTCCTGCTTGGCGAGCGAGGGCGCGTCATGGATGCGGTAGACCAGTGCCTGGCGCTTCGCCTCCAGCGTTTCGGCGGCCGCGACGTTGGCCTGGATCATGAACTCCTCGATCAGCTTGTGGGCATCGAGGCGTTCCGGCACGACGACGCGGTCGACGGTGCCGTCCTCCTTGAGCAGGATCTTGCGCTCGGGCAGGTCGAGTTCCAGCGGCTGGCGGCCGTCACGGCCGCGCTTCAGCACCGCATACGCATCCCATAGCGGCTTCAGCACCGTATCGAGGATCGGCCCGGTCTTGTCGTCGGGCATACCATCAATCGCCGCCTGCGCCTGCGGGTAGGCGAGCTTGGCCGCCGACTTCATCATGACGCGATGGAAGGAATGGCGCAGCTTGCGGCCATCGGCCGCGAACGTCATGCGCACGGCAAGCGCCGGCCGGTCCTGGCCCTCGCGCAGCGAGCAGAGATCGTTGGAGATGCGCTCCGGCAGCATCGGCACCACGCGATCCGGGAAATAGACCGAATTGCCACGCTTCAGGGCCTCGCGGTCGAGCGCGGTGCCGTAGCGGACGTAAGCCGCGACGTCGGCGATCGCCACGGTGACCAGAACGCCGCCGGGATTCTTCTCGTCCGGGTCGGGCGTCGCGAAGACCGCGTCGTCATGGTCCTTGGCGTCGGCCGGGTCGATGGTGATCAGCGGCAGGTCGCGCCAGTCCTCGCGGCCGGCATGCGCCGCAGGCTTCACCGCGTCGGCCTCGGCGATGACGTCGGCCGGGAAGATGTGCGGGATGTCATGGGCGTGGATCGCGATCATCGAGACCGCCTTCTCGCTGGTCAGCGAGCCCAGCACCGCCAGGACCTTGGCGCGCGGCAACCCGTAGCGGGACGCCCGCGCGGGCTCGACCTCGACCAGGTCGCCATTCCGGGCGCCGTTCTGGAATTCCTTGTCGACGATCAGTTCGGGCTGGCGCCGCTCCACCGGTTCGATGCGCAAGGTGCCGTCCTTGAGGACGCGAAAGACGCCGAGCACGGCGTCGCTGCGCTTCTCGAAGATCTTCATCACCCGGCCGGTATAGGCGGGGCCGGCCGGATCGTCGGTCGGGAAGGTCTTGGCGAGCACGCGGTCGCCGATGCCGGGCGCCGGGCCATTGCTTCCACGCGAAATGCGGATGGAGACGACCGGCGGCGAGCCAGCGCCGCTGTTTTCGCTCGGATGCGCCAGGAGCACACCGTCGCCGTCGCGGCCGAAAATGTCGAGCACGGCGACATGGGGCAGGGCGCCGGCGCGCGTCAGCCGCTTGCGTTCCCTCGTCAGCAGGCCCTCGTCCTGCAGGTCGCGCAACAGATCCTTCAGCCAGATACGGTCATCGCCGCGCAGCGCGAACGCCTTGGCGATCTCGCGCTTGCCGGAACGGTCCGGATTTTCGGCTATGTAGCGCAGGATTTCTTCGCGCGACGGGCGGTAATCGTCCCGGACCTTGGCCCTCGTGTCGGCGGTGCGCGGATCGCCGTGGCTTCGTCCGGAGATCCTGCGCGCCACGCCCTATCCCTTTTTCTTGGCCGGGGATTTTTTGGCGGCCGGCTTGCCGGCTGCCGCCTTGCGGAACGGCTTCTTGCCGCCACCGCCCTTGGCTTCCTTCTCGGCGATCAGCGCCAGGGCGTCCTCGACCGTCACCGATTGTGGATCCTTGCCCTTGGGCAGCGTCGCATTGACCTTGCCATAGTTGACGTAGGGCCCGTATTTGCCGTCGCGCACGACGATCTTGCCGCCGCCGTCGGGGTGGTCGCCAAGATCCTTGAGCGCCGCGGGCGTTGCGCCGTTGCGGCCGCCCTTGCCCTTCAACTGCTTCTCCGCGATCACCGAGACGGCGCGATTGAGGCCGATCGAGAACACGTCCTCGATGCTGTCGAGATTGGCGTAGGTGCCGTCATGCAGCACGAAGGGGCCGTAGCGGCCGAGGCCGGCCGAGATCATCTTGCCGGATTCAGGGTGCTTGCCGACGTCGCGCGGCAGCGCCAGCAGCGCCAGCGCCTTCTCATGGTCGATCTGCTCGGCGGCCCAGCCCTTGGGCAGGCTGGAGCGCTTGGCCTCCTTGCCTTCGCCGCGTTGGATATAGGGGCCGAAGCGGCCGCTGCGCAGCGTGATCTCTTCCGCCGTGTACGGATCCTTGCCGATCAGCCTGGTGCCGTCCTCGCCATTGCCGTTCTCGCCATTGGGATTAGCGGCATCGCCGAGCTGGCGGGTGAAGGAGCATTCGGGATAGTTCGAGCAGCCGACGAAGGCGCCGAACTTGCCGAGCTTCAGCGACAGGTTGCCGGTGCCGCATTTCGGGCAGATGCGCGGGTTCGAACCGTCCTCACGCGCCGGGAACACCAGCGGCGCCAGCTCGTCGTTGAGCGCATCGAGCACGTCGGTGACGCGCAGTTCCTTGATGTCGTCGACCGCGCCGGAGAAATCCCTCCAGAAGTCGCGCAGCACGTCCTTCCAGGCGAGCTTGCCGTCGGAAATCTCGTCGAGCTTTTCTTCCAGCGAGGCAGTGAAATCATACTCGACATAGCGCTCGAAGAAGCTCTCGAGGAAGGCCGACAGCAAGCGGCCCTTGGCCTGCGGCACCAGCTTGCGGCGGTCGATGGTGACGTAGTCGCGGTCCTCCAGCGTCTTCAGGATCGCCGTGTAAGTCGACGGGCGGCCGATGCCCAGCTCTTCCAGCTTCTTGATCAGCGACGCCTCGGAATAGCGCGGCGGCGGCTCGGTGGTGTGCTGGGTGGCGTTGATCGCCTGGCGGGCAAGCTGCTCGCCGGCGCGGATCTCCGGCAGGCGGCGGCTTTCCTCGTCCTCCGCGTCCTCGTCCTTCTGGTCGGTATAGGCGGCGATGAAGCCGTCGAAGCGCACGACCGAGCCGACGGCGCGAAGCTCGGCGGTGCGGGCGCCGTTGACCGCCTCGATCTCGACCGTGGTGCGCTCGATCTCGGCCGGCTGCATCTGGCTGGCGATGGCGCGCTTCCAGATCAGCTCGTAGAGGCGGGCCTGGTCGGCATCGAGATATTGGCGGACCGAAGCCGGAGTGCGCTTGAAATCGGTCGGGCGGATCGCCTCATGCGCTTCCTGGGCGTTCTTGGCCTTGGTCGTATAGAAGCGCGGCTTCTCCGGCAGGTATTTTGCGCCGAATTCGCTGACGATGGCATCGCGCGCGGCGTCGATCGCCTCGGGCGCCATCTGCACGCCGTCGGTTCGCATATAGGTGATCAGGCCGGCGGTCTCGCCGCCAATGTCCATGCCTTCGTAGAGCCGCTGCGCCACCTGCATCGTGCGGGTGGCCGAAAAGCCGAGACCCGACGAGGCGGCCTGCTGCAGCGTCGAGGTGGTGAAGGGCGGGCCCGGGTTGCGCTTGGTTGGCTTGGCCTCGACCGACAGCGCCTTGAAGGTGGCGCCTTCGAGCATCGCCTTGATGTCGTCGGCCTGTGCCTTGTTGGCGATGTCGAGTTTTTGCAGTTTCTTGCGCTCGAACGCGGTCAGCCGCGCCTCAAAATTCTCGTTGCGCGGCGTGCCGAGGATGGCGGCGATCTGCCAGTATTCCTCGCGGATGAAGCGCTCGATCTCGGATTCACGGTCGCAGACCAGGCGCAGCGCCACCGACTGGACGCGGCCGGCGGAACGGGCGCCGGGCAGCTTGCGCCACAGCACCGGCGACAGCGTGAAGCCGACCAGATAGTCGAGGGCGCGGCGGGCGAGATAGGCATCGACCAGCGGCGCGTCGATCTGGCGCGGATTGGCCATCGCATCCAGCACCGAAGACTTGGTGATGGCGTTGAAGACGACGCGGCTGACCGGCTTGTCCTTCAGCGCGCGCTTCTGCTTCAGCACTTCCAGCACATGCCAGGAAATCGCCTCGCCCTCGCGGTCCGGGTCGGTAGCGAGGATGAGGCCGTCGGCGTCCTTGACCGCCTTGGCGATGTCGGCAAGCCGCTTGCCCGAGGCGGTGTCGACCGACCAGGACATGGCGAAGTCCTCGTCGGGGCGCACCGAACCATCTTTGGCCGGCAGATCGCGGACGTGGCCGAACGAGGCCAGGACCTTATAGTTCTTGCCGAGATATTTGTTGATTGTCTTTGCCTTGGCCGGCGATTCGACGACGACGACGTCCATGAGGTCTCATATCAGCTATGGGCCAGCGGAAGAATTCCCGCCGCGCGCGACGCGTTGTTTTTCGTCGCTCACATGGCCGTGCTTTTGCAATCGGTCAAGGGCAGGCGGCCAAAATGCGGAGACGTCCGCGGCAATACACTCTTAGAGTGTATGGAGAGGACCACATAATTTCGGGGAGGGCCGTTCGAGCATCGAGCCACTGGAACGACCCGGTCGATTCGAGCGAGTCGCCAGGCGCGGCAATGGCGGAAACTGGCCGCCGGGTGATCGAGACCTTGTCCGGCGGCCAGCCGATGTTTCGGGGCGGAAAATTCAGTCGGCCTTGACGATGTGCCAGACGCCGGAGGCGCCGTCGCCCGTCGCGTCGCCGGCCTTCTTGTCCTTGATGAAGGTGTAGACCGGCTTGCCGTCATAGGCCCACATCTTGGTGCCGTCGGTGCGGTCGACAATCGTCCATTCATCGTCTGCCTTGGCGCCGGCCTCGGCCTTCAGGGGCGGCCAGTTGGTGGCGCATTTGTCGTAGCAGTTCGATTTGCCCTTCTCGTCCTTGTCGTAGGTGTAGAGCGTCATGCCCATGGCGTCGGTGTAGATTTTCGTGCCGCCGACCTCGGCTTCCTTCCACGCCTCGGCGGCCTGGGATGCCGTGGCACCGAGCAAAAGCGCGGCCAATCCAGCAATGATCGACTTCATGAGTACCTCCCTGGGGTCGTGAAACAAGCGCGCGGCGATCGCGGGCTCTTTCTTCTCAACGTGTCGAAGCTGCCGTTTCTTCCAATTTTGTAGCGGCGACTTGCCACGCATTGGTGATTGGCAGACGCGCCTTTGTCTCGCTATATCAGCGCCATAACGTTCTGGAGCACCAGGAATGGCATTGGATATCGGCTATGTCAGCGCGGTCGGAGCGGGGGCGATCTCGTTCCTGTCGCCTTGCGTGCTGCCGCTGGTGCCGCCCTATCTCTGCTACATGGCCGGCGTTTCGGTAGACGATTTCCGCGGCGATGCCGGCGCCACCGCAAGGGCCGGCGCGCGTGGCGCGCTGATTGCATCCTCCATCGCCTTCGTGCTCGGTTTCTCCACCGTGTTTGTGGCGCTCGGCGCCGGCGCTTCGACGATCGGCCGGCTGCTGCGGCTGTGGCAGGAACCGCTGGCGATGGTGGCGGGCGCGCTGATCATCCTGATGGGGCTCAACTTCCTCGGCATCCTTCGCATTCCGCTGCTGTCGCGCGAGGCGCGCTTCCAGTCGCAGGGCAAGCCGGCCAGCGTGGTCGCCGCCTACATTATGGGACTGGCCTTCGCTTTCGGCTGGACGCCTTGCATCGGACCGGTTCTGGGTCCGATCCTGACGTTGGCGGGCGGCCGCGAGACGGTGGGCGAGGGCGCGTTGCTGCTCGCCGCCTATTCGCTCGGGCTCGGCATCCCGTTCCTGATCGCCGCGCTGTTTTCCGGCGCCTTCATGCGCTTCCTCGCCAGATTCCGTGTCCATCTCGGTCGCGTCGAACAGGCGATCGGCGCACTGCTGGTCGTCGCCGGCGTGTTTTTCCTGACCGGCGGCGTGCAGAGCGCGTCCTACTGGCTGCTGGAAAATTTCCCGGGGCTGGGGCAGTTGGGATAGCTCCATCGTCCGCAACGCGGAACGATGCCTGAAAGCCCGCGTTGCAGGCTCGTGCGCAAGCGCGACGGTGAGGCGAGAATGGTATCCAGGGCGGATCTGCAAGAGTTCTTCAAGACGTATGAGAAGGTCTACAACGACGCGATCGCGGGCACCGTCGATCTGGACGACGTCGCGGACATCTACTCGACCGGCTTTGTCTCCGTGACGCCGGCAGGGGTCATCGTTGGCGAAAATGGCCGGCAGTTGAAGGATGTCATGAAAAAAGGCTTCGAGGCGTATCGGGCGATCGGCAGCAAGAAGATGATTTGTGCCGATGTCTCGGTGACGCCCATCGACGAGGACCATTGCGTTGCCAAGGTGCAATGGTCGGGCGAGTACGAACGCAAGAACAAGGATCGTCTGACCATCGATTTCGAGGTCAACTATCTCGTAGAGAGACGCGACGGCCGCCTGAAAGTGTTTGGTTGGATCGCCGGCGATGAGCAGGCGGAATTCAGGAAATACGGTCTGTTGTAGCGGTATGTTATCTGCTGGATCACGCCTTGAGATGCGCTGATCACGAGTGGGCAGATCCGCCGTCTCACCGGAATTTAACCGCATTGGTGCAGCATGGGCGCTGATGCTAGATATGCCTTGATTCCCGACCCTGTTCATATGGTTGCCCTTTCATGAGCCAGAGATCCTGCCTGTCCGTCATCCTTGCCGCCGGCGAGGGCACACGCATGAAGAGCGCGCTGCCCAAGGTGCTGCATCCGATCGCCGGGCTGCCGATGGTCGCCCATGTGGCGAAGGCGGCGGAAGCCGCCGGCAGCGGCGACCTGGCGCTGGTGATCGGCCATGGCGCGGACGAAATGCGCAAGGCGGCACAGAAATTCGCGCCGAACGCCGAGACTTTCGTGCAGGAGACGCGTCTCGGCACCGCGCATGCCGTGCTGGCCGCGCGTGCTGCTATATCAAAGGGTTACGACGATATTCTCGTCATGTTCGGCGACACGCCGCTGATCGAACCGGAAGCGCTTGCCGTCGCGCGGCAGAAGCTGGCGGAAGGTGCCGCGGTCGTCGTCGTCGGCTTCCGTCCGCCCAATCCGACCGGCTATGGCCGGCTGATCGAGAAGGGCGGCCGGCTGGTCGCCATCCGCGAGGAGAAGGACTGTTCCGACGAGGAGAAGAAGATCTGTTTCTGCAATGCCGGAATGATGGCCGTCGCCGGCAGGAGCGCGCTGGAGCTGCTCGACAAGGTCGGCAATGCCAATGCCAAGGGCGAGTTCTACCTGACCGACATCGTCGAGATCGCCGGTGCCAAAGCCCTCGATGTGGTGGCGACGGAAGCCAGTTTCGAGAGCGCGCTCGGCATCAACAACCGGGCCGAGCTTGCCGAGGCGGAAGGCATCTGGCAGGCGCGCCGGCGGCGCGAGGCGATGCTCGCAGGGGTCACCCTGATCGCGCCCGAAACAGTTTATTTCTCGCACGACACCGAAATCGGCGCCGATACGGTGGTCGAGCCCAATGTCTGGTTCGGCCTGGGCGTCAAGATTTCCACCGGCGCCACGATCCATGCCTTCAGCCATATGACGGGCGCCACAATCGCGGAGAACTGCGAGGTGGGACCGTTCGCGCGGCTGCGGCCGGGGACCGATCTCAGGAAAAAGGCCAAGGTCGGCAATTTCTGCGAGGTCAAGCAGGCGACCGTCGAGGAGGGCGCCAAGGTCAACCACCTGACCTATATCGGCGATGCGCGCGTGGGTGCTGCCGCCAATATCGGCGCCGGCACAATCACCTGCAATTATGACGGCTACTCGAAATTCTTCACCGACATCGGCGAGGGCGCCTTTGTCGGCTCGAATTCCTCGCTGGTGGCGCCAATCACTATAGGCAAGGGCAGCTACATCGCCTCCGGCAGCGTCCTCACCGAAAGCGTGCCCGACGACGCGCTGGCCTTCGGCCGCGCCCGCCAGAAGACAATTCCGGGCAAGGGCAAGGAAATACGCGAGCGTTTTGCTTCGGCCGCGGCGGCGAGGAAAAAGTGAATTCCGTCAAACCGGTGGCCTGAAAAGGCGAACGATTGCAGTAATCGGATTGCAAGAGCGGTCTGTCATGGTGCATGCGTAAAAATGACCGTTCCGGTGACACGGAACGAAACGCAAAGTGACTTTCACGGCAGGCCGGCAATCCCTAGATAACGCTGGTTTTCCATGGGGAATCGGGGGTAACGGCCATGTGCGGCATCGTCGGAATTGTCGGCCAACAGCAGGTGGCGCCGCTCATCGTCGACGCGCTGAAGCGGCTCGAATATCGCGGCTATGACTCGGCCGGCGTCGCCACCATCGAGAATGGCGAGCTCGGCCGTCGCCGCGCCGAAGGCAAGCTGATCAATCTCGAGCGCCGGCTGAAGGAAGAGCCGCTCGACGGCACGATCGGCATCGGCCACACGCGCTGGGCCACCCATGGCGTGCCGAACGAGACCAACGCGCACCCGCATTTTTCCGACGGCGTCGCCATCGTCCACAACGGCATCATCGAGAATTTCGCCGAATTGCGCGACGAGCTGACCCGCGACGGCTACAACTTTTCCTCGCAGACCGACACCGAGGTCGTCGCGCATCTGGTGGCGCGGGAACTCGCCAAGGGGCTGAAGCCGGTCGAGGCAGCGCACAAGGCGCTGAAGCGGCTGGAGGGCGCCTTCGCGCTGGCGATCATGTTCAAGGGCGACGAGGACCTCATCGTCGGCGCCCGCAACGGTCCGCCGCTGGCCGTCGGCCATGGCGACGGCGAGATGTTCCTCGGCTCCGACGCCATCGCGCTGGCGCCCTTCACCAACTCGATCACCTATCTGGAGGACGGCGACTGGGCGGTGGTGCGCCGCAACGAGGTCGCCATCTTCGACATGGACGGCAACAAGGTCGACCGCAAGCGCCAGCAGTCGCTGTCGACCGGCTTCATGGTCGACAAGGGCAACCGGCGCCATTTCATGGAAAAGGAAATCCATGAGCAGCCGGAGGTGATCTCGCACACGCTGGCGCATTATGTGGATTTCGTCTCCGGCGTCTCGAAGCCGCTGGAACTGCCGTTCGATTTCGCCAAGATCGGCCGGCTGGCGATCTCGGCCTGCGGCACCGCCTATCTCGCCGGGCTGATCAGCAAATACTGGTTCGAACGCTATGCACGGCTGCCGGTCGACATCGATGTCGCCTCGGAATTCCGCTATCGCGAGATGCCGCTATCGTCGAACGACGCGGCCTTCTTCATCTCGCAATCGGGCGAGACCGCCGACACGCTGGCCTCGCTGCGCTACTGCCGCAAGGCCGGCATGAAGATCGGCGCGGTCGTCAACGTGCGCGAATCGACCATGGCACGCGAGTCCGATGTGGTGCTGCCGACGCTGGCCGGGCCGGAAATAGGCGTCGCCTCGACCAAGGCCTTCACCTGCCAGCTGTCGGTGCTGGCTTCGCTCGCGGTGCGGGCGGGCGTGGCGCGCGGCACGATCTCGCGCGACGAGGAGAAGGCGCTGGTGCGCGAGCTCTCCGAGGCACCCCGCTTCGCCAACCAGGTGCTCAAGCTGGACGGCCAGATCGAACGCATCTCGCGCGAGCTCTCCCGCTATTCGGATGTGCTTTATCTTGGCCGCGACACCAATTTCCCGCTCGCCATGGAAGGCGCGCTCAAGCTCAAGGAAATCTCCTATATCCATGCCGAGGGCTATGCCGCCGGCGAACTGAAGCACGGGCCGATCGCGCTGATCGACGAGAACATGCCGGTGATCGTCATCGCGCCGCATGACCGCATCTTCGAAAAGACGGTCTCCAACATGCAGGAAGTGGCGGCCCGCGGCGGCAAGATCATCCTGATCACCGACAGCAAGGGCGCGGCGCAGGCGAGCATCAAGACGATGGAGACGATCGTGCTGCCCGACGTACCCGAAATCATCTCGCCGATCATCTACGCGCTGCCGATCCAGATGCTCGCCTATTTCACCGCCGTGTTCATGGGCACCGACGTCGACCAGCCGCGCAATCTGGCGAAATCGGTGACGGTGGAATAGGCGTTCGCCAACGCACGCTGTTTAAAAACTTCGCAGTTCCAAAGCGCGTTGTGGTTCACTAATGTTGCGGCGCAACCTGCGCTGCGGTGATCCATGTCCGACGCCCCGAAGACCTCAGGCATGACCCGGCTCAGGAACTATTTCCTGACGGGCTTCATCGTTTGCGCGCCGCTGGCGATCACCGCCTATATCGCCTGGTCCTTCATCGGCTGGGTCGATTCCTGGGTGAAGCCCTATATCCCGCTGCGCTACAGCCCGGACACCTATCTGCCGTTTCCGGTGCCCGGCTTCGGTCTTATCGTCGCGTTGGTGCTGATCACGCTGATCGGCTTCATGACCGCCAACATCGTCGGTCGCGCCATCGTCAATTTCGGCGAGCGGCTGCTTGGCCGCATGCCACTGGTGCGCGGCATCTATCGCTCGCTGAAGCAGATCTTCGAGACGGTGCTGTCGAACAAGGGCGACATGTTCCGCCAGGTCGGGCTGGTCGAATATCCGCGCAAGGGCGTCTGGTCTCTGGTCTTCATCGCCAGCGAGAAGGAAACCGAGATTAACCAGAAGCTCAACCATGAAGGTGACCCGCTGATCGCCGTGTTCATGCCGTGCACGCCGAACCCGACCACCGGCTTCCTGATGTATGTGCGGAAATCCGAGATCGTGCTGCTCGACATGACGATCGAAGACGGCGCCAAGCTGATCGTTTCGGCCGGCCTGGTGGCGCCCGAGGTCAAGACCAAGCTCGTGACCTTGAACGGCGAGCAAATCGAAGGCTCGCTGGCCAATCCGGCGCTTGGGGCCGCTCAACCAGCGCGCAACAAACGCACCGCCTCGTCGCGGCCGAACAGGTAAAGCAGCAGGCGCAGCGCCTCGCCGCGTTCGGACTGCAGTTCCGGATCGCGCGACAGGATCAGACGGGCATCGTCGCGTGCGGCTTCCAGCAGGTCGGCATGGGCCTCGATGCGCGCCACCTGGAAACCGGGCGTGCCGGACTGGCGGGTGCCCAGCAATTCGCCTTCGCCGCGCAGCTTGAGATCCTCCTCGGCGATGCGGAAGCCATCCTCGGTCTCGCGCATCACCGACAGGCGGCGTTTCGCCGTCTCGCCGAGCGGATCCTTGTAGAGCAGGACGCAGGAGGAGGGCTTGTCGCCACGCCCGACCCGGCCGCGCAGCTGGTGCAACTGGGCCAGGCCGAAGCGCTCGGCATGCTCGATGACCATGATCGTGGCGTCCGGCACGTCGACGCCGACCTCGATGACGGTGGTTGCGATCAGGATGCGCGTCTCGCCCTGCTTGAAGGCGCGCATCGCCTCGTCCTTCTCGGCGCCCTTCATGCGGCCGTGAACCAGCCCGATGCGGTCGCCGAACAGCGGCTTCAGCGAGGCAAAGCGGTCCTCCGCGGACATCAGCTTGATCTCTTCGGATTCCTCGACCAGGGGACAGATCCAGTAGATCTTCTGGCCATCGGCGACCGCGTCGCGCATGCGACCGACCAGCTCGTCCAGCCGCTCCAGCGGCAAGGTGACTGTGCGGATCGGCTGGCGGCCAGCCGGCTTTTCGGTGAGCTTGGAGACGTCCATGTCGCCGAAGGCGGTCAGTACCAGCGTGCGCGGGATCGGTGTCGCCGTCATCACCAGCATGTCGGGCGCGTCGCCCTTGGCGGTGATGGCCAGTCGTTGATGGACGCCGAACCGGTGCTGCTCGTCGACGACGGCCAGGACGAGATCGTGGAACGCCACCGATTCCTGGAACAGCGCATGCGTGCCGACGACGATGTCGATCTCGCCGCTGGCCAGCCTCGCCAATGTCTCGGTGCGTTCGCGACCCTTCTCACGGCCGGTGAGAATGGCGGTGCGCAGGCCGGCCTTTTCCGCCAGCGGCGCGATGGTCGCCAGATGCTGACGCGCCAGGATTTCGGTCGGCGCCATCAGCGCCGCCTGGCCGCCGGCCTCGACCGCGCGTCCCATGGCAAGCAGTGCTACGACCGTCTTGCCCGAGCCGACATCGCCTTGCAGCAGGCGCAGCATGCGCTCGGGGTCGGCGAGGTCGGCAAGGATTTCGGCGAGCGCAAATTCCTGTGACGGGGTGAGCGAGTAGGGGAGTGCCGAGCGCAGCTTTTCGACGATGCTGCCGTCGCCGGTCAGCGGCCGGCCGGACAGGCGGCGGATCCTGGCCCGCACCAAAGCGAGCGAGACCTGGCCGGCGAGCAGTTCGTCATAGGCGAGGCGCCGCCACGCCGCCCCCTCGATGGCGACATCGATCGGGTCCGCCGGATAATGGATGCGGGTGAGCGCGTCGGCGAAGGCGGGAAAGGTCTGGCGGCGCATGAAGGCGTCGTCCTGCCATTCCGGCAGTTCCGGCAGGCGGCCGAGCGCCTGGCCGATGGCGCGGCGCAGCACCTTGCCCGAGAGACCGGCGGTGAGCGGATAGACCGGTTCGACCAGCGGCAGGTTTTCCGCCTCGCCGGCGAGCGCGATATGGTCGGGGTGCACCATGGTCGGGCGGCCGTTGAACCACTCCATGCGGCCTGAGATGACGACATGCTCGCCCACCGGCATCGATTTCTCGAGATAGGAAGCGTGGGCGTGGAAGAAGGTCAGTGCGATCTCGCCGGTGTCGTCGTGGGCGTAGACACGGTACGGCACCGATCTGTTGCCGCGCGGCGGCGGCTGGTGGCGGTCGATGCGCACCTCGAGCGTGACGATCGCACCTTCGGCGGCGAGCGCGATGCCCGGCCGGTTGCGGCGGTCGATCACGGTGTGGGGCAGCACGAACAGAAGGTCGCCGGCGCGCGCGGCGCGGTCGCCGAGATCGGCGGCCACGACCTTCTCGATCAGCAGGCCAACCTTCGGCCCGACGCCGGCAAGCGAGGTGATCGGGACGAACAGCGGATCGAGGAGGGAGGGACGCATGATGTCAGCTTATGTCGCGACGGCCATTGCGCAAGGCTGACACCGCGCTCTATCCACGCTATATGCGCCGCTTCAGACAGGGACGCGGCGCCATGACCGGAACGAGAAGATCAAGCGAGGGGCTGGATGCCCGCCGCCGCAAGCTCCTGTTCCGCTCCTGGCATCGTGGCATGCGCGAGATGGACCTTATCCTCGGCTCCTTCGCCGATGCCGAGATCGGCGCCTTGACCGGCGAGGAAATCGACCAATATGAGAGGCTCCTCGAGATTCCCGACACCGAATTCCTGCCTTTGATCACCGGTGAACGCCCGGTTCCGCCCGATATCGATTGCGCGGTGCTGCGAAAGATCCTGGCGTCGCGCCACACCATGACATTTTGAACGACGTGATTTCATGAGCCTGATCCCCACAATCGGCCTGCCGAAGGGCCGCGCCGGCCAGTTCATCGTCGACGGCGTCGCCGATGGCTACGAAGCCTTCGCGCTGGTGCAGACTGCGCACGAGATCGCGCCCGACAAGCCGGTGCTGTTCGTGGCCCGCGACGGCCAGCGCCTGCCGGCGATCACTGAGGCGCTGGCTTTTGCCGCGCCGGGCCTGCCGGTGCTGGAACTGCCGGCCTGGGACTGCCTTCCCTACGACCGCGTCTCGCCCGGTTCGGACGCGGCCGCGCGCCGGCTCGACGCGCTCGCCGCCATGATCGCGCTGGCCAGGAAGCCGCACCGGGCCGTCATCCTCACCACCGCCAATGCGCTGCTGCAGCGCATTCCGCCCGCCGATCTGATCGAAGCGCAGACGTTCCACGCCAGGCCCGGCAACCAGATCGACATGAATGCGCTGGTGTCGCGGCTCGAAACCTCCGGCTTCGAGCGGGTGCCGACGGTGCGCGGCGTCGGCGAGTTCGCGGTGCGCGGCGGCATCCTCGATCTTTACGCACCCGGCTGGAGTGAGGCGCTCAGGCTCGATTTCTTCGGCGACACGCTGGAATCGATCCGCGTCTTCGACGCCGCCACGCAGCGCACCACCGGCCAGCGCACGTCGATGGCGCTGCAGGCGATGAGCGAAGTGGCGCTAACCCCGGAGACGATCAGCCGCTTCCGCCGCGCCTATATCGAGGCGTTCGGCGCGCCGTCGCGCGACGACGGGCTCTATGCCGCGGTCAGCGAAGGGCGGCGCTTTGCCGGCATGGAGCACTGGCTGCCGTTCTTCTACGAGCGGCTGGAGACGGTGTTCGACTATCTGCCCGACGTGCCCGTGGTCTTCGACCATCTGGCGCATGAGGCGCTGGCCGAACGCCACACGCTGATCCTCGACCACTACGAAGCGCGCCGCAAGCAGGCCGACGGCGCGCTGAAGGACGCGGTGCCCTACAAGCCGGTGGCGCCGGCCCTGCTTTATCTCTCGCCGGAGAATCTCAAGGCGTCCCTTGGCCCGCGCGAAGACATCGACTTCACCGTCTTCGATGCGCCCGATGTGGGGGGCAAAAAGGTTTTCCATGCCGGCGCGCGGCATGGCCGCAGCTTCGCCGAGGAACGCGCCGATCCCAACATCAACGTCTTCGATGTCGTGGTGAAGCACATCGCCGACGAGCGCGCCGCGCGCCGCCGCGTCGTCGTCGCCGGCTGGACCGAGGGCTCGCTCGACCGGCTCGGCCAGATCCTGGCCGAGCATCATCTTGGCAATTTGAAGCCGGTGGCGACGCTTGCCGAGGCGGAAAAGCTCGAGCCGGGGCAGGCGGGCCTTGCCGTGCTGCCGCTCGAATCCGGCTTCGAGACCGAGAGACTGGTCGTCGTTGCCGAGCAGGACATCCTCGGCGACCGGCTGATCCGGCGCTCCAAGCGCAAGAAGCGCGCATCAGACTTTATTGCCGAAGCCTCGTCGCTGTCGTCTGGCGACATCGTCGTCCATACCGACCACGGCATCGGCCGCTTCATCGGCCTGCGCACCATCGAGGCGGTCGGTGCGCCGCATGACTGCCTGGAAATCCACTATGCCGGCGACGACCGGCTGTTCCTGCCGGTCGAGAACATCGAGCTTCTGTCGCGCTACGGCTCGGATTCGGCCGAGGCGACGCTGGACAAGCTTGGCGGCAGCGCCTGGCAGTCGCGCAAGGCGCGGCTGAAGCGGCGCCTGCTCGACATGGCCGGGCAGTTGATCCGCATCGCGGCAGAGCGGCAGATGCGCTCGGCGCCCGCCATGATCCCCGCCGAAGGCCTCTATGGCGAGTTCTCGGCGCGCTTCCCCTATGAGGAGACCGACGACCAGCAGGGCGCGATCGATTCTGTCATGGACGATCTCGGCGCCGGCAAGCCGATGGACCGGCTGGTCTGCGGCGATGTCGGCTTCGGCAAGACCGAGGTGGCGCTGCGCGCCGCCTTCATTGCCGCCATGGAAGGTTTCCAGGTCGCGGTGGTGGTGCCGACGACGCTGCTGTCGCGCCAGCACTTCAAGACCTTCTCGCAGCGCTTCTCCGGCCTGCCGATCCGCGTCGCGCAGGCTTCGCGGCTGGTCGGCTCCAAGGAACTGGCCGAAACCAAGAAGGGCATCGCCGAGGGCACGGTCGACATCGTCGTCGGCACGCATGCGCTGCTGGGGTCGGCGATCTCGTTCAAGAATCTCGGCCTGCTGATCATCGACGAGGAGCAGCATTTCGGCGTCAAGCACAAGGAGCGGCTGAAGGACCTGAAGAGCGACGTGCACGTGCTGACGCTGTCGGCGACGCCGATCCCGCGCACGCTGCAACTGGCACTGACCGGCGTGCGCGAGCTGTCGCTGATCGCCACGCCGCCGGTCGACCGCATGGCGGTGCGCACCTTCATCTCGCCCTTCGATCCGCTAGTCATCCGCGAGACGCTGCTGCGCGAGCGCTATCGCGGCGGCCACTCCTTCTATGTTGTGCCGCGCATCAGCGATCTCGCCGAGATCCATGATTTCCTGAAGCAATCGGTGCCGGAGCTGAAAGTCGCGGTGGCGCACGGCCAGATGCCGCCGGGCGAGCTCGACGACATCATGAACGCCTTCTACGACGGCCAGTACGACGTGCTTCTGTCGACGACCATCGTGGAGTCCGGTCTCGACATCCCGACCGCCAACACGCTGATCATCCATCGCGCCGACATGTTCGGCCTGTCGCAGCTCTACCAGCTGCGCGGCCGCGTCGGCCGTTCGAAGGTGCGCGCCTATGCGCTGTTCACGCTGCCGGCCAACCGCAAGCTGACCGACACCGCCGAGCGGCGGCTGAAGGTGCTGCAGTCGCTCGACACGCTCGGCGCCGGCTTCCAGCTCGCCAGCCACGACCTCGATATTCGCGGCGCCGGCAATCTGCTGGGCGAAGAGCAGTCCGGCCACATCAAGGAGGTCGGCTTCGAGCTCTACCAGCAGATGCTGGAGGAGGCGGTGGCCGAAGTGAAGGATTCCGGCGAGGTGCAGGACGGCGGCTGGTCGCCGCAGATCGCCGTCGGCACGGCGGTGATGATCCCGGAAAGCTATGTGCCGGACCTGCAGCTCAGGCTGGCGCTCTACCGCCGCCTCGGCGACCTCGAGAACACCGAGGAGATCGACGCCTTCGGCGCCGAGCTGATCGACCGTTTCGGACCGCTGCCGGAAGAGGTGACGCATCTGTTGAAGATCGTGTTCATCAAGGCGCTCTGCCGCAGGGCCAATGTCGAAAAGCTCGACGCAGGCCCCAAGGGCGTCGTCATCCATTTCCGCAAGCGCGAATTCCCCAACCCGGTCGGGCTGGTCAAGTTCATCGGCGAGCAGGGTTCGCTGGCCAAGATCCGGCCAGACCACAGCGTCGTCTTCATCCGCGACTGGCCGAACGCCGAAAAGCGGCTGGCCGGCTCGGCCGTGGTGATGACGCAGCTGGCGCGGCTGGTCGATAAGGCAGCATAGCCCGTTCGGCGCATTCGCCAGTGCTGAAATTCCGGTCTAGAATAGGAATTCGGCTTCGTGTATGCAGCCGCCACCCCATATAGGGGCGGGAATGGCGGGCGAGGGTGCCCGTTCATCTGTTTGTTTGATGCAATTCCGCACGGAGATCACAGTTTTCCTGGAATTGCCGCTGAAGGGCGTTTGGGTGCAACGATGACGAAATGGTCGCCGAATTCGTGGAGAGAAAAGCCGATCAAGCAGGTTCCCGCCTATCCGGACCTTGCCGCGCTGAAGAACACGGAAGCCCAGCTCGCCACCTTTCCGCCGCTGGTTTTTGCTGGTGAGGCGCGCAAGCTGAAGAAGCAGTTGGCTGCCGTCGCCGCCGGCGACGCCTTCCTGCTCCAGGGTGGCGATTGCGCCGAAAGCTTCGCCGAGCACGGCGCGGACAACATCCGCGACTTCTTCCGCGTCTTCCTGCAGATGTCCGTCGTTCTGACCTTCGCCGGCGCGCAGCCGGTGGTGAAGGTTGGCCGCGTCGCCGGCCAGTTCGCCAAGCCGCGCTCGTCCGACAACGAGACCAAGGCCGGCGTAACGCTGCCCAGCTATCGCGGCGACATCATCAACGGCATCGAGTTCGACGCCAGGTCGCGCATCCCAGACCCCGCCCGGCAGGAAATGGCCTACCGCCAGTCGGCGGCGACGCTCAACCTGCTGCGCGCCTTTGCCCAGGGCGGCTATGCCAGCCTGGAGAATGTGCATCGCTGGATGCTCGGCTTCGTGTCCGACAGCCCGCAGGGCGAAAAATACGAGTCGCTCGCCAACCGCATCACCGAGACGATGGACTTCATGAAGGCCGTCGGCATCACCTCGGAGACCAACTTCGCGTTGCGCGAGACCGATTTCTACACCAGCCACGAGGCGCTGCTGCTGGGCTACGAGGAAGCGCTCACGCGCGTCGATTCGACCTCGGGCGACTGGTATGCGACGTCGGGCCACATGATCTGGATCGGCGACCGCACGCGCCAGCCCGACCATGCCCATGTCGAATATTGCCGCGGCATCAAGAACCCGCTCGGCCTGAAATGCGGCCCGTCGCTGACGCCGGACGGTTTGCTGGAACTGATCGACCTGCTCAATCCGGAAAATGAGCCGGGACGGCTGACGCTGATCGCGCGCTTCGGTTCCGACAAGGTGGCCGAGCATCTGCCGAAGCTGGTGCGGGCAGTGCAGAAGGAAGGCCGCAGCGTGGTGTGGTCCTCGGACCCGATGCATGGCAACACGATCGAGGCCGCCGGCTACAAGACGCGGCCGTTCGACCGCATCCTGAAGGAGGTGCAGACCTTCTTCGAGGTGCACCGGGCCGAAGGCACGCATCCCGGCGGCATCCATGTCGAGATGACCGGCAAGAACGTCACCGAATGCACCGGCGGCGCTCGCGCCATCACCGCGGAAGACCTGCAGGACCGCTACCACACGCATTGCGATCCGCGCCTCAACGCCGACCAGGCGATCGAGCTCGCCTTCCTGGTCTCGGACCTGCTCAAGAAGAGCCATACGGTCCAGCACAAGCAGGTTGCCAACGGCTGAACCGCTTGCTGGTTTGGATCCAGTCAAGGGCGCCGGAGAAATCCGGCGCCTTTTTCGTTTCGGGGCCGAGCCCGGTAACGTCAGACTTACGATAATGTGTTCTGGCGCGACCACTGCAAGACCAAGATTGGGTGGAACTGCATCGTCCACCGCAACTGGTTCCTGCATTCATCATGCGTCACGAGCATGCCGTCATCCACCACCGCGCGCTTGATTTCTGGTCGGCACGCGCGGCGGTCCTCGTCATCATCTGCCTGCAGCTTCTGGTCATAAACGACCTGTCGTTCGGCCCACGCTGGCTAGCGCCTGCGATCGAGGCGGTGCTGCTGGTGCCCTTGTCGGTCGCGACGGCGTGGACGCAAATGGCGACACAGAAGGCCGTCGACCACGAACATTGGTACGCGATCGGCCGGTTTCGCCTTTACATCCGCCGCACCGCGCTGGTCCTCACCGGCGTCATCAGCATCATGAACTGCGGGGCGCTGGTCTTCCTGGTCAGGGCGCTGCTCGAAGGCCATGCCGGCGCCGGCAGCACGCTGCTTGTCGATGCGCTGAATATCTGGGTCACCAACGTCATCGTCTTCGCGCTCTGGTTCTGGAGCACGGACCGGGGCGGGCCGCCGACCTGTGGGCTGGTCAAGCGCGCGCAGGCCGATTTCCTGTTCCCGCAAATGACGCTGCCCGACCGCGAGATCCGCGGCTGGCTGCCCGGCTTCGTCGACTATGCCTTCCTGGCATTCACCAACGCGACGGCATTCTCGCCGACCGACACCTTGCCGCTTACCCAGCGCGCCAAGCTCTTGATGATGGCGGAGGCGTTGATCTCGCTGCTGACAATCGCACTGGTGGCGGCGCGGGCCGTGAACATATTGGCTTAGATCAGGAGGGCGTTTCGTTGGATCGTCATCCCGATCCAACTCTTTGTTGGAGCATGATCTTTTCCGAAAACCGGTTCCCAGTTTTCGGGATCATGCTCTAGCGCCCACGTTCCCAGCGCAGCCTGGCAAGCCGCGGATCGGTAAAGGCCGCCCTGGAGAATTCGATCCGCTTCTCCGGAAATTCGCAGATCGCCTGCACGCCGAAGGCGCCGAGGCGGATGCGCCATGTCTGCGGATCCAGCGGTTTCGGCTTGGCGAAGCCCTTGCACGTCAACAGCGCAATGTTGGCGCCTTTCGGGTCACGCGCCGAGCGGTAGCGGATCGCCTCCAGCCCGGCCTCGCGCGTGACATCGGCGATGGCCTGGCAAGCGGCGTAGTCGGTCGGATGCGTCCATACGGCCGCGTCGCGATCGAGCGGCGGCCTCGTCAGGTCGATGCCGGCGGCGCATTTGATGGCGGCGGCGAATGCGGTGTAGTCGGCGGCGTCGCGCGGCCAGGGCGTGTCAGGGGATTCGGCGAAGAACAGCAAGCGGTAGAACGCCATCTCGGCGACGGCCGTGAACATGGTCTCCGCCGCATAGTAGACGCCCCTGGTCCGGCCGGCGCGGCGAAAGCGCGAGCCATGCGGATAGACCGAGCCGTAGCGAAAGGGCGTCGCCAGCAGATAATGGAGGTGCCGGCATTCGAGCGGGATCTGCGGCTTGGTCTCCTCGATCAGCTCTTCCAGCAGGGCCTGCTCGTCCAGCGTGTCGACGACCTTCAGTGTCGAGACGCGGTGCTGCGCCTCGACCATGCGCCAGTATTTGCCTTCGAGCCGGATGGATTCAGACGAGAGCGCGTCGGGAGTCCAGATAGGCGATGACATCGACAAGTCCTGCTATCGTCTGGATTTTCTCGATCGGGGCGCCGTCGAAAGCCGTGTTGGCGTTCTTCAGCCAGGCCCGGGCGATGCCCTCGTCGCCGCCGACGATGGCGTCGAGAGAACGAAACAGCCGGACAAACAGGACGGCCAGCTCGAACGGCTTGGTGCCGCGCTCGAGCAGGAAATCCTGCTTGCGCATGCGCGAAACCGTGGCTTCGGAGACACCGATGATCGACGCCAGCACCCTGGCGGTGACGTCGAGCAGTTCGGCGGCGCGCAGCGTGGCCTTGGTGACGACGGCGTTTTCGGCCGTGCCGCTGGCGATATGAGGTTGCACGGATGGCATGGCGTCCTCCTTTCCATGGAAAATATAGGCTAAAAAAATTCACATGGAAAGGGATTGCCGCGAAACATTTTCGCGGGCAGGCCGAGGATCGGCACGAAAACTCAGTCCTTCTTGTAGAGCAGCCAGCTCTTGCCGGCGCGGGCGGCCATCGCCGAATGCCTGGTCACGCGGTTGCGGCCGCCGACCTTCGAACGATAGAGCGCCCGGTCGGCCTTGGTGTAGAGGTCCTCGGGGCTTTCGGCCTCGGACGCCATGCAAATGCCCATCGACACGGTCACCGTGCCGTAATTGGTGCCGGTCTGGCTGCTGGTGAACGGCGTCTGCTCGATAAGCTTCCTGATGCGCTCGGCGATCTCGAAGGTAGTATCCTCGCTGGCGCCCTCGACGATGAGGGCAAATTCCTCGCCGCCGGTGCGGGCAACGAACATGTCGCCGCGAATGCTGGTCTGGAAGATCTCGGCGATGATCTGGATGATCCTGTCGCCGACCGGATGGCCGAAGCGGTCGTTGATGTCCTTGAAACGGTCGATGTCGGCGAGGATCAGGGCATTGAACAGGATGCCCTTGTTGGAGTTGTAGATCCTGGTGATTTCCTTGTCGAAGGCGCGGCGGTTCCAGACCTGCGTCAAGGGATCGGTGTCGGCGAGCCGCTTGTACTCCTCGAGCTTCGACTTGACGCTCTCGAGCTCGGCGGTCTTTTCGCTGAGCGTGCTCGCCACTTGCCTGCCATGGTCGATCGTCGAGTTGGTGGCCGCCGACATGGCGGTGACGATCTTCTGCAGCAGGTCCTGCGACAGCATGCTGCGGTTGCCGAGCCCGCTCGACGTCTCGTCGAGGATGCGGCCGTATTTTTCGATGTGGGATCGCTCGCTGCGCAAGAGCGAGGCAATGTCCTCGAGCTCCTTGGCGATGACGTCGCGCGCGTGCTCGACGATGCCGGGGCCATGATGCTGGGCAAAGAAGGTACGGCCGATGCGGTCGAGATCCTCCTGGGTCGGCCGGTTGCTGAGCGAGACGACGGCCAGGCTGAGTTCGTGGTTGCTGCCGCTCAGCGCCTCGTAGAAGATCTCGTAGTTGCGCGGCAGGCCAAGCACGCCGAGCTGGCGCATGGTCGCCACGACGGTGCTCGCAATGTCGGTGTTCCTGTCATTTGGAACGAAAGCCGGCTGCATGTTCTGTTCACTCCTCAAGAACCACCGCAGACCTGCGCGTGCCGGTGTCGCCATGAGGGGAGTGCGACCGGAAATGCCAGACACGAGAAGTATCGCGTCCCCGCTCACGACCTTCACTCATAACGACCATAGATGCGAGCGCGCTAAAGTTTCCTTAATGGGACGGATTTCAGCACGGTTTTCTCTACCTCAGGATGTAATAGCCCCTTATGCAGGTGCAGGGCGAAACACGTCCCGCGGGTGTCGCATTTGCCGGTGCCCGGCGGGCGCAAAACTGGAATCCTGCCACCAGCGCGAGAGGAATTCGAAGGAGACCGGGGATGGACGAAAAACACAGCGGAGCATGCCTGTGCGGAGCGGTGCGCTTCAGGACGAGGGGAGCCCTGCGCGGTGTCGTCTACTGCCACTGCTCGCAATGCCGCAGGCAGAGCGGCCATTTCGTCGCGGCGACATCGGCCAAGGATGCCGATGTCGACATAGAGGGAGCCGAGGTGCTCAGCTGGTATGGCGCGTCCGATGTCGCCAGGCGCGGATTTTGCCGCATCTGCGGCTCGCTGCTCTTCTGGAAGCACAACGAGCTGGACCAGATTTCGATCATGGCCGGCGCCTTCGACAGGCCGTCCGGACTTGCCGGGGAAAGCCATATCTTCGTTGGCGACAAGGGCGACTATTATTCGATCGACAACGGGCTGCCGCAGTTCGAGAAATCGTCGCCCTCGGTCAAGGTCGCCGGTGAGGCCGCCGAATGACCGGCAAGCAAGCAAAGCGGCAGAGCGCGTGATTTTTGCCGGCACTGCCTTATTCCATTGATCCAGCCGTTGCTATATCCCCTGCCGGTCACTCGGAAAGGGGATTTGGGCATGCAGCGGCTGATCGATGCTTTCTTCAACTCGGTGCGGGCGTTCCGCAAGCTGGCTGCCCACGAAAAGGCCTTCCAGCAGGAGCTGATGCTGCTCACCCTTGCCCTGCCGGCGGGCTGGTTCATCTCGGTGTCGTGGCGCGGCTACGCGCTGCTGATCGGCGCGGTGCTGCTGCTGATCATGGTCGAAGTGCTCAACACCGGCATCGAGGCTGCCTGCGACGCCTTCAGCCGCGAGTTCAATGTCGACATCCAGCTCGCCAAGGATTGCGGTTCGCTGGCGGTGCTGATCTCGGTGCTGATCGTAGCCGGCGTCTGGGGCATCGCCATTATCGAGCGCATCACGGGACTACCGATTTAGTATAGCGCTTCCTACATGACGGTTACCAAAGGAGACCGTCATGTCGGACGCCGCTGATTTTCTGTTGCTCGAGCGAGCCGGCCTGCCGGACGATCTGCGCTGGCTGACGCAAAAATATCCGCGCGAGACCTGGCAGGGCCACGGCAATATTCATGGCCTCGCCAATATGTGGCTTGGGCGGCACGACATGTTCCGCGAGCTCGGCGGCATGCTCACCGACGGCATTGGCAATTATCGCGAGGGCAGGCTGACAGCGCCGGACTTCGCGCGCTGGTTCGCGCCGCGGCTGAACCATTTCCTTGGCAATCTCGACGGCCACCACAATGTCGAGGACTATCAGTACTTTCCGGCTTTCGCCAAGGCCGAGCCCCGGTTGAAGCGCGGCTTCGAGATCCTCGATGCCGATCATCACACCATCCATGAGGGGCTGGAGCGCAATGCCGAGGCGGCGAATGCCTTCATCCGGACGCTGCAGGAGAGCGAGGACAGACAGCGCTTTGCGGCCGATGCCTATGCCGATGAGAACAGCCGGCTGATCGCCATGCTCACAAGGCATCTGGCCGACGAAGAGGATTTGATCATCCCGCTGATCCTCGACCGTGGCGACGGCGCGCTCGACGCCGAGACCGACATCGACTGAGCCTATTTGGCCTCGCTCTGACCATCCCTTGCGTCGTTGGCGCGCTCCTTCTTGGCGACGCTATGGGCGAGGAACCAGGCGAGGATGGCGACGGCAAGGCCGATCGCCAGCGCGGTCAGCAGCCGTTCGTGACGCGCCAGCGCCTGGCCGACGATGCGTTCGGCGCCCAGTCCGAAGACGTAGCCGACCGTGCAAAACAGCGCCGCCCAGACCAGCGACGAGATGGCATTGAGGAGGACGAAGCGCTTCACTGTGATGCTGGCGAAGCCGGCGGCGACGCCGCCGACCAGGCGCATGCCGTAGATGTAGCGGTTCGAAAGCACGAAGATGTTGGGATGGGAGGAGACGAGACGGAAGGCATGGCTGAAGCCTGGCCGTGCCTTCAGCCTGAGCACATAGGGATGATCGGCGAAGCTGCGGCCGAGGATGAAGAAGAAGGTGTCACCGGCGAAGGCGCCGATGGCCGCAGCCAGGAAAGCCTGCCAGGCCACGAAGACATGCTGATGGGCAAAGAAGCCGGCGAGGATGGCAGCGCTTTCGCCTTCGGCGACGCAGCCCAGGAAGACCGCGACCAGCCCGTACTGCTCGATGAGGTGATGGATGGCCTCGGTCATCAGGGGCTTTGTCGCGCCGACAGCTTTTCGTCGATGCGTCTGACCTGCTCGGCCAGCCGCACGATCTCGTCGCGCATGCCTATCAGCTCGCTGTGGCGCAGTTCGTCCAGCTTCTCGTGCAGCGCCATGATCTCGATCTCGGCCTTGAGATTGACCTCATAGTCGTGGGCGGCGTCGATGCGGTCGCGCTCGGTCTGGCGGTTCTGCGACATCATGATCACCGGCGCCTGCAGTGCTGCGATCATCGACAGCACGAGGTTGAGGAAGATGAAGGGGTAAGGGTCGAAGGCGGCGCGCGACAGCAGCCAGACATTGCCGCAGGTCCACAGGATCAGGAAGGCGACGAAGGTCAGGATGAACGACCATGAACCGCCGATGCGGGCGATGGTGTCAGCGACGCGGTCGCCGAACGTCTGGTGAAAGGCGATGGCCTTGTTGGTGTCCTTCGAGATGGTGGTGCGATCGAGCGCGCTTTGCAGCACCCGGCTCTCGATCTGGCCGAGGCCATCCAGCCGGCGTTTGAGCCAGCGGTTGGCCAGGTCATCGATTGTCTTGTTCATGTCGCCCTCCGTCATGAAAGCTTGCATAGAGGTAGAGGCTGCCGGCCCGAACGGGAAGTGTTACATTGACGCGAACCCGCGAGGATACCCATGGCCGATTTCCAGAAAATCCGCGCCCGCGCGGCGAAGCGCAAGGGCGGGGAAGCAGCGCTTCAATCGTTGCTCGGGCCGATGCCGGACAACAAGGCCGTGGCGAAGATCGGGGATGACCGCATCCTGTCGACCATGGCCGAGCGCATTTTCGCAGCCGGTTTCGTCTGGCGCGTCATCGAGCAGAAGTGGCCGGGTTTCGAGGAGGCGTTCCTCGGCTTCGAGCCGAAGCGGCTGTTGTTCCAGCCCGACGATTTCTGGCACGAACTGGCCTCCGACAAGCGCATCGTGCGCAATCCGCAGAAGATCAGGTCCGTCCGCGACAATGCCGCCTTCGTCGAGCGCGTGTCGAAGGAGCATGGCGGCTTCGGCAAATTCCTCGCCGCCTGGCCGGCCGACGACCAGGTCGGGCTGACCGCCTGGCTTGGCAAGCATGGCAGCCGGCTTGGCGGCAACACCGGCCAGTACTTCCTGCGCTGGCTGGAGTGGGACACCTTCATCGTCTCGACCGACATGGCGGCGGCACTGCGCGATGCCGGTATCGACATCGCCGAGAACCCGACCTCGAAGCGGGACCTCGACAAGATCCAGGCGCAGATCAATCGATGGTCGGCTGAAACCGGCCTGCCGCGCCGGCACATTTCCCGAATACTTTCGATGTCGATCGGCGAGAACCACTCGCCGGAAGCCTTGCGAGAATATATGGGCGAATAGGATTTCGGGACATTGGCCCGCTGGGCATAGTGGCCCAAGCGAACGCCATTGCCCGGCGAAATTTGCCGCGCTAAACCCGCAGGCATGACCAAGAAGCCCGACATCCTGCGCATCGCCATCGCCCAGCTCAATCCGACTGTCGGCGACGTCGCCGGCAATCTCGCCAAGGCGCGCGAGGCGCGCGCGGACGCCGCCCGACAGGGCGCCGACATCGTGCTCTACACCGAGCTCTTCCTCGCCGGCTATCCGCCGGAGGATCTGGTGCTGAAGCCGGCTTTCCTGAAGGCTTGTGAGAAGGCCGCGGAAGATTTCGCCAAGGACACTGCCGATGGCGGTCCCGGCGTCATCATCGGCACGCCCCTGAAGCGCAAGAGCGGCACGCACAATTCGATCATCGTCGCCGATGGCGGCAAGATCCTCGCCGAGCGCTACAAGCTCGATCTGCCGAACTACGGCGAATTCGACGAGAAGCGCGTCTTCCAGGCCGGGCCGGAATTGCAGGGACCGGTCAATTTCCGCGGCGTGCGCATCGGCATTCCGATCTGCGAGGACATCTGGGGCGAGGTCGCCGTCTGCGAGACGCTGGCCGAAAGCGGCGCCGAGATCCTGCTGGTGCCGAACGGCTCGCCCTATTACCGCGCCAAGATCGACATCCGCCACCAGGTCGTCATCCGCCAAATCATCGAATGCGGCCTGCCGATGATCTACGCCAACCAGCTCGGCGGCCAGGACGAGCTGATCTTCGACGGCGCTTCCTTTGCCATAGGCGCGGACAAGACGCTCGCCTTCCAGATGAGCCAGTTCGAGGAGGCGGTCGACGTCACCACCTGGAAGCGCACGCAGGATGGCTGGGTCTGCTCCGAAGGGCCGATGTCGAAGATCCCGGAGCGGGAGGAGGCCGACTATCGGGCCGGCATGTTAGGCTTGCGCGACTACGTCAACAAGAACGGCTTCAAGAACGTCGTGCTCGGCCTTTCCGGCGGCATCGATTCGGCGATCTGCGCCGCGCTTGCCGTCGATGCGCTGGGCGAGGAGCGGCTGCGCGCCGTGATGATGCCCTATCGCTATACCTCGAAGGATTCGCTCAAGGATGCCGAGGACTGCGCCCGCGCGCTCGGCTGCCGCTATGACATCGTGCCGATCTTCGAGCCGGTCGAAGGTTTTCTGCACGCGCTGACGCAGATGTTCGAAGGCACCAAGGAAGGCATCACAGAGGAGAACCTGCAGAGCCGCGCGCGCGGCACCATCCTGATGGCGATCTCCAACAAGTTCGGTTCGATGGTCGTCACCACCGGCAACAAGAGCGAGATGTCGGTCGGCTACGCCACGCTTTACGGCGACATGAATGGCGGCTTCAACCCGATCAAGGACCTCTACAAGATGCAGGTCTACGCCCTGTCGCGCTGGCGCAACAGCCATGTGCCGCCGGGCGCGCTCGGTCCTTCCGGCGAGGTGATCCCGAAGAACATCATCGACAAGGCGCCGTCGGCGGAGCTGCGCGAGAACCAGACCGACCAGGACTCGCTGCCGCCCTATCCGGTGCTCGACGACATTCTGGAGTGCCTGGTCGAGAACGAGATGGGCGTCGACGACATCGTCGCGCGCGGCCATGACCGGGCGACGGTGGCGCGGGTCGAGCACCTGCTCTACATCGCCGAATACAAGCGCCGGCAAGCCGCGCCGGGCGTGAAGATCACCCGAAAGAATTTCGGCCGCGACCGCCGCTACCCGATCACCAACCGGTTCAGGGACGGGCGGTAGACGCTTTTTTCCTGCCCAGCCTGAACAGCCACGGTACAACCGGCCGTTGTTGCAAAATCGTCTCACTGCTTGGACCAGATGCGCATTCGCCCGCGGTCTGTCTTGGCGATGCGCAAGAGCGTCTCTATAAGAACGTCTCCGCGATTCTCCACCAGGAGGAACCGAATGCCACGATTTGAAATCGTTATGCGAGGCCGCGAAGCCTAGGTCCTGATCGTCGCCTCGCGAAGGCTTGCCTTCGCGACAAAGCTTCGATCGAGGAGAGGCATTTGCCGCTGCAGGTCGCCGCCTGCATATGGGCGAGCCGCCACTATGCTGAACCTCCGTATTCCGGGCGCCAGATTGGCGCCGACGCGGTTTTTCTCAATTCCATCTTACCGGGACCGGGCACATTTGCGCCCGGATGACATCATGGCTCGTTTTCGAATCGACCTGCGCGCCGACGCTTTCCGCAGCGTGCTCGGCTTCACGCTCGGCCATTGGCGGCGCCAGCCGTGGCGGCTTTCGCTAATCATGGGCGCCTTCCTGCTGTCGACGCTGGCCGACGTGCTGACGCCGCTCTATTCCGGCCGGCTGGTCGACGCCGTCGCCAATGGCAGTGCAGCCGATGCCGTCGCCTGGAACGCGGCGATTTCGGCTTTCTGGATGCTGGTTGCCCTGGCGCTGACCGGCGTCGTGCTGCGCAACGCCGCCTTCATGGCCATCGTCGAGCTGACGCTGAAGATGATGGCCGATATCGCGGCCGACGCCTTCCATCGCGTCCAGCGCTTTTCCACCGACTGGCATGCCAACAGCTTCGCCGGTTCGACCGTGCGCAAGATCACGCGCGGCATGTGGGCGCTCGACCTGCTCAACGACACAATCCTGATCGCGCTCTTGCCGTCGGTCGTCATGCTCGTCGGTTCGACGCTGCTGCTCGGCTGGTTCTGGCCGCTTATGGGCGCGGTGGTCGCCGTCGGCTCGGGGCTGTTCATCACGGTGACGGCGACGCTGTCACTTGGCTATGTCGCGCCGGCCGCCCGGCTCGCCAACACCTGGGACACGCGGCTTGGCGGCTCGCTGGCCGATGCGGTGAGCTGCAATGCCGTGGTCAAGGGCTTCGGCGCCGAGACGCGCGAGGAGGCGCGGCTTGCAAGGGTCGTCGCCAAATGGCGCGCCCGCACGGGCCGCACCTGGGTGCGCGGCACCGTCAACGGCACCACGCAGGGCACGATGCTTCTACTGCTGAGGACCGCCGTCATCGGTCTGGCGCTGATGCTGTGGGCCTGGGGGCAGGCCAGCGCCGGCGACGTCGCCTTCGTGCTGACTTCGTTCTTCGTGCTGCAAGGCTATCTGCGCGACATCGGCACGCATATCCGCAATCTGCAGCGCTCGATAAACGACATGGAGGAACTGGTCGACTTCCAGGCCGAACCGCTCGGCATCGAGGACCGGCCGGCGGCCGGGCCGATCCGCATCAACGATGGGCGCATCAGGTTCGACAGGGTCACCTTCCACTATGGCAACCACCGGCTGCCGCTCTATCGCGATTTCTCGGTCGAGATCGCCTCCGGCGAGCGCGTCGGACTGGTCGGCCATTCCGGTTCGGGCAAGACGACCTTCGTCAAGCTGATCCAGCGCCTCTACGACGTGAACGCCGGCAGGATCCTGATCGACGGCCAGGATATTTCCGAGGTGGCGCAGGCATCGCTGCGCGCGCAGATCGCCATCGTCCAGCAAGAGCCGATCCTGTTCCATCGGTCGCTTGCCGAGAACATCGCCTATGCCCGGCCCAGCGCCACCCAGGCCGAGATCGAGCATGCGGCGCGGCTGGCGAGCGCGCATGACTTCATCTGCGACCTGCCGAAAGGCTATGGCACGCTGGTGGGCGAGCGTGGCGTGAAGCTGTCGGGCGGCGAGCGGCAGCGGGTGGCGATAGCGCGCGCCTTCCTCGCCGATGCACGCATCCTGATCCTCGACGAGGCGACGTCCAGCCTCGATTCGGAATCGGAAGTGCTGATCCAGCAGGCGATGGAGCGGCTGATGGTCGGCCGCACGACGCTGGTCATCGCGCACCGGCTGTCGACGGTCAGGGCGCTCGACCGGCTGCTGGTGTTCGATCGCGGCCGCATCATCGAGGAGGGCTCGCACGACCAGCTGATCCGGTTGAACGGCGGCATCTACCGCCGCCTGTTCGAGCGCCAGGCGCTCGAACTGACCAAGGGCCTGGTGATCTGAGGCGAAGGGCATTCCGTGCCGTCCCGGTCCGGGGTGCCCTTTATTTCGATACGGAGAGGAACGACCCGGTCCGGCGAGACCTGGCCTGGGCGACGGCGATCAGCCGTAGTGCAGCTTCGGCTTCGGCTCGGTGCCGCTGAATTGGACGCCGACGCGGTCGTTGCGGCGCCAGCGGACCTCAGACCGATAGGCGACGCCGTCGACCGGCACGTAGAGCAGGAAGCGATCGGGAACGTGGGCGTCCGGCGCGACCTTCAGCTCGGCGCCGCCGTCATTCTGGTTGCGCAAGGTGCAGCTGATCTCGGAATTCTGGATGCCGGTGATGATCGAGCCGCCCTTGAGCACACGCTGTCGGTGCTTACGCCGAAGATCGTCGGAATTGTCCTCGAGGGGTCGTGCGGTATTCGTCATCACCAAAACGCCAAGGCAGCCGAATCGAATCTAGGGGCCATCCTTGCGTACGGCAATGCCCACGCCAAAGCCTTGCCCGCCGGCAATGGCGTTTGGTGGCCAACTCACGCGAATTTGTGCGGGTCGGCGCAGAAATAGGCGATGATCTGGCAGAGGTCCGGCTCGTTGACCATGCGCACAGCTTCGGCGGAGCTCACCCATTTGCGGGTGCGCGCGCGCTTTTCTTTCCAGCGGTCGGCGATGCGGTCGACCCGCAACGGGTAGACCAGCACCTCGCAAGGCACTTCCTCACCGGAAGCCAGCACCTTGGCGTAGAAATACCGGCCGGCTTCAAGATGGGAGACGGTGCCGCGCAATCCGGCTTCCTCGCCGGCCTCGCGCGCGGCCGCCTCGCTAAGCGGCTCCTTGGCCTCTGGCCAGCCCTTGGGCAGCACCCAGCGGCCGGTGTCGCGGCTGGTGATCAGCATGATCTCGACACCATTTTCGGCCTCGCGCCAGGGCAGGGCGGCAACCTGCAGGCGGCAAGGCGCGCTGCCGAAGAGTCGCCGGACTCTTTCGGCCAGATGGTTATGCGTCGTTGGCCTTGTCAGCATCGGAGAAGCTAGCCCCAGCCCTCGGACTCGTTCGTTGCCTCACGAATCTTACCTCCGATCATACGCGACAAAAGTAAAAAACTTCACAGGAACTTGTTGAATTCCACCAAGAAAAGTCGATTGCGTGAAATAGCCTTGCGGCGCGCATTTCATGCGCAGCAAAAAAATGCGTCGTGAACCGTTTCAGTGGAAAAAATGACCGATCAACCGGCGTGATCGTCGGCGATCGGCTTCTGGTAGGTGAAGCCCATATCCCAGGGGAAATAGATCCAGGTGTCTTGGCTGACCTCGGTGACGAAGGTGTCGACCAGCGGCCGCCCCTTCGGCTTGGCGTAGACGGTGGCGAAATGCGCCTTGGGCATCATGGCGCGCACGATGCCCGCGGTCTTGCCGGTGTCGGTCAGGTCGTCGATGATCAGCACGCCGGCGCCATCATCGGCGAGCAACGCCGGCGTGATCTCCTTCAGCACCTGCAACTGCCCCTGGCTGGTGTAGTCGTGATAGGAGGCGACGCAGACCGTCTCGATCACCCGGATGCCGAGCTCGCGCGAGATGATGGCGGCGGGCACAAGGCCGCCGCGGGTGATACAGACAATCGCCTTCCACTGCCCCTTGCTGGCGCCGGCAAGCCGCCAGGCAAGCGCGCGGGCGTCGCGGTGGAACTGGTCCCAGGAGACCGGGAAAGCTTTTTCGGGAAGGGACATTTTTCACGCACTCCGCAGCACGCGACCAGGCGCGTGACGATATCCAAGGGAATGCAGGCGGAATTAGCGGGAAAATGCCGGCTTTGGCAAGCTCGCAACAAGCCATGCCTGTGGACTTAAGCCCGCGCGCTTTGCTTGTCGGGATTATCGCGACAGGAAAGCTGCCACCGGCGCGGTGCGCAGCACCGTGCGCGTCACGCCGCCGAACAAGAGCTGGCGCAGCCAGGAATGGCTGTAGGCGCCGAGCACGAGCAGATCGGCGCCGGTCTCGGCAATGCGGGTCTGGATGAGGTCGTCGACGGAAGCGCCGTTCGACTTCTGCACCGACACGCTGACGGTGGCACCGTGCCTGGAAAGCGCCGCGGCGATTTCGGCGCCGGCGGCTTCCGGGGTCTCGTCCAGCGACTCAGGCGGATCGATGATCAATATGTCCGTCTTCTCGGCCTCGCTGATGAAGGGCAGGGCGTCGAAGGCGGCGCGTGCCGCTTCCTTGCTGCCGTTCCAGGCCAGGAGCACGCGCTTGAAAGTTGTAAGGAGTGGCCCTTCATGCGGCACCACGAGCACCGGCCGGCCGGCATCATAGACGAGCGTGTCGACGTCGGCGCCCGGGTCGCCGCCGGTGTCGCGCTGCGCGGCGATGATCAGGTCGGCGGCGCGGACGGTGGAAATGCCGGTCAGCGCGCTGTCGCCGGAAAAGCTCTCGAGGCTGCGCCACTCGAAGGACAGGCCGGACTCCTCGATACGCCTCAGGAACAGGGCCTCCAGCTTGTCGGCGCGCTCGCGGTTCATCTCGGCCGACACCTGCAGGAATTCGGTGTCCGGAAAGCCGGTGGCCGAGGTGTAGGGAACGGGCAGCGCTTCGGCATGGATGCCGACGAGATGGCTCTGGAAGCGGTCGGCAAGCGGGATGGCGCAAGCGAGCACGCGCTCGGCGTCCTGCTCGTTCTGCAAAATGGCGACGATGGTCTTGAAGCGCATGCTGGGTCCCTCAACGTGTTGGCGCAATGCGGCGCGCGCCCAAGGAAACGTCACAGTGCCATGCTTGGTTCCGGGCCGACCGGGAGCCGCAATCGCCGATCAGCCGGCAGCAGCGGCGAAGCCGGCAACCATGGCTTCGACATCCTTGCGGGCGGCCCCCAGCGCCTCCTCGTCGCGGGCGCGCACGACGAGCTCGGTCCAGAACTTGCCGTCGCCATATTTCGGATAGGAGCCGATGATGGTGTCGGGATGCGCCTTCTGGATGTCGGCCAGCGGGCCGCCGATGAGGCCTTCGCCGAACGGGCAATGGACGGTCGCCGACAGCATTTTGGTGCCCGCCTTCAGCGTCGGCACGACATTGTCGAGCATGGCCTGGAAGATCGCCGGCACGCCGGCCATGACATGGACGTTGCCGATGCGAAAGCCAGGCGCGACCGATACCGGGTTGTCGATGTGGTCGGCGCCGCGCGGCATGCGCGCCATGCGCTTCCTCGCCTCGGTGTATTCGATGCCGCGCGCGGCGTAGCTCGCCTCCAGCATCGCATAGGCCTTGGTGTCATACTCGCACGGCACGCCGAATGCCTTGGCGATCGAATCCGCGGTGATGTCGTCATGCGTCGGGCCGATGCCGCCGGTGGTGAAGACATAGGTGTAGCGGGCGCGCACGGCATTGACCGCGGCGACGATCTCGTCCTCCTCGTCGGGAACGACGCGGACTTCCTTGAGATCGATGCCGATGGCCGTCATGATGTCGGCGAGGTGGCCGATGTTCCTGTCCTTGGTCCGACCCGACAGGATCTCGTCGCCGATGACGAGCATGGCGGCGGTGACGATTTCAGGCATGACAGGCTCCGGCAAACAGGGTCGCCTGAGATAGCGCGGCGACGGAGCGGCGGCAATGCGCCAGCACTATGCCACGGCGGCGCCTTGCTGCGACATCTGCGGCAGGTAAGCTGCCTGCGTTGCCAGTGAGAGGAAAAATGCTGCTGTCGATCTTGTCCTGGCTGCTCGGTGGCCTGCTCCTGCTCGCCGTTGCCGTGGTTGTCGGCCTTGTGCTGGCGACATGGTGGATCGGCGCCAAGGCCGAGAGGCTGGTACCGGCGCGCGGAAAATTCGTCGAGATCGACGGCAACCGTATCCATTATGTCGAGGAAGGCGAGGGCAGGCCGATCGTCTTCCTGCACGGGCTCGGCGCCCAACTTCACCATTTCCGCCACACGCTGTTCGGCCGCTTCGGCCCAGGCTATCGCCTGATCGCGCTCGACCGTCCGGGCTCCGGCTATTCGGTGCGGGCTGGCGACGCCACGGGGCGACTGCCCGAGCAGGCCGAAATCGTGCGGCGCTTCATCGACAGGCTCGGGTTGGAAAAGCCGCTGGTCGTTGGTCATTCGCTGGGCGGCGCGATCGCGCTGACGCTGGCGGTGGAGCACCCCGGGACGATTTCTGGCATCGCCCTGCTGGCACCCCTGACGCATCTGGAAACCAGGGCGCGCCAGAAATTCGACTTGCTCTACGTTCCTTCGCGACTGCTGCGCCGGATCATGGCATATACGGTGGCGATACCGTTGAGTTTGAAATACGCGGAGCCGACAATGAGGTTCATCTTCGCGCCGCAGGCCGTTCCCGGTGACTATATGACCGCAGGAGGCGGCTGGCTTGGGTTGAGGCCCGCCCATTTCCATGCGACCTCGACCGACGTCGTTGCGGTGGAACAGGATCTCGGCCGCATCGAGCAGCGCTATGGCGAGATCGCCATGCCTGCCGGCATTCTGTTCGGCACCGCCGACCGCGTCATTGGCATGGCTATACATGGCGAACCGATGCGGGACAGGCTCAAAGGGCTCGATTTCGAGGCCGTCGACGGTTTGGGCCACATGCCGCAATTCATCGATCCGGAGCGCGTCACCGCCTTCATCAAGCGCATTGCCGCGCGCGCCTTTGCCACGAAGAGCCTCTCAGCCATCGACTGAACGCCGAAGCGGGCTAGCCGGGACCCGATGCCAATGCCGGGCAGAATGTCAACGATCAGTATTGCGGCAAGTCGCAGACCGCGCGCTTTCCAGGTGGCTGGCTAGGATGCCCTCGCGGGCATCCGCGGCCGCTGCGGCAAGAGCCGCCCCAGGAATAGATGCTAATCGGAAACTTCGGTTTGCGGCCGGTCCCTGCCATCGGCCAGTTCATCGTGCCACTTGCCTTCGGCGTCCTCGTACTGGATGCCGTCCGTGGTGCCGGCGATCTGCTGCTCGGCCGAAGCGATCTCGGCGGCGCGCAGCGCGTCCTGGTGGGTGGGGAACGTCTCCGAGAAGGTCGAGCCGACCTTGTAGGCCCAGCCGCCATCGTGCTCGACGATCTTGTAAGTCAGCTTCGCCATGAAGTCCTCCGGTTGAAAAGGCCCCTTTTTGCTCAATGCAGCCGATCGTCGGGCAAGCGGTCGTCGGGCACCAGCACTTCCGATTCCTTGGCCGCTTCGATCAAGGCCCGGCGCGCATCCGCGGTTGAACGATAACCCTCCAGCACTTTCAGGCAAGTGTCGACTGCATCACGATGCCGGGGGCCGCGATTGAGCGGCCAAACCGTCATCAGGCACTCCGCTGCTTCCCTGGTGCTGCGGATCTGGCGATATTTGCCGACATGGCCGAGTTCGACCACCACCGGCTTTTCAAAGGGTTTGCTGTCCATCATGGCCGCAAACGCAAAGCAGCCAAATTGGTTGCAATCGTGTCTTCCGGGCTGCGCCCAAACGTCTCAGCGAGGTGGTCAGCTCGCCGCCTTCATCCAGTGCCGCATCGTCGTCACCGAGCGGGCAAGCTGCGGCGCGGGATGGATCTCCTGGCCGAAGGTCGCCGCGGCGCGCCATCCCCAGCGCGGATCGGCGAGGAAGGCGCGCGCCAGCGCCACCATATCCGCCTGGCCGTCAGCAACGATCGCCTCGGCCTGCTTCGGATCGTCGATCAGCCCAACGGCTCGCGTCGGGATGCCGGCGCCCTTTCGCACCGCTTCCGCCAGATGCACCTGGTAGCCAGGCCCAGACGGCAGCTGCTGCAAGGGGGAATTGCCGCCGCTCGAGCAGCAGAGATAGGCGATGCCCTCGGCCTTCAGCGCCTTGGTCACCTCGATGGCGTCCTCGACATCGAAGCCGCCATCGACCCATTCCTTGACCGACAGGCGCGCGCCGAGCATCAGCCTGGGGACGGCTTTCCGCACCGCCCTGGCGATCTCGATGACGAAACGCATGCGGTTCTCAAGCGAACCGCCCCAGCGATCGGTGCGTCGGTTGGACAGCGGCGACAGGAACTGGAAGATCAGGTAGCCGTGCGCTGCGTGCAGTTCGATGAAGTCGAAACCGGCGCGTTCGGCGCGCCTCGCCGCATCGGCGAAACGCTCGATGATGCGCAGGATCTCGTCTTCCTCCAGGGCGTGCGGCACCTGCCAGCCTGTGTCGTAGGCGATGGCCGAGGCTGACACGGTCGGCCAGGGATCCTGGTCGGGCTTGAGCGGCCCGCCGCCCTCCCACGGCCGCTGGCACGAAGCCTTGCGGCCGGCATGGGCAAGCTGGGTGCCGAATTTCGTGCCGGGCGCGGCGACGCGCCTTGCCGCGTCCAGCGTGCGCCGGGCAGCGGCCTCGTTGTCGTCGGAATAGAGGCCGAGGCAGCCATGCGAGATGCGTCCGCGCCGCTCGACGTCGGTCATCTCGACGGTGACCATGCCGGCGCCCGACATGGCAAGGTTCATCCAATGATAGAGATGCCAGTCGCTGGCGGATCCGTCCTCAGCCGAATACTGGCACATCGGCGCCACGGCGATGCGGTTGGGCAAGGTGAGGCCGCCAAGCGTGATCGGCTGGAAAAGCGATGAGGTCATGAAAAGAACTCCGGCAGGGGATGCTTATTTAGGCGAGGGCACCGGCACGCACCAGACACGAGGCGGTGAAACCTTGGTCTGGCCCAATCGCCGCCCGGATTGCATGAACGCCGGTTCGCGGCTACGCCATGGCGCCGGCACAAGGAGTTCATCATGGAAGATCGCATTCGCATCCGCTCGGAAGAGGTGCTTTCCGACGATTGGGCGGTCCTGAAGAAGACGGTCTTCGACTACCGCCGCCGCGACGGGCAGTGGGAGACGCAGATCCGCCAGACCTACGATCGCGGCGACGGCGCGGTGATCCTGCCTTTCGATCCATCGCGCTCGACCGTGCTGCTCGTGCGGCAGTTCCGCTATCCGGCCTATGCCACCGGCCACCATGAGCCGCTGATCGAGGCCTGCGCGGGCCTGCTCGACGAGAACGACCCGGAAACCTGCATCCGCAAGGAGGCGGAGGAAGAACTCGGCTACCGGCTGAAGGATGTCCAGAGGCTGTTCGCGCCCTACATGAGCCCGGGCAGCGTGACCGAGCGGCTCTGGTTCTTCGTCGCGCGCTACTCGCCGGCCGACCGTATCTCGGCCGGCGGCGGCGCGCCGGAAGAGGGCGAGGACATCGAGGTCCTGGAGATGACGCTCGACGAGGCGCTCGCCGGCATCGCCGACGGTAGCATCGTCGATGCCAAGACGATCATCCTGATCCAGCACCTGAAACTATATCCGATACCGGCCTGAGGCGCCTGCCAGCCCCAAGTTCCGGCGTCTGCACCCTTCGCCTCGGCACGAGGGCGGTTAACTAAGGAAAGCGTACTTCAGAAGAGCGCCATGGAAAAAGCCCGGCCAACATGGCCGGCGCTCTGTGAATTTTGTCACAGACGCATTCACGCATTGGCCTAGGTTGCACGGCGTAGTTTTTCTGCAGCGGTGAAGGGAGCACTCCGATGCTTGTCAACCTTCCTATGCTTGTAACCCTTCCTCTTGTCGTAGTTGGTCCCCTTGTCGATTGGCTCGGTCGCCGAGCCGATCAGAAGGCGCAGTTGAAGGCAACGGACGAACTGAGCGAGTCCCCGGACGACATTCTCAGCGACATCGGGATTCCCGTGACGACATCGAGACCATGCGCTGGCAGTCCAGCCATTAGGGTGGGGTTACACCCATGCTTCCGCCTTAATCGCGGGTGGCCTCGACGTTGTTGCAACTAGCCGCCGGCCAGAGCATGCATCACCCGTGGTCACGCTTTCGGTCTACGCCACCTCTTCAAGAAGCCGGACGAAGGCGCGGCAGCGGCGATCGAAGCTGCGATGAGAGCGGGCGCGGAACGGCAAGAGGGATATTTGGTGCCAAACGGTGCCAAATCCACCCACAGGACTAGACCGGTCTCGCCTTAAGTGCTTGTAATCGCGGCGCGCGGACGTGGCGGAACTGGTAGACGCAAGGGACTTAAAATCCCTCGATCTCTGATCGTACGGGTTCGATTCCCGTCGTCCGCACCAGATTGAAATCATTCCACAATTAGCTTCTTACCTTGGGTACATGGCTACCCTGTCAAATCATGACGTGGGTAGCCGTGCGGGTAGCCGGCCAACGAAAAAGCCCGCCACCCCAAGGATAGGCAGCGGGCGCTAGTTCGGGAGGAGAGGGGCACCCCCGTGGCCCCTTTTGATGACGGTACGCCTCGCCTCGCTGGATAATAAGCGCGCGCCAGTTGCAGCGCTGCATATTCGAGTTGCGTGACTTTTCCGCCACAGACAAAAGAACGCCCGGCCAACCTTGAGCAAAAGCCGAGCCAGGGCATCTGGCATCTTACCTACTTCCATTGCAGGCGCCGGTTACCCCTAATCTCCAGATCGATCAAAGGACGCCTGCTTTTGTATCCTGCTAAAATGTTCGCGCTCGTAGCTCAATCAGGACAGAGCCGCTAGTAAAGTCCTAGGCAGATGCAGGTTCGAGCCCTGCCGAGTGCACCAAAAGCCCGCCACCGTGAGGCAGCGGGCCATCGTTTCGCTTGCGGAATGATCAGTTTGAGAGTTGGCACCGCGAACCAGTCGTTCCTGCCGCTCGATGCCGCATAGACGCCGAGGTAGACCGGATAACCGACCGAATTCGACGCCCGCAAGTATTCGTCGAGTGCGGTAGCTAGCTCCCTTCCTAGCCGCTTGATTTTTTGCTCAGCCGTAGGCGATCTCCGAAAATGAGGTCGCCGCACCGGGGAGGATTATATTCCTCATCACGGACAGGTTGCCAATAGCGATTTGGAACACCCACAGCCCGGCTCGCTTATCTAGGTGACACAGGATTTCGCGAGCCGGGCCATGCGCCGGCTTGAGAGAGGTCGCGCGACGAAAGATGCGCCGCTTGGTGACCTAGTGCAATTCAATTCGCAATCGCTCAAGCATAGCGACGTGCGTGCGTTGCATCTGTTGAAGCTCTTGTAGAATCTCTAAGGGGTCATCAGTGGGGCGGCCGCGGTCCGCCAGTCTATCGATAAGCTCCAGCTGACTAGTGATGCGATGTTCACCCTCGCGGACGTGACGCTCTGCCATTTCAAGCAATGTTTCGCGGCGCTGCATTGGGACAAAATAGCAGGATGCTGCCGGCAGGTGAACCCGCGCTCGCCTCGGACGGGGAAAGCGCGGGGGGTTGCCACCTGAGATTCTCATCACCAAAGGATGACGAGCGCGCCGACACAACCATTAACCATTGCTCATGTCTAGGCCGGATGCCGGCTCCCCACGAAAATCCTGCAGCGAAGCATGCCCAGATCGTCCTCGCCCCGCAGATGCCTCGGCTAAGCCCCTGAAAGGATGAGGCCACTCGCATTTAGCATTAATTGCGCGACTGCTAATCTGTCTCTAGATTCCATTCACGCGCGCGGGGCTTGCTGCGATACCCGTCAAGGCCGGTGCAATGGGGGGTCTGGGTGACCTGCACCGGCCGTTTTCCCACCTTGATTGAGTGATCGTTAATATACATGTAAACTCATTACGCGGTGGGAGATCCCCGATCCGCAATGGCCGGTGTAGGCTTTGCCCAAAGCCAACCAAATGCACCGGCCGTTTCTACCGGTCACACAAACGCTAGATTCTGATAGGCCGTTAAAGGCAACAAAGCTTCAGTCCGCCAAGCTTGCCTTCGCGGTGTTGCATCGCCTGGAGGATCACCTCAAACAAGCTGCCGACCTCTTCGCTGATCTCCTCGGACGGGATGCCCTCACGCTCAGCAGCCTTGATGGCTTCGTCAGTCAAATAGATAATGGGCAAGGGATCATCGGTGATCGCGTTCGGCAGATGCTCCGCCATCCATTTGTCCAGGAAGTTGATGCCGCGAGTGCTCATCTCGCGACAAGCGCCGGCCGGGCATTAGGTTCCTTGCGTCTGAGGTTGATGACCGCATCGAGCGAGGCGATATCTTCCAACGCGGCTAGGTTCTCAGGCCATCGATCCTGCTGCAGTTCTGATCTGCCAATGTTGTCTTTTGGATCGATCCTGTGACCGCCGGAGCCTTGCCGAATCGCCAGGGAAGGCAGCATCAAACCCCGAGATGAAGAGGAACAGAGCCGTCGCCGCGTCGGCGATGCGTCCGTGGGTATGGACGGATCAATTCATGCGCAATATGGATGGGGATGTGGTCTGGCGCGGCCCTTGCATTTTCGCCGCGTCGGCAAGGCAGTCGATGAAGACGTTGGTTCAATGACGCTGCGCCGAACGGGTTGGCCTTTCGATTTGCTGCCCCACTCGCAAAAGTGTCGATATCGGAGGATTTGGTCATGAGCGACAACAGGCCAGACGTTACCAAAGATTGGCAAGCGACGCAGGGCCAGAAGTCTTCCGCGAAGCGGTTGCGCCTTTTCGCCGTGCTTTGCTGGATCGTCGCCATTGGCGGTGAGATCGCCGGGATCTACCTGCTCTACCAGCACAAATTCGACCACGGTAACATGCCGCTGCTGATTGGCTTGCTGGTCGGGATCGCCGTTTTCGCAATCGCCGGCAACTTGCTTTGGAAGGCGGCCAATAGGCACGATCCGGCCCGCGCATCCGACACGGCCAGATTCTTCTTCCAAAATCAGCTCGGCGCGATCATCACGTTGATTGCCTTCCTCCCGCTGGTTTTCCTGATCTTGACCGATAAGAACATGGATCCGCAGACCAAGAAGGTTGCCGGCGGTGTGGGCGCAGCGCTTGCCGTGCTCGCGACGCTGATCGGGGTCAGCTACCAACCCCCCTCGGTCGAGCAGTACACACAGGACATGAACGCGTGCGCGACCCAGATTAAGACGGGGCAGCCGACCACAGCCTGTTCGCCCGACGTCGCCGCCCAGGCGCAAGAGATCGCCACGGACTCAGCCGCGGTGACGGCCGCTACTAAGAACGCGGAACACCCCGCCGGCCAGGATGTTGTCTACTGGATCGCGCCGGAGAACGGCGCCAAAAAGTCCACCGAGCCGCATGTTTTTCACCTCTGCGCAGCCGTGAGCCCGCTGAAGGACAAGACCGTGAACCGCGGTTCCGTGACCGAGGCCTACGCACAGAACGCCATCCGCATTACGAAGCAGATCGAGATGGAACAGAAGCAGTGCGGGTTCACAGTTTCGCAATAGACCTGCCCACGTTCTATTGCGCCCAGCAGCTCCGGATTCATGTCGCCGCTATAGTAGCCGAACGAAAGCGATCCTCTTCCCTAAAATCCTGCAGCGAAGCATGCCGAAGTATGTGCTCGCCGCGAAGGAACTTCAGTCGGCCGGTGACCTACGCGATCACGCCATAGCCTTTCGAGGTAGTTAGCCGAATTGCATATGCGGCGGCCCCTCGGGAGCTGCCAGGCCGGCGCCCGTCCTCAGGCATTCTCCCCAACGAGAGGCGCCGGCCACTGTGGGACAGGGACGGGAATAGGCTGGGGCATCGGCTTGCAGCGCTCATTCCATAAGCGTATCCTAATTTGTTGAACCGATATTGTGAGGCAACAAAAGGAGAGGGCTATGAGGAAGCATCTGTGGTTAGCCTTGGTCTTGGCATTCTCGGGAATACTTTTAAATACGGTAGCCGAGGCAAAGGCTTTCAAGAATTTCCAAGGCAAAGAGTGCAGATCCGACTACAAACGGCTTTGCCCGATGACGCCAATCGGCAAATGTGATCTTCAAGGCATGATCGATCAGCTATCTCCCGCGTGCAAAGCGTTCGTTGAGAAGCACAAATAGGGGTCATTCTTCTTCCCGGAAATCCTGCAGCGACGCATGTCGTGGGTCTTCCTCGCCGCGCAGATGCTTGACGCGGCCGATCAGCCCCGGCTTCACCCATTGCGTCGCCGGCCGCTTCATACCCTTCGGCGGGCTTCCTGGAGCCTCCTGGACGCGCTGCCAGAGCCGTTCACGCATTTCCCGGTTCAAGGTGATGAAGGCGCTCCCAACATAGCGCCCGGTGCCGCGCTCGGCCATCAGAGCGAAAGCCGGCTTGCCGACCTCGCGCTCGACGCCAAGCAGCTCATATTCGTTGATCGTGAAAGCCTTCGTCTTCAGCCAGGCGGTCGAGTTGCCAGAGCTGGTGCGATCACGGAATTACGCTCTGCGCCCATGTCGCTAAGTTCATCTGGCGGCGGATTTGATCCGCCTAGGCCGGCGTCTTACCCCAAAGCCCCCCGCCCAACAGGCGCCGGCCTCTTTTCTAACGCTTCTCGAAAATCAGCTTGCAGTTGCGAGCCCTCTCCCGTCACTCGCGAAAGTCCCGGTTTCGTCCGTTAGAAGTCGCTTAAGTAACCTTGTCGCGATTAGGTATTCGCACTAAACTCTGCCCTTCTCAAAGCGTGCCCAGTCCTCCGGTTTGTCACAAGGGGGTAGCGAATGCGCCACGTTTTGCTTTTGCTTCCATTGGTGCTTTTGCACATACCGATTGTAACGCATGCCGCCGCTATCCACGACGCCGCCACGAAGGGCGACGTGGCGGGGATCACGGCGGCGCTCGACGCAGGTGCCGGCGTCGATGAGAGTGATGGGAAGGCGACACCACTCTATCTTGCGGTCAAGGGTGGGCATTTCGCGGCGGCCAAACTGCTCCTGGATCGCGGTGCCGACGTCAACGCCGCCCCGACACCGGTTTTGGGTCCTGCCCTGATGCCGGCTTTGGCTAAACGCAGGATCGACTTGATCAAACTGTTGCTGGACGGAGGCGCAAATCCAAATTCGAAGCGCAGCCGCGAAAACGCGATCCACATCGCGGTCAATCTCGGTTGCCTCGATTGCGTGAAGGCACTGGTCGAGGCCGGCGCTGACGTGAATGCGAAGACAAAGGACGGCAAGACACCGATCCATCTGGCAAGATTCAAGGGGCTGCGCGAAATCGCTGACTATCTCATGGCGCACGGCGTCGTCTTGCCAACGCCATCCCCGATCTCGATGAAGTTGGCCACTGCCGATATTGAGAAAGGCCGAACTTCCTTCACCCACCTGTGTGCCGGTTGCCACAATGTCGAGCCACAGGGAGGGACCAAGACGGGGCCGAACTTGTGGAGCGTCGTCGGCCGCGACAAGGCCTCCATGACGAAAATGCGTTATTCAGAGACTTTGCTGGGCTGGGAAGGCGTGTGGACGTACGAGGACCTGAACAAATATCTGCTTGAGCCCATGGTCACTACCCCAGGCGTGTACATGGAGATGCCTGGTGTTCCGGACGAGACTGAACGGGTCAACCTGATCGCCTACTTGCGCACACTCAGTGACAAGCCAATCCCGCTACCCTGAGCCCGTCATGCCTCCAGCACGATCCCGGCCCGGCCTCTCGGTCAGCTCGGGATCGAAAAGGCGCTCCGGATCGCCCTGGTGCGATCACGGAATTACGCTTTTCGCCGGCGTCGCTAAGTTTATCTGGCGGCGGACCTGATCCGCGCAGGCCGGCGTCTTTCAGGCCCCACCCATTCCCCGCCCCCTGCGGGCGCCGGCCACCCCATTTCCGTCGAAATCGAGATCCCTGAGCAACGGGGAGGCCGCCTGCGTTTCGCGTCCTGGCGGACTGTCTTGCGGTCAGAATTTGTAGCTCAGGTTCACCCCCAGCGTGTGGAGCTTGACGTCCTGATCGCGGTCGTCCGGGATATCGAAGTGCTCCGAACGGAAATCGAAGTAGCGGTATTGGGCGCCAACCACGAATTTATCCGTCAGGGCATAGTCGACGCCGGCGCCGAGCGTCCAGCCGACTTCCGTGCGCGTGTCGGCAACGCCATTGCGTGACGCTTCGATGCCGGCGAAAGCGATGCCGCCGATGCCGTAGACCAGCACGCGGTCCATGGCATAGCCGGCCTTGGCATCGACGGAGCCGAACCATTTCAGCTCGGCGCCGGCGGAATCTCCGAGGCCGAGGTCCGCCGCGCCGTCGACCGAGGAATAGTTGAGATCGGCTACGGCGCCGAGCACCGCCTGGTCGAATTGCCAGAGGCCGGCGACTTGGCCGCCGATGAAACCGCCATCGAGGTCGGGCGAGGCGGAAAACGGCGCGCCGCCGCTCGAGCCCATGTCGGCGCGGCCCCAGCCATAGCCGGCCTGCAGGCCGGCATAATAGCCGGTCCAGTCGAAGCCCGGGGCCGTCATTGGCAGATCGGCGCCTACGTCCGCCGCCTGGGCCGACCCGGACAGCAGCGCAAGTAAACCGGCACTGGCGAGCGTCAATCGACGCATCGAGCTCTCCGAAATGGCGGTTTCGAAAGACTCCCTGGTACAACCTAGCCTTATTCGCCGCGAAACGGAATTGGCTTCATTCAACAACGGTTTACGCCGGCGGGTTGCGCACCCGATCCTCCAGGTCGCGCTGCTTCTCGAGAGGCGGTGCCAGACGGTTGAAGGCGAACTCGGACAGCACCGAGCCGGCGATGAAGATCAGGATCGGCACGCCCCATGTCCAGAACGAATGCAAGGTAAAGAATGCCAGTCCGGCAAGGCCGGCCGACACTGCGAAGATTGCGAACCTGATCGTCTCTGCCATTTTCCGCCAATCCGAATTATCGTCAGCGACCGACGAGCATTCCAGCTTTCTGGCTATTTGGCGTCGATGAAATCCAGCGCCGCCTTGCTGTATTCGTCCGGCGCCTGCAGCATGGCGAAATGGCTGGCGTTGGGCAAGATGATCAGCTTCGCACCAGGAATGACCGAGGCCATGTATTCGGTGTGCTCGCGTTTTATCGCCTCGTCATGGTCGCCGGCGACGATCGCCGTCGGCGTGGTAATCTTGCCGAGTTGTTCCTTGGTCCACGCCGGCTCGCTCTCCCACATATGGCTGATCTGCGCCACGAAGGCGTCATACTGGTCCGGTGTCTTCGACATCTTCTTGTAGTCGCGGCCAGAGCGCTCGATGTAGGCCGCAAAGGTCTTGTTGGTCATCACGCCCGGATCGACGCCATCGGTGGTGACATTGGCGGCCTGCGCAAAGAGCCTTGTCAGCCGTTCCGGATGATGCAGCGCGATGTCGATACCGATAATGCCGCCATCGCTCCAGCCGACAAGCGCGGTCTTGTCGATCTTCAGGTAGTCGAGCAGCGCCAGATAGTCCGACGCCATCAGGTCGTAGCCATAGGGCTGCTCCGTGCGGGTGGAGCGGCCATGGCCGCGGCTGTCGGCGACAATGACCTTGTGCGTTTTGGAAAGCGTCGCCACCTGGCTCGCCCAGATGTCGGCGTGGCCGAGGCCGCCATGGATGAGCAGAACCGGGTCACCCGCACCGAAAACGGCGTAGTACATCTGGATGCCGTTGACCGGCGCATAGCCGCTCTGCTCGGGTTTGGGCATGGCCGCCGGCTCCGGCAATGTCTGCCAACGTTCCTCGGCTGCGGCAAGAGCGGTTGACGCTATCAACAAGACGACGACTGCGATCGCTTTCCAGAGACGGGTCATGTTTCCCTCTTACGGTTCGGTCCGCGGTCAGCATCGCCTTTTAACCGGGTTAGTCAACAAGCGCGGCCTGCCGACCGGATGCCGGCCGGCGGCTCTGGCGGCACCCGCCGACATTTGCGAGACTGGCCACAACCAAGGAATCGCCAATGCCGAAAACGAAGGCCGCAAGGCCCGCAAAACCCCGTGCGTGGACCGAGATGGCGACGCACCTGGTCGATGTCGCGATGGGCCGCAAGCCGGCCGACCTCGTCATCCGCAACGGCCGCTGGGTGAACGTCCATTCGGGTGAGATCATCGCCGGCACCGACATTGCGATTGCCGGCGGGCGCTTCGCCTATTGCGGACCGAATGCCGGCCACGCCATCGGGCAGGGCACCAAGGTCGTCGATGCGGGCGGGCGCTATCTGGTGCCCGGCCTTTGCGACGGGCACATGCATGTCGAGAGCGGCATGGTGACGGTGACAGAGTTCTGCCGCGCGGTGATCCCGCATGGCACCACCTCGATGTTCATCGACCCGCACGAGATCGCCAATGTGCTGGGCCTGGCCGGCGTGCGGCTGATGCATGACGAGGCAGTCGCCATGCCGATCAACGTGCATGTGCAGATGCCGTCCTGCGTGCCGTCGGCGCCGGGGCTGGAACATGCCGGCGCCGAGCTGACGGTCGCCGATGTCGCCGAGGCGATGAGCTGGGAAAACATCATCGGGCTCGGCGAAGTGATGAATTTCCCGGGCGTCGCCGCCAACGACCCGGTGATGTCGGGCGAGATCGCCGCCACGGTCAGGGCCGGCAAGACGGTCGGCGGGCACTATGCCTCGCGCGACCTCGGCCTGCCGTTCCACGGCTATGTCGCCGGCGGTCCGCAGGACGACCACGAGGGCACACGCGCGGAAGATGCGATCGCGCGGGTGCGCCAGGGCATGAAGGCGATGCTGAGGCTCGGCTCGGCCTGGTACGACGTCGCTTCGCAGATCAAGGCGGTGACGGAGAGCGGGCTCGATCCGCGCAACTTCATCCTGTGCACCGACGACAGCCATTCCGGCACGCTGGTGCATGAGGGCCATATGGACCGAGTGGTGCGACACGCGATCAGCCAGGGCCTGAAGCCGGTGACGGCGATCCAGATGGCGACGCTGAACACCGCCCAGCATTTCGGGCTGGAGCGCGAGATCGGCTCGATCGCGCCGGGACGGCTTGCCGACCTGCTGATCGTCTCGGATCTGGCGGCGATGACCATCGACGAGGTCTATGCTCGTGGCGTCAGGCTGGCCAAGGGCGGCAAGCTCGACATCGACATCCCAGCCTACGACTATCCGAAGACGGCCAAGAACACGGTCAGGCTCGGCAAGAAGCTCAAGGCGAAGGATTTCGACGTGGCGGCGCCGAAGGGGGCCAACGAGGTACGCGTGCGCGTCATCGGCGTGATCGAGAACCAGGCGCCGACGCGGGCGCTGGAGGCCGACCTGCCGGTCGAGGACGGGCTTGTCGGCATGGACCGGCGCAACGACGTCTGCCAGATCGCGCTGGTCGAGCGGCACAGGGGCACCGGCGGCGTCACCAATGCCTTCGTCTCCGGCTTCGGCTACATGGCGGACTGCGCGATGGCGTCCAGCGTGGCGCATGACGCGCATCACATCATCGTCGTCGGCACCAACAAGCAGGACATGGCGCTGGCCGTCAACCGGCTGGGTGAGGTCGGCGGTGGTGTGGTCCTGTTCTCCAAGGGCAAGGAACTGGCGCTGGTCGAGATGCCGATCGCCGGGCTGATGTCAGACGAGCGCGCCGAGACAGTCGCGGCCAAGGCCGAGCAACTGACGGAAGCCATGCGCAAGGTCGGTTGCTCGCTGAACAACGCGTACATGCAGCACTCGCTGCTGGCGCTGGTAGTCATTCCCGAGCTCAGGATTTCCGATGTCGGACTGATCGATGTGACGACGTTCCAGAAGGTCGATCTTTTTATCTGAAACCGTGTGGCGGGCCCATCGATCAGCCGCCGGTAGCGATGGTCAGCACCTTGAACGGGGTGGTGATGACCACCTCGGCAACCGAGCCGACGGCCTTTCCTATGCCTTGGCCGATATTGTCGAACTCGGCCGAGTTAGGTTCGGTCGAGCGCAGGGCGGCTGGTGTGCGCAGCCGGTCGCCGAGCAATTGCACCAGCATCGGATTGTCCGCGAACTTGGCATGGTTCAGGCGATCGCCGCCCTTGGTGTTGGTCAGGTCCGCCACGACCACGCCATAGCTGGCAAGGTCGGCAGCATTGCCGTAGTCGCCGACTCGAGGCTTGTCGCCGGAAATGAGGGAAGACAGCTTCAGCGCCCGGTCGTCCCCCGAGAGCAGGATCGCGAAAGGCTTGTCCGGCTTGCCGTAGCGGATCATCTGCTTCTTGAAGACGTCGACATCGATGTCCGGCGAGGCCAGGATGACATAGCCGATCTTGCCGCCGAGATCGCGGTCGCCGGTGATGGCGAGCTGGCGCAGCGCCTCCATCGTCAGCCAGGTTCCCATCGAATGGGCGATGATGTCGATGCTCTTGACGTGGGTCTTGGCCAGCATCCGCAGCGTCGCCTCGAGGTCGTCACGCGCGGCTGTGGAGCTGTCCTTGTCGTAGATATAGCCGGTCGTCTTGCCGCTCGATGCCCAGGAGAACAGCACCGGCGTGCCTGGGTATTTCGTGTCGTGCGCGATCTGGGTCAGCCGGAAGACGCCATCGTCGAAGCCGTTGTTGAAGCCGTGCACGAAGACCAAAGCGCGGTCGCCGCTTATGGCGATGCTGGAGCCGACGGCCTTGGCGAATTGCTGCTGGTCCCCATAGTGGACGACCTCTGTGGCGGTGAACTGCTTGGCCGGGTTGCTGTCGGCAGAACCCCTGGCGCGTTCGATGGCGCCGACCTGATGCACCTTGGGAACGGTGACGTCGACGCGGGCGTAGCTGGTGGTCAGCGAGCGATCGCCGTCGAACACCTGCCGCTTGTCCTTCGTCGCCTGCTGGCGGGTGGTGGCGACGAAGATCTCGTGCGTCGCGGCGATGTCGGAGGCCGGCACCGTGACCGTCGTCTTGTTGAGCAGGTCATGCGTGTTCCGGCCGGCGCAGCCCGTGGCGACGAGCGCGAAGGCAAGGACTATGACAGTCTTCGAACGCACGATCACCCGGGATCCCTCAAGGGGCGAAAATCATAACGCCTCAGATCAATCCGATAAAGCCCGCGGCCGGTCCGGTCCAGTTCAAAGTGGGCGCGGCGGGCAACCGCGCCGGCCGGGCGGCACCATCAGCTACTGCCCGAGCTGGCTGATGCGGTCGGTGACCGTCTGGTCGCTGGCGAAGCCGTCATCCTCGCGCAGCCGCTGGCCGATCATCTTCACCAGTTCAGGATTGTCGGCGAATTTGGTGTGGTTGAACCTGTCCGATCCCTTGACGCTGGAGAGGTCGACGACGCTGACGCCATAGGTGGCGAGGTCGGCCGCGTCTTTGTAGTCGCCGACGCGCGGCCGCGAGCCGGCGATCAGGCCGGATAGCCGCAGCGCCCGGTCGTCGTCGGACAGAAGCAGGATGAACGGTTTGTCCGGCTTGCCGTAGCGGCGCATCTGGCTCTTGAACACGTCGACGTCGATATCGGGCGAGGCCAGAACCACGTCGCCGAGCCTGCCGCCGAGATCGCGGTCGCCAGTGATGGCGAGCTGGCGCAGCGCCTCCATGGTCACCCAGGTTCCCATCGAATGGGCGACGATGTCGATGCGCCGCGCGCCGGTCTGGGCAAGCATGCGCAGCGTCACCTCCAACTGGTCGCGAGCCGCGCTGGCGCTTTCCTTGTCGTAGACATAGTCGGTGGTCTTGGCGCCGGACGCCCAGGAAAACAGCACCGGCGTGCCCGGATAGCCGGAGTCATGCGCAATCTGCGTCAGCCGATAGACGGCGTCGTCGAAGCCGGTGTTGTAGCCATGGACGAAGAGCATGACGCGGCCGCCGCGCGCGGCGATGTCGGCGCTGAGCGCGCTGGAGAATTTCGGCTGCGTGTCGTAGCCGACGACCTCGGAGGCCATGAAATATTTCGCCGGGTCGTCCGACTTGCCGCGTGAGCGCCGCTCGATTTGTCCGGGCTGGTGGATGCCCGGAACCGTGACGTTGACGCGGGCGTAGTTCAGCGTCGCCGAGCGCTCGCCGTCGAAGACCTTGTTGGGGTCGTCGGAGCGCTTGCGCGTCGTGGCGATAAAGATCGAATGGTTGCCGGCGATTTCCGTCACCGGCGTCGACATCACGGCGCTGCCGAGCAGTTCCTCGGTTTTGCGGCCGCCACAGCCTGCCACCAGCAGGGCAAGCGCAAGAATGCAAATCGTCTTCAAACGCACGTCAAAATTCCATTCGAGCCCAAAAAGGGCCGTCCACCCTCCGCGACATCTCCCCAGCAGGCGAAGTGCGGCGGAAGTAAGTCGCGTCCAGCTAAAATCTCGTCAGCGCCCGGCGACGGCCATCGCAGTGTTGCGCGAAAGCCAGAACGGCGGCAGGAAGGCCGGGATGTTGGAGAAGGGCAGCACTTCGGGCTTGAGCCGAATGCCGAGCACATCGCCCATGAAGGCGCGGCGAGCCTCGATGCGGCGCCAGGCGTCCGGATAGCGGGCGGCGATCTCCTCGCGCAGCGGCTCGTCGGCAAGCGCGATGCCGTCCTCGATATTGGTGGTGAAATAAGCGCTGCCGGTTGCCGGGATGATGTCGACCTGCAGCGCCATGCCGGACTTGAGTTCGATCGCGGAGCCGGAAAACACCGGCGAATGCATCCATTCGTCGATATGGATGAGATGGCCGGGATTGAGCGAGACGCCGAAGAATGGGTCGCCGATGCGCTGATGCACCGCTTTCCACAGCGCGCCGCCGGCGACACCGATGCCTATGGTCTCGTACCAGTCGACGGCAGCGGAAAAATACGGCGCGACCAGCTTTTCGATATAATCGCTTATCCCCGATGGCAGCTCGGCGGCGCTCTCGACCAGGAAGCCGGCGCGGGCGTTCAGCGAACCCTGGATGCCATAGGCCATGGTGATCGGATCGCCGCGCTGGATGATGTCGAGGCGGGGGCTCGGCAAGCCATAGGGCGCGCGCCGGCCGGCCGACAGCATCGGGTGGCAGCATTGCGGCAGGCCGTTGATGCCCATCAGCCGCGCCGCCTGCAGCTCCGTCATGCCGGGTTCGATGCCCTGGAGCACGTTGCGCAGGCCTTGCGAGGAAAAGGTCGCGGCGAATTCGAAGGCTGCGAGCTGATCGGCTTCGTTGATCGCCCGCAAGCCGTCAGCCGGGTTGATCAGGAGATCGGCCGCGTTCTCGACCGCGCCCCTGTCGCCGGCCAGCGCGCGCAGCGTGTCGGCGATGAAGGACGGCAGGTCGAGCGTCGTGCGCCCAAAGCCGGCATCGCCGGCGCCGAGCGGCTTCCAGCCGATGGCGCCGATCCGGTGTCCGGGCTTTAGCCCGCTGGCCGCAAGGATGTCAGGCAGCGTATCGGAACGATCGCGCGGCTGCGCCGGCAGCGAAAAGGTCTGGTAGAGGATGCGCTCATAGGGTCCGTCGCAGAGCTCGGCATAGCCCCAGCCCTCATTGCCCACCAGCAGTTTTGCTTGCCTGCCGGGAACGAAGACCAGCAGCGTTTCCTCGAAGCGGGGGTCATAGCCGCAAAGGTAGGCGACATTGGCGGCATGCTCGCGGTCGCCATAGACGACGAAGCCATCGAGGCCTGCCTTCGCGCCGCGCGCCAGCAAGGCTTCGATGCGCGCCTCGTAGGTGGCGCGAGGAATGAGCGGCATCAGGGTCGGCTCGCCGAATTCCGGCAGCGACACGGTTTTCAGGGCGACCGACGCAACAGGCATGAACAAACGCCTCCAAGTGCTTGCAACGATACCGGGAATGCCCCGCGGCGAGGCTGATGGCAGGCGGACAATGGCCTTGCGGGGCCGGATGTGCAATAGGCTAACATTAACCGCCCAGCACGCTTCGGGACGATTTGCCATGAACAGTTTTTCTTCTCGCGTTGCCACGGCCGCCGCCGCCATCCGCCAGATCTTCCCGGAGACGCCGCTTCAGGAAAACGACTATCTGTCGAAGAAGACGGGCGCCCGGGTGTTGCTCAAGCGCGAGGATCTGACGCCGGTGCGCTCCTACAAGATCCGCGGCGCCTTCAACTTCTTTCGCAAGGCGCTGGCCGCCGGCAATGCGGCAGAGCTGTTCGTCTGCGCTTCCGCCGGCAACCATGCGCAGGGGTTTGCCTTTGTCTGCCGCCATTTCGGCAAAAAGGGCGTCGTGTTCATGCCGGTGACGACGCCGCAGCAGAAGATCGACAAGACGCGGCTGTTCGGCGGCGACTTCGTGGAGATCAGGCTGGTCGGCGATTTCTTCGACGACTGCTATCGCGCCGCGTTCGAATTCGCGGAGAGCGCCGGCGCGCATATGGTGCCGCCCTTCGACCACAGGGACATCATCGAGGGGCAGGCGACGGTCGCCTTTGAGATCGCCGACCAGATGCCTGGCGCGCGCATGCCCGACATCGTCATGCTGCCGGTCGGCGGCGGCGGGCTCGCGGCGGGCGTCACCCATTACTTCGCCGACCAGCATCGCGAGGCGCGTTTTGTCTTCTGCGAGCCGGCAGGCGCGCCGAGCCTCAGCGAGAGCCTGTCCTCGGGCAAACGGATCAAGCTCTCCAAGGTCGACAACTTCGTCGACGGGGCCGCGGTCGCCGAGATCGGCCGCGAGCCGCTGCGGCATCTGAGGGAATTTGCCGCCGAAGCGGTGCGGCTGATCCCGGAGAACCGGCTCTGCGCGACGATGATCGAGATGCTCAACGTCGAAGGCGTGGTGCTCGAGCCGGCAGGCGCCCTGGCGATCGATGCGCTCAAGGATTTTTCCCGCAAGGAGATAAGGGGCAAGACCATCGTCGCCGTGGTTTCGGGCGGCAATTTCGATTTCGAGCGGCTCCCCGACGTCAAGGAGCGGGCGCTGCGCTTCGAGGGGCTGAAGAAATACTTCATCATCCGCTTTCCGCAGCGGCCGGGAGCGTTGCGCGATTTCCTCGAAATGCTGGGGCCGGACGACGACATCGCCCGCTTCGAATATCTGAAGAAATCGGCGCGCAATTTCGGCTCGGTGCTGATCGGCATCGAAACCAAGGACCGGCGCAACTTCGACCTGCTGAAAATGAATTTCGACGCCGAGGGCGTGCAGTACCAGGACATCACCGACAACGAGACGCTGGCCGGGTTCATCATATGAGCGGAAAAGGGACGGTTTTCGTCGCGCTGTTTTCCGGCATCAATGTCGGCGGCAACCGCATCGTCAGGATGGCCGAGTTGCGGAGCTTCTTCGAGGACCTCGGCTTTTCCGAAGTGGCCAGCTACGTGCAGAGCGGCAATGTCGTGTTCCGTTCAGGGAAGGGCGGTGCGGCCAGCTTGACCGACAAATTGGAAGCCGCCTTCGAGAAGAATTGGGGGTTCCATTCGCGCATCATGGTGCGCGATGCCGGCTGGCTCGAGCGGCTGGTGAAGGAAAACCCATATCCGGAGGTGGCCGGCGAGCCGACCAAGCTGCATGCCTATGCGCTGGAGCGCGAACCCACTGCGGAGGAGATCGCCCGGCTCGCCGAAAAATGCACCGGCCCGGAGAGCTTCGAAGTCAAACGCGACGTGCTTTACCTGCACGCGCCGGAGGGGCTCGGCAAATCGGTGTTCGCCAATCTCGTTCCACGCACCCTGAAAGTGCCGGGCACCGCGCGCAACTGGCGCTCGGTGCAGGCGCTGCTGGAGATGGTGACCAAGGCGGGTGCCTGATGCCTCGGCTCAGGCGGCCTTCTGCCAGTCGAAGGTCAGCTCCTCGCGGAAGGCAAAGCGCTTGATGTGGTCGGCGACGACCGTTTCCAGCCGCTCGAGCGAGGTGGCGTCGTCGGCTGCCACGGCGATGTGAAGCGCCTTGGCATCGGCCTCCATGACGGTGCGTCCCAGCGACGTCAGATCGATGGCGCCGTGGTGCGGGTCGAACTCGACCGGAAATTTGTGCGCCCAGTGCTTGCAGAGCTGCTGCAGGTAGCGGCTGGCATGTTCGGTGGCGACATCGGCGCGGCTGGTCGGCATGGATGGTTCTCCGATGGGTCAAGAAAAACGCCAGCCTCGCGAGGCTGGCGCCATGACTGCATAGATAGGCGCCGTCTCGCAAAACGCCATAGGCGACCGATCACATCGGCGTTGCCGGCCTACCAGCTGCCGGTGTTCGCCATCGAGGCCCAGGGCTCGGCCTTGGCCTTGGCCGGACCCTTCTGCAGCAGCTCGATCGAAATGCCGTCCGGCGAGCGGATGAAGGCCATGTTGCCGTCCCGCGGCGGCCGGTTGATGGTGACGCCCTTGTCCATCAGATTTTGGCAGGTGGCGTAGATGTCGTCGACCTCATAGGCGAGATGGCCGAAATTGCGGCCGCCCTTGTAGTCTTCGGGGTCCCAATTGTAGGTCAATTCGACCAGCGGCGCCTTTTCCGTGACGCCGCTCTGTTCGTCTTCGGAGGCGGCGAGGAAGATCAGCGTGTAGCGCCCCTGCTCGTTCTCGTAGCGGCGCACTTCCTTCAGGCCGAGCTTGTTGCAGTAGAAGTCGAGCGAAGCATCGATGTCGGCGATGCGGACCATGGTGTGCAGATAGCGCATGGGATCTTTCTCCGGGGCGTTGCGTCGCGGCGGAACATAGGGGCCACCCGGCCAAAGGGCAATCGCCGGAGCGCCGGGGCAAGAGGGCAATCCGATGGTCAAGCAGAGCCGGAGCGGCGGCAGCGTCCGATTTTAGGACATCGTCACCCCGGCTGCGGACATGCCGGCAAACAACAAATGAGGTATTCCACTGCTCAACAGTGAAAAAAGGCACGTCAGGTCTTGCACAGACCGGAAGCCGCAGTGTTAATCTGATGTCAAGAATCAGTTGCGGTTGTGTTGAAAAAAGGGGGCATTCTTATGGGGGAAAAGGCCTCTTTTACGGGGCGGGACGGAAGCCTTGAGGGCGCCTTGAAGCGTGACAGCGGCGGCGAAGGCGCCGACCTTGTCGAAATCGCCGGCGCAATCAAATGGTTCGACGTAGCCAAGGGCTACGGCTTCATTCTTCCGGACGATGGTGTCTCCGGTGATATTCTCCTCCATGTGACGTGCCTTCGAAAGGACGGGTTCCAGACCGCGCTGGAAGGCGCGCGCGTCGTTTGCCTGGTCAAGCAGGGCGATCGCGGCCTGCAGGCGTTCCGCGTTCTTTCCATGGATGCCAGCACGGCGGTCCATCCGGCCGAGATGCAGGAACAGCGCACCCATGTCACCGTGACGCCGGAGAGCGGGCTCGAGCGGGCGCTGGTGAAGTGGTTCAACCGCACCAAGGGATTCGGCTTCCTGACCCGGGGCGAGGGCACCGAGGACATTTTCGTCCACATGGAGACGTTGCGCCGCTACGGCATTACCGAGCTCAGGCCCGGCCAGGTCGTGCTGGTTCGCTTCGGCCGCGGTGACAAAGGCCTTATGGCTGCCGAAATTCATCCCGATATGGGCACCTTGCCGGTCTCGCACTAAGCTGTGTTGATATTCAGGTGATGCCGGCCTGCAAATGGCGGCTTCCCGTGCTTCCGGCGCTCACGTACTTGAAGTACGCTCCGCTCCGGCTCTCGGAAACCACCATTCCGGACTCGGCCTGACCTGAATCTCAACACACCTTGGGACGACGTCCCGGCTCAGGATTTTACATGCTTCACAGGAACTGGCTGACGGCAGGCGCGATCTGCATCGCGATGGCTATCGTCGTCGCGGCGGGCGCCTATTTCTATTCGCAGCGGCCGACTTCGGCGGACGGCCAGGCCATGATCCTGCCGGTCGACCCGACGCCGCTGGTGGCGGTGACGAAATCGGGCGAGCGTTCCTTTTCGATCGAGATCGCCGACACGCCCGACGAGCGCGAGGCGGGCCTGATGTTCCGCCAGCAGATGGCCGACGATCACGGCATGCTGTTCGTGTTCGAGGAGTCCAGGGACCTGACTTTCTGGATGAAGAACACGCCGATGCCGCTCGACCTGATCTTCGTCGGCCAGGACGGCAGGATCCGGGCAATCTTGCAAGGCGAGCCGCAGTCCGAGGCGATCATCTCGCCCGGCGAACCGGTGCGCTTCGTGCTCGAGCTCAAGGCAGGCACGGCCGCCAAGGACGGTATCGCGGACGGCGACCTGTTGCGCCATCCGGCCATCGGCACGGCGTCGGGGCCGGCCAAGCCGGCGCCTGACAAGGGCGATGCGCCGAGCGTCGATCCCAACTGAACAATCCGGACCTTTGCCGATGCAGTATTTTTCGCATGACGGTTTCGACCTTGCCTATCTCGATCGCCAGCCGGCATCGGGCCACGGCGATCCGGTGCTGATGATCCACGGCTTTGCCTCCAGCCACTATGTCAACTGGGTGTCGCCAGGCTGGTTCAAGACGCTGAACGATGCCGGCTACCGGGCGATTGCCTTCGACAATCGCGGTCACGGCTCGTCGTCGAAGAGTTACAACGAGGCCGACTACACGCCGGCGAAAATGGCTTCCGACGGCGCCGCCCTGCTCGACCATCTCGGCATCGAACGCGCCCATGTGATGGGCTATTCGATGGGCGCGCGCATCTCGGCGTTCCTGGCGCTTTCCGACCCGGACAAGGTGGCGACGCTGGTGTTCGGCGGCCTCGGCATCGGCATGGTCGACGGCGTCGGCGACTGGGATCCGATCGCCGAAGCGCTGCTTGCCGAGGACCCGGCAACGACGACGCATCCGCGCGGCCGCTCGTTTCGCGCCTTCGCCGACCAGACGCGCAGCGATCGCCGGGCGCTTGCCGCCTGCATCGCCACCTCGCGCGAGTTGCTTGGCGAAGACCATATGGCGCGGATCGCGCAGCCGACCTTGGTCGCTGTCGGCACCAAGGACGACATCGGCGGCTCACCGGACGAACTGGCGGCGCTGATGCCGAACGCCCGGGCGTTCCACATCGAGGGCCGCGACCACATGCTGGCAGTCGGCGACAAGAGCTTCAAGCAGCGCGTGCTGGAGTTTTACGCCGAAAACCCGCTCTGATACCGCATCTGTCAGGACCATGGTCGACCTTCTCGTCACCTATATGGAGATGACCGAGCCGCCGTCCGGCGCGGCTTCTTCCGCTCCGGTCGCGGGCGCGGTGGCGGAGCGCGAAACGCTCGATATGGTCAGCTATATCGGCATCTACCGCGCCGTCGGCGAAGCCGTGCAGTGGGATCAGCGGCTGCGCATGAAAGCGGCGGACCTCGAACGGCTGCTCGCCAGTCCGGCGACGCATGTCCATGTCCTGCGCGTCGACGGCGAGGCGGCAGGCCTGTGCGAGTTCAACGGCGTTGGCCAGTCCGTCGTCGAACTCACCCATTTCGGGCTCGTGCCCGCCTTCCAGGGCCGCGGGCTCGGGCCGTTCCTGCTCGACCGGTCGCTTCGCGCGATCTGGTCATATCGGCCCGAACGGCTCTGGCTGCACACCGACACCTATGACCATCCCAATGCGCAGCCTGTCTACAGACGCGCAGGCTTCAGGCCGTATGCCGAGCGCATGGAGACGTTCCCGGATTAGCTAACACCTCCGAGCGCTTGCAGCGATCGCGCCAGGTTTTGTCTGGCCTGGGGCTCGAACCGTCGCCGGAATTCATCGGTGTGGAAGATATGCGGACGTGCGAGGAAACTCTTCAGCACCGCGCCGCGACCGGCGCGCCACATCGGCTCCTCAACCCATTGATACTCCTGGCGTACCGCCCGCTCATAGGTGTCGAAAGTATCGGGCGCGGCGCCAAGGATTGCCAGGTCCATGTCGAGCAAGAGCGCAGTGTCGCGGATGAAGTCCGCATCGCCCGAGCTTGGCAATTCGTGCGTGGCGGTGGCGAGGATCATCGCGGCGATGCGGCCGATGCGCCCGGCGTCGGTGCGGCCGGCGAGTTTTTGCTCTGCAAGAGCGGCACTCTTCGCCTCGTTGTCCTTGGCCCGGCTGCCATAAATGGCGTCGTGGAACCAGATCGCTGCGTGCACCGCTACGGGATCGTGGAGCAGGGCTTCGTGCTCGCCAGCCAGCGCCAGCATCGCCTCGATATGGGCAAGGCTGTGGTAGTGGCGATCCGGTGCCAGATAGAGCGATGAGAGCTCGTTTCTCAACGCTTCGTCGATCAAGGCTTCGTTTTCCATGCTGCTTCACCCTTCCGACATTTGACGCCGGGAGCCAGGGCGACGCAAGTCGACCCTGTATGGCATCGGGCAATTCGCCTGCAGACCCCACCGGCACCGGATTGACCAAAACGCATCGCGGCGGGAAGCTGCCTTCTCGAGGCACTCAAACCCAGGGAGGTTGGCATGACCACCATCGACATGAAGCTTGAGGCCGTCGTTATTCCTGTTTCGGATGTCGATCGGGCCAAGCTTTTCTATGGCGGGCTGGGCTGGAGGCTCGACGCCGACTTCGCGGTCGGCCACGCGTTTCGCGTCGTGCAGTTCACGCCTCCAGGTTCGCCGTGCTCGATCCACTTCGGCACCGGCATCACATCGGCGGCGCCCGGCTCGGCAAAGGTGCTTTATCTCATCGTGTCCGATATCGAGGCCGCGCGCGCCGAACTTGTAGCGCGAGGGGTCGAGGCGAGCGAAGTGTATCATCGCGCGGGCCCCGGGCAGCCATCGCTCAGCGGCAGGCATCCGGAGGGACGCAGCTATTCCTCGTTCGCCTCGTTCAGCGATCCGGACGGCAATGGCTGGCTGCTGCAGGAAATCACCCAGCGCTTGCCCGGGCGCGTCGACGCTCACGATACGACATTCAGCTCTTCCCCGGAGCTTGCCGCCGCGCTGCGGCGTGCGGCGGCGGCACATGGCGAGCACGAGAAGCGGACCGGCGGACAGCGGGACGAGAACTGGCCGGACTGGTATGCCGAATACATGGTGGCGGAGCAGGCCGGCAAGCCGCTGCCGACCTAAGCGGGCGGCATTGACATCACAGCGAACCCGGTGCGGCCAGTGCGTGCAGGCCGCAAGGGTTCGTTTTCCATGGCCGCTTGATTTCCGATGAACCAAATCCATTTGACAAAGCACTAAGGAAAATTGAGTTCCCCCGTGCTATGATCTGGCCTATATGTGCGGCCGGTAAGGAGCCGGCAGGCCGGAGACCGTCTATGAACAGCATTACGATTGCCCGCCCCAGCATTGTGCAGCCGGTCGATCCGATCTGGCGCTCGATCCGCGACGAGGCGATGGAAGCGGTCAACCGCGACCCGCTGCTCGCGGCGTTCCTCTATGCGACCATCCTCAACCAGGAAAGCCTGGAGGAAGCGGTGATCCACCGCCTCGCCGAGCGCCTCGACCATCAAGATGTCGGTTCCGACCTGATCCGTCAGACCTTCAACGCCATGCTGGCCGACAATCCCGATTGGAGCGCCACGGTGCGCGTCGACATCCAGGCCTATTACGACCGCGATCCGGCCTGCGACCGCTTCATCATGCCGGTGCTCTACTTCAAGGGCTTCCACGCCATCCAGACGCACAGGCTGGCGCACTGGCTGTGGAACCAGGGCCGGCGGGATTTCGCGCTCTACCTGCAGAGCCGCTCCTCCTCGGTGTTCCAGACCGACATCAATCCCGCCGCCCGCATCGGCAAGGGCATTTTCGTCGACCACGCCACCGGCCTTGTCGTCGGTGAGACGGCGGTGATCGAGGACGATGTCTCGATCTTGCACGGAGTGACGCTCGGCGGCACCGGCAAGGCCGGTGGCGATCGCCATCCGAAGATCCGCCGCGGTGTGCTGATCGGCGCCGGCGCCAAGATCCTCGGCAACATCGAAGTCGGCCATTGCTCGAAGATCGCGGCCGGATCGGTCGTGCTGTCACCAGTGCCGCACAACAAGACGGTCGCCGGCGTGCCGGCGCGCGTCGTCGGCGAGACCGGTTGCGACCAGCCTTCCAGGCAGATGGACCAGCTCCTGCCCTCGCAAACGATGGACCACGTCGTCAGCTTCGATATCTGAGGCCGGGGCGCCCGCCCGCGCGGCTGAAACCGGCCGCAGATGCGGAGGCGCTTTCGTTCTGCCGCCGGCTTGCCTTTACATCGCCATTGTCGACGTGCCAGAAGCGCGTTCAACCCAGCAAGCCCGACGATCGGAGAAGACTGTTGAAGCCGGACGAAATCAGAAAGCTGGACGCCTATTTCAAGCGCGTCTTCCAGAATCCCAAGCTCCAGGTGAAGGCGCGCCCGCGCAAGGAAGATTCGGCCGAGGTCTATGTCGGCGACGAATTCCTCGGCATCGTCTTCAAGGACGAGGACGATGGCGACTACAATTTCTCGATGGCAATTCTCGACATCGACCTGGGCTGAGCCCTCTGCTGGCCGGGCCTGCGTCAGCGCAGCCCGGTCAACGCTTCCTGTCTTGTAATGGCCTCGTGCCCTATCGTCCTGTCTTCAGGACATGCGCGGCCGCCGCCGCGATCGCCGCGTCAAGCGCCTGCCAGTTGCCGAGAAATTCCCTGGGAAAGCGATAGGTGAGGCTGAGGCCATCGCCGACCTGGAGGTCGCGCTCGCAAGGCGCCAGCGATTCCTCCGCGCTCGGTCCACTCAGGCAGCGGGCAACGAACGGATCCTTGCCCGGACGGCCGGCCACCGCGAGCACCTCGTTGAGATAGCCTGATTTTTCTGTGAAACCGTAAAGCGTCGTGCCGCCGGGTCCCGGCGTGCCGGGCTGGACGATCAGCGCGCTGTAGATCGGGGCGAAGCGGCCGCTCATGTCGCGCGACATCATCTGCTGCTCGAACGAAAGGAAGACCACGTTCTTGCGCGTGCCCGTATGGTTGAAGTCGTCGCGCGCGGCTGTGCTGTAGCCGTCCATCTCGGGGTAGCGCATATAGAGATCGAGGCGCGAGGCGATGCCGTCGCGCCGCGCCTGCTCGAAGCGGATGAAATTGGCCGGGACGGCAATGACATTGTTGCCGATCACCACCTCATGGATGGTCGTGTCGTCGGTGTAGCCGGCCATGGCGATCGAGCGTCCCAACCATTTGCCGCCGAGGCTGATCGCCACCGAAAGCAGCGCCAGCGCCGCGAAGGCATAGAACACCCGCTTCATCAGCGTGGAATCGACAACCTCGAATTCCGGGCCACTCGCGGTCGCCGCCTGCTTCATCGCTATCCCCGTTACGGTCGCCGATCCGCTGGATGTCCCCGGGCGGCACACATTGCGCGGCATGGCTCTTGCAGCGCGCCTGTCGGATGCGACTGTGCGACGTCATGGTAAACGGAAGGTAAAGATGGGTGCTGTGGAGCTGGTGCTCTTTGCTTTCGCCGTCGGCCTCACCGCCGGCGGCCTGATGGGGTCGGCGATGGAACTGGCCAGCGGCCGCAGGCTTGCCTTCGCCGAGCCCTATGTGTCGCCTTCGCACATACTGCGATCGCTGGCCGCGACGGCATGCGCGGGGCCGTTCATGCTCGCCAATGACGCTTTGGATGCCCGCAGGCAAGGCCGCATCACCACGCTGGCGCTGATGTCGTGTGGGTGCACGGCGATTGCCTGGGCGCTGGCGCAGGGCGTCGTCCTGCTCGCCATTGCATCCTGGGCGACCGGTCTCCTAGGGTCGGCTCACTTTCCAGCGTGAGACGATTCGGAGACGGACAATGCCGACCTATGCGATCGACGGAAAAGCGCCCAGCTTCGTGGATGCCGACAGCAACTGGATCGCGCCGGACGCGACGCTGATCGGCGACATCAGCATCGGCCGCGATGCCGGCTTCTGGTTCGGCGTCGTCATCCGCGGCGACAACGAGCCGATCACCATCGGCGCCGGGACCAACGTGCAGGAGCATACGGTGATGCACACTGATCCAGGTTTTCCGCTGACCATCGGCGAGGGCTGCACGATCGGTCACCGCGCGCTGCTGCATGGCTGCACGATCGGCGACAACAGCCTGGTCGGCATGGGCGCCATCGTGCTCAACGGAGCAAGGATTGGCAAGAACTCGCTGGTCGGCGCCGGCGCGCTGGTCACCGAGGGCAAGGCGTTTCCCGACAATTCGCTGATCGTCGGCTCGCCCGCGCGGGTCGTGAGGGAACTCGATGACGCCGCAGTCGCCAGGCTGCGCGGCTCGGCCGCGCACTACGTCGCCAACGGCAAGCGCTTCAAGGCCGGGCTGAAGAAGATCTGAGGCCGCGACCGGCGGCGGCCGTTGGCATCTCTCAACGTTTCCGGCCAGGATTCGAGCCAGGCTTTCCCAGCGCCTCGCGCAGCAGCGAAGCGCCGGCTTCAAAGCCGGCATTGTCGGCCTCCTCCAGCGCCGTCGCATAGTCGTCGATGCGGGTTCTGAGCGCCGGGTCCGCGCCGGCCGCGAGAAGCAGGCGGATCGCCTCGGCATCGCGCATCGCCACCGCATAGTGCAGCGGCGTCCAGTCGTTGACGCCGCGCATGTCGGGATCCGCGCCGCGCTCGATCAGCACGCGGATGATGTCGTGCTTGTCCGGCCGCTCGGTGGAGAGCGCCGCGATGATAGAGGGAAATCCGGCATGGTCGCCGCAGTTCGGATTCGAGCCCGCTTCGATCAAAGCCGAGATGAAGGCAAGCGGACTCCAGTAGATCGCATACTCCAGCGGATGCCCGAGGCCGAGCTCGAACGGCATGCGCTCGTCGAACCAGCGCGGCGCGCCGCCCAGGGCAATGCCGAGCCCGTCGAAATCGCCGGCCTTGAAGGCGTCATCTATGGCCTTGAACAGCCTGGCGCGTTCGCAGCAGTCTTCGGGAATTTCCAGCAATGGCGCCTTCACTCGGATTTGTTTTTCCCTTTCTTTGTCGCAGGTTTGACCCGTATTCGCATGGCCCCGCCCTTGGGATTTTCAATCTCGAATGCGGCTGTCTTTCTCACCAGATCGCTTAGTTTGCCGAAGCCGTAGGTGCGAGGGTCGAAATCGGAAAAGAGATTTGAGAGCTGCTTGCCGAAAGTGCCAAGGAGCACCCAGCCATCCTCGCTGTCCATTTGAGCGATGACTTTCTTCAGTATTGGTGTAGCAGCGCTCGGGGGCTGAAGTGGTTTCGTTACCGGTGCTGCATTCTGAGAATTCTCGACACTGCGAAGAAGGTTTTCGGTATAGACGAAACGGCGACATGCCTGCCGGAAACTCAAGGGAGTTTTCTGCTCTCCAAATCCGAAAACATCGACACCTTGTTCGCGTATGCGCGCAGCAAGCCGCGTGAAGTCGCTGTCGGAAGAGACTAGGCAGAAGCCGTCGAAGCGACCACTGTGAAGCAGATCCATCGCGTCGATCACCAGCGTGATGTCGGAAGCGTTCTTTCCGAGCGTGTAAGCAAACTGCTGCTGCGGAATGATCGCGTGCTTTGACAAGACTTCATTCCAGCCTTTCGATCGCGCGTTCGAGAAATCACCGTAGATGCGGCGGACGCTGGCTTCGCCGATCTTCGCGATCTCTTCGAACAGACCATCGACGATTTTGGCAGAAGCGTTGTCGGCGTCGATGAGAACCGCTAGGCGCGGCGATCGGGCTTCGGTCGGCATGCAGCACGTCCCCCGGCTGGCGCATTCTCGAACTCTCGATTTCTAGCCGGAGATACCACAACCAGGCCCCGGTTTGCGCTGCTTGCTGTTGTAGCAGAGGCGGCCGCAAACAGAAATCCGGACTACTGAGCCGTATCATCCTGCCGGGGTCTCGGTATCTTGGCCAGAAATGGCGGAGCCGGCCCGGGGACAGGGCCGGCTCCTAAAACCCGGTCGTTGGGGACGGGGAGGGTGGGGACTCGACCGGGTTTTCTCCCTAAGCACGTCGCATGAGGGCGACGCCCTTAACTTGTTCATGCATGCCGTCGCCCCAAATTCCCCCACGGGGCGGCATGCATTGGCGCCTTAGCGGACGCTGGCGACCGCGTCCTCGCGGCCGTCATTGATCGTCACCCAAACGCCCGAATTCTCTGTCGATTGGCGCTTGAGGTAGGTGTAGGGGGTGTCGGTCCAGGCCAACACCTTGGGCTGCAGATTGTCGAGGATGAACTCGCCGAGACTGGTGCGCACGGTGAGTACCGCGTGGCCGTCGCCATTCGGCTGGCGGGCCACCGTCATCAGCAGGGCGCCGGCAGGCACGCCGATGTCCATCAACTCGCGGCGCTTTTCCAGCGCATAGTCCTCGCAGTCGCCAAAACCGCTGTCGGGGTAGGACCAGACCTCTTCCTTGCCCCACATTTCCATGTCGGTGCGCGGCGTGATCCTGGTGTTGACCGAATTGTTGATGTTGACGATCGCTGCCCACAGCTTGCGCGTCAGTTCGATCGGCGCCTGCTTCGGCGTGCGTTCGGTGCATTCCTGCGGAAGCTTCTGGCAGAATTCATAATGGCCGACCGGCTGCGTGGTGCGGCCGCCGGTGTGCATGAAGGCCGGTCCCGCATATGCCGTTCCCCAAGCGGAAAGCTGCATCGCTATTGCCATGAGCAATAGCTTGCCCCTCGTCTTTTTCATTGCTTAGTCTCCCCGTTCGAGGAGACCATCCCACAGTCGGATTTATTTGACGCAAAAACCCGAAGTAGACATTGAGTAAAACCCCAATAGAATAAGCATAAAATTTGAATTAGCTTGATCTAAAATTCTGGCGGCCTTGTTAAGGGCGGCATTGCGCCGAATGGCCGGTGTTCGTTAACGGGCGCAGGCGGGTGCGGGGACGGGCGAAAAACAAAAAACCGGCCGCGACGGGCCGGTTCGGTTGTTGGTCGCGCGCCGTTCGTCAGGCGCGCGGCGTGTTGAATTCGGAATCCAGTGTTTCCGGCCGCTGGATGACGGCGAATTCGACGGCGACGCCATCCTCGAAATGACGCACCACCTGGCCGCGCATCGTGCCCAGCATGATCTGCACGCCGATCGCCGGCTTGACGTCGATCTCGACCGCCGCGCCCGAGAGCGACAGGTCGATGATGCGGCACTGGTACTGGCGCCCGTCGGTGAGCTGAAGCACGCTCATCGGGTTGCGCGGCGCGACGCGTTCGTGGCGGCGGTCTTCCGGCAGGTCGAGCTCGTGCTTGTTGGCAAGCCAGGTCAGCTGCGCGGCGAGCTTGTCCTTCTTGCGGTCCGAGGCGATGACCGTCATCGCGAAGCCGTCCTGCGAGGTGCGGGTCACGATGCCCTCGACGCGGCCGATGTGATCGATATAGGCGATGACCTTCTCGCCCGGCATGCCGACCCGCTCGGTCCGCAGCGCCACATTGCCCGGCGACATGTCGATCACCTGGCACGGGTGCTCGGTGCGGTCCTCCAGCATGAAGCGCCCATAGATCTTGACCCGGACGCGCTGAAAGTTACGCCTTTCGGCGCGGGACGGCGCGTAGTCGACCGCCGTTGACCTCATGACTGCCTACACCCCGTTGGCATTCCGCGCGTAGATGCGAGGAATTTCACCCGCAAAACTACAGCAAAGCAGGTTAACAAAGGGGAAAAGCCGAGCCCTTTGCGCTCGATCCGGAGACGGATTTGGCTATTCGCCGCGCCCGCCCTCGAACACGACCAGATGACGGATGCGACGTGCGCGGCCGAGCGCCGAAAACGTTTCTGGCGGGTCGAATTCGGACGGAACAAGCGAGGGAACGTTGATCGCCGGCCGGTTCTTCAGGAACATCGGCTCCTTGTCCGGATCGACGACGCGGATCGAATCGATCAGCGCGTCGGTGATCGGGTCGGCGCCGAGCCAGAATGGTCTTTCGGCAGCGCTGATGACGCCGAGGCAGCGCGGATTCTCGACGCCGCCGTCGAGCGGCAGCGCAAGCAGCTCGAACTTGTTGGAACGGCCGTTGCGGCTGAAGCCCTCATAGGTGATGAGCACTACGGACTTCTGCTCGAAGACGCCGTGGACCAGCCGCGAGACGAGCCGTTGGTCCTTCTCGCGCCACAGCGAGGGGAAGGAAAACCCCTTGAGCTCGCGGCCATAGCCGGCACAAAGCCTCGTCCCGGCCAGCCGGAACACGGCTTCACCGCGCGTATCCCTTTCCAGGATGAATGTGTCGGCCAAAAGCGACTTGATGTCGGCGGGCTCCACTTCCGAACGCTTCGGGGCGGGGCGCCCATCACGCAGCTGGTTCCAATATTGGAACAGCGTGATCGATCCGTTCTGGTTCATTGTGTGCTCTTTCGCGCAATCTGTCTTTTCATGTCCCATCGGCGAACAGACAGGGCGCCCTCCGATGACTACATGCGTTGCGGAGCAGGATGCGTGCCAGCATCGTTAACACTTGTTCACGGATCGGGGACGTTAAGGTTAACAAGTGGTTTACGTTGCCGCCGAACCCTGCCTGTGGCACACCAAAACCACTCCAGAAGCGGTCGTTTCGCGACGATCGGCAGCACTTCAGTTAAGAGTTTCAGGGGAGCAGGGGGCTCGACCGGCCGTTCAAGGGGGGACCTTGGACGGCTTCTTTTTGATTCGCGCATGCAGCGATTCGCGGCATGAGCGGGCGGGAAGCTCTCCAGCGGCCGCAACAGCCATGACGCCCTCGAGCGCAGGCTCGCCGCGCGATCCCCGGACAGCGTGATTGGTAACAGCAACATTTGCCAATCGCACGCTTGGAAAGAGAAAAATCTGCGTTCCGGGCGGCTCCGCCGCCGCTGTACCTTTCGCGAATTCGCACATCGAGGCGCGACGGCGGCGATCCCGCAGTCCGGAGACGTGCCTTGTCGGCGTATTCACGGGGAATTTCTCATGAAGACTTCCATTCTAGGACTATTCGCCGCCGGCCTGCTCGCTTGCGCCGTGCCAGTCGGTGCGGCGTCCGCTGCGGGGATCGCCGGTGCTCCGGCGCCCTTCGACAAGGGCGGCGTAAAGGTGGCGCTCGTCACCTTCATCTCGGCCGGTGATTTCTTCCAGGCCTATCAGGCCGGCGCGACGAAACAGGCGAAAGCGCTCGACATCGACCTGCAGATCTTTTCCGGCCGGCAGGACGCGGCCGCGCAGCGCGATCAGATCGAGCAGGCGATCAATCTCGGCGTGCAGGCCATCATCATCGACCACGGCCAGCCCGAGGCGCTGAAGGACGTTGCGCAAAAGGCGCTCGATGCCGGCATCAAGGTCGTCGCCTTCGACGTCAATCTCGACAATCCCAAAATCCCGCAGGTCGAACAGTCCGATCACGAGCTTGCCAAGGCGGCGCTCGGCCAGGCGCTCAAGGACAACGGTACGTCGTTCCATGCAGGCTATGTCTATGTCGCCGGCTTCGCGCCGCTCGACCGCCGCAACGAGATCTGGGACGAGACCAAGAAGGCCAATCCCGGCATCGTCGAGAAGGCGCGCTGGGGAACGGTCAACGACACGACCGCGGTGTCGACCGCCGATCAGACCAAGGCGGCCTTCCAGGCCAATCCCGATATCAGCGTCGTCTTCGCTCCCTATGACGAGTTCGCGCGCGGCGTGAAACTCGCCACCGACGAACTCGGCATCTCCGGCAAGGTGAAGATCTACTCGGCCGACGTGTCTACAGGCCGACATCACGGAGATCACCGCGGAAGGAAGCCCGTGGGTCGCCACCGCCGCCACCAATCCGGCTGTCGTCGGCGCGGTTTCGGTGCGGGCCGCGGCCAAGCTGGTCGCCGGCGAGGATCCGGGACACAGCATCGTCGTCAAGCCGGTGCTGCTGACGCAGGAGGAACTGCGCAAGAACGGCATCAAGACGGTCGAGGATCTCGATGCCAAGCTTCCCGCCTTCGGCCAGAGCGACGCGGCCGCCGCCAGCTGGATTCCAACCAACTGATCTTCCTTCTCCTCTCCCTCGCTTGCCGCGCGGGAGAGGAGAAATTGCCCGAAGGCTTGGGCAGCCCTTTGCGTCTAGCCGCCGCTGATTGCCGTCAGGACAAAAACCTCGGTGCCGGGCGCTAACCTGGTTTCCAGGGTTGCCCTCTCACCATCGAGGAAGACGTTCATGTGGCGGCGGATGGCGGGGCGGGAATCGCAGATTCGGTCGCGCATGCCGGGCCAGCGCGCGTCCAGCCCGTCAATCATTTCCTTCACGGTGGAGGCCGGCAGTTCGACCCGGCGCGGCGCGCCAGGAAACAGGTCGATGAGCACGCCCGGGAGCCGCGCGACGACCAGGGGCACATTGCGGGCGGTGGCGTTCGACATTTGCGTTACTCGCTCACCACCATCGCCTCGACGGACAGGATCGCGGGCAGATGCTGAGCGATCTCCGACCAGTTTTCGCCTTCATCGGCACTGGCGAAAAGCGAGCCGCCGCTGGTGCCGAAATAGACGCCGGCCGGCTCGAGGCTGTCGGTCGCCATAGCCTGCCGCAACACGCCCGCATAGCAGTTCTCCTGCGGCAGGCCCTTGCGCTCGTCCAACCAGGTGGCGCCAGCATCTTCGGTCTTCCAGACCGCCGCCTTCGCGTCCGGCACGTAGCGGCCGGCACTGTCGCCGTTGAGCGGCAGAAGGAACAGCGTGTCGGCGTCGCGCGGATGCGTGGCCGCGGGAAATCCGAACGTCGAGGGAAGGCCCTTCTCGATGCTCTGCCAGCTCTTGCCGCCGTCGTCGGAGCGGTACATGCCGCAATGGTTCTGCTGGTAGAGCCGATCGGGCTTGCCGGGCGCCATCACCAGGCAGTGCACGCACTGGCCGAACTCTGGATAGTTTTGCCCTTCGGGCAGGAAGTCGGCGCGTGTGCCGCGGTTGCGCGGCTCCCACGTCTTGCCGCCATCCCAGGTGTAGAACACGCCCGCTGACGAGATGCCCACCCAGATCTGCTCCTCGTCCCTGGGGTGCGTGACGATGGAATGGAGGATGAGGCCGGCGCCGCCCGGGTTCCAGTCCTTGCGGCTTGGGTGACGCTGCAGGCCCTCGATGTGGCGCCAGGTGACGCCGTCGTCATCGGAGCGAAACAGGCCGGCCGGCTGCACGCCGGCATAGAGGCTGCCGTTGCGCCTTGCGAGGCTCCACACCGCCTTGATCGGTTCCTCGCCGGCATCATAGGCCAAGCCCTCACTGGAATGCGTCCAGGTCTCGCCAAGGTCGTCCGACTTCCAGACCGCCGGCCCGAACCACTCATTGCCGCCAGCGCCGTAGATCGCGCCGGTCTTAGGGTCGCCGACGACATGATTCATCGGCCAGTGCTCGCAGAACGGACCACGCAGCTTCCAAGACCCGCGCTTGCCGTCGCTCTCGGCGATGAAGGCGCCTTTTTTCGTGCCGATCAGGACCAGGACTTTTTCCGGCATTTTTCTCCTCCCGTTCGCATAGCTACCATCAAGGACGGCGGAGCGCGGGCCTAGCCGACAGGATCAGAGAATTTTTTGCAGTCTAAACCCGTCGAGGCCAAGCTGAGAAGATATGCCGCCGCAATTACGGACGAAAACCGCAAACACACTTTTCCTGGAATTGCTCTCAGCGCTTCTTTCCGAGGCCGAAGGTCGCCGCCAGCGCGCCGACCAGCACGACGCCCTTGACGAAATCCTGCGTGTAGTAGGGCGCGTTCAGCATGGTGAGGCCGTTCAAGAGCACGCCGACGAAGATCGCGCCGACGACCGTGCCGATCACATGCGGGCGGCGCTTGTCGAGCACGGCATAGCCGATCAGCGAGGCCGCGACCGCATCGAGCAGCAGCGAGTTGCCGGCCGAGACGTCGCCGCGGCCGACGCGCGAGGCAACGATCAGGCCGCCGAGCGACGCCAGCGTGCCCGAGATGACATAGGCGGAGAGGCGGTACGCCTTGGTCGGCGCGCCGGAGAGGTGCGCGGCCGTCTCGTTGCCGCCGATGGCATAGAAGACGCGCCCCCAGCGCGTGCGCTCCATCAGGAACCAGGCGAGGAGGGCGACGAGCGCCATCGCCACGACGGACAGCGGAACGAGGTCGAGGAGCCGCGAGCGTCCGAGGATCAGGAAGGCAGGATCGTAGGCGCCGGGCACCGTCGAGCCGTCGGGAAGCACCATGCCGGCGGTGATCGAGCGGCCGCCGGTCGGGATCAGCTGCAGGCCAGCCAGCAGGAACATGGTCGCCAGCGTCGCGAGAAGATCCGGCACGCCGACGCGGACGATCAGCAGCCCGTTGGCGAGGCCGATCAGAGCGCCCATCAGCAGGACAAGCGCCATCGTTTCGGCGGCATCCATCTGCCACACGACCATGGCATAGCTTGCCGCCATCACCGAGGAGGCGGCGACGCTGCCCCGACCGAGAGATCGAAGCCATCCGCCGCCATGGTGATTGACACCCCGACGCCGAGGATCGCGACCACCGAAACCGCCTGCAGGATCGAGAACAGATTGGCCGAGCGGATGAAGGCGGGCTGCACATACCAGAAGCCGATGACCATCAGGGCAAGCAGCGCGAAGAGCGCGTATCGGCGGATCTCGCGCAGAAGCGAGGGACGCGGGGCGGCTTGCGTTGTCGTCAATTCGGTCATCGCGGGTCTCCGGCGGTCTCCTCGCCCTCGACCCTGTCGATCCGGTCGCTGAGCGGGCCATGGCCATCTTCGGCCGCATGAAGGGAATGGTTGCGCATGACGAGGATGCGGTCGGCGACTTCCAGCGCCTCCTCGGTGTCGCTGGTCGCGATCAGCGTGGCCGAGCCGCTCTGGCTGCCGCGGATGGCGGCGATCAGGTCGGCGCGAGCGCCGACATCGACGCCCTGGAACGGCTCGTCGAGCAGGAGCAGCCGACAAGGCGCCGCCTGCCAGCGGGCGAGCACGACCTTTTGCTGGTTGCCGCCGGAAAGCTCGTCGAGCGTGTCGTCCGGACCGCGCGCCTTGATGCCGAGCCGTGCGATCGCCTCGGCGGCGACCTTGCGCTCGCGCTTGGTACTGAGCAGCCCTCCCGGAAACCAGCGTTTCAGATGCGGCAGGGCGATGGTGCCGGCGATGGAGGCGCCGGGAACTTCCGGAGGCAGCAGCGAGGATTGCCAGCGATCCTCAGCGACCATGAACACGCCGTTCTCGATCGACTGTCCTGGCCCGCTCGAAAGCCAGGGTTTCCCATCAAGCCCGAAAGTGCCTTCGGCAAGGGTTTCAAGGCCGAAAAGGGCGCGCAGCAGCCGGCTCTTGCCGGAGCCAAGCGTGCCGGTGATGGCGACGACCTCGCCTGAGCGGAGGTCGAGGTCGAAAGGTGCGGCGCCCGCGACCAGCCTGGCGCCCTTGACCGACAGGACCACGGGTGCGGTCGACGCCTCGCCAAGATGGGTGGCGGCCTCCAGCGGCCGGCCGATCATGGCGGCAACCGCCGCCGGGAAGTCGATCGGCCTGGCAAAAGCGCCGACCATGCGGCCACCGCGCATGACGACGGCGCGATCGGCGATCGCAGCGAGGTCGCCGAGCCGGTGTGAAATGTAGAGGGTGGCCATGCCGCTGTCGCGCAACCGCTTGACGACGGCGAACAGCCGTTCGGCTTCGGTGGCCGACAGGCTCGATGTCGGCTCGTCGAGGATCAGCAAGGAGGCGCTCGCCGCGACGGCGCGGGCGATGGCGATCAACTGCCGTTCGGCTGGGCGCAAATCGACGAAGTCGCGGTCGAGCGGCAGGTCGAGATCGATCAGCGCCGCGATCTCCCGCGCGCGCTTGCGGATCGACCTGTTCGAGACCAGAAAACGCCCGCCCGGGCTGCAGAGCTCGTCGAGCGCCAGATTCTCGGCGACCGTCAATCCGGCAGCCCCCGCCTGGTCTGTCGCTTGATGCACCGTCGCGATGCCGGCGGCCTTGGCGGCGCTGGGCGAGGCGAAGGTGATCGCCTTGCCGCCTAGCGTGATCGTGCCCGCATCCGGCGTGTGCGAACCCGACAGGATCTTCACCAAGGTCGATTTGCCGGCGCCGTTGGCGCCCATCAGCGCCACGACCTCGCCGGAGGCGACGGCAAGGTCGGCGCCGGCGAGCGCACGCGTCGGGCCGAAGGATTTCTCGATGCCGGCAACGGAGACGGCGATGGCGGAGGCGGCTTGTGGCAAGGTGCGTTGGCTTCGGCTGGTGGGCTGCGTTGGGTGGGGCGGCGGGTGACGCTTGTCACCCCTCATATTCCAAGATCGCTGGTCCGGCATTGTGGTCTGGCGAATAGACGACGCCGTTGGCGTCGACGAACGTCGGTCGACTGGATCACCTGCGGCCGGTTCGGGCGCTTGTCGACCATGCAGGCAGGCGCCGCCGGGACCAGCGCGCCGGTTTCCATCGGCGTGTAGGGGTCGGATATGTCGAACACGCGCATGCCGGCATTCTGATAGGTGGCCCCTTTGAAAATCGGCCGCATTCTAGGAAGGGGTCTTGTTGCTTCCGAGAACGCGCGTTGCGAGTTTCGCGAACGCCAGAGCATTTCCGCTTCGTTTCCTTTCGGTTCGTAGCAATTGAAAGCGAGGCTGCGCCGGGTGCCGTGGAGGAACAGAAGTGTTTCAACCTGGGCGCCCTTGCTCTAAAGCTCGCCAATCGAATCCCTGGACCCGTTGTGAATGAGCGAACCGGTTAGCCCTTCGGAAATCGAACAGACGGATGACGCGCCCGAGCCGCGCCGCGAACCGATATTCAATCTGCCGCCGGTGGTGCTGGCGGTGATCGGCATCTGCGTCGTCGTCCACCTGATCCGCGTTTACGCGCTCACCGACGATCAGGATTTCGCCCTGCTGGTGCGGGCAGCGTTCATCCCGGTGCGCTATTCCGGCCGCTACGATCTCGATGTCTATGCTTTCACCAGCCCCTTCACCTATGCCTTCCTGCATGGCGGGCTCGCGCATCTCGTGATCAACATGGTGTGGCTGGCCGCTTTCGGCTCGCCGTTGGCGAACCGCTACGGCGCGCTTCGCTTCGCGCTGTTCTTCGGGGCGACCGGGCTTGCGGCGGTTGCGTTGTTCTTTGCCTTGCATCCGCTCGAGCAGACGCCGCTGGTCGGCGCGTCGGGGGCGATCTCGGGCATGATGGGAGCGGCCGCGCGCTACGGCTTCCGTGTCGATCGCTCGTCCGGCCATGCGGCCTTCGCCGGAGCGCCGCTGCCGATCGGCGCGGTGCTGCGCTCGCGCGGCGTCATGACTTTTCTTGGCGTCTGGATGGTCATCAACCTCGTCACCGGACTTGTCGGCTTTGCTCCCGGCATCGACGGCCAGATCGCCTGGGAGGCCCATATTGGCGGCTTCGTCGCCGGCTTTTTCGGGGTGCGCGTTTTCGACCGCCGCGACCGGACGCCCTGAGCGATCCCTGCTGCGGGCCAAGACGTGAGGTTTCCGAGCGCCATTCTTGCTCCGATTGCATCCCTTCGAAGCCTATTTATTGGAATCTCTCCATCATTCTAATGCTTTGGAACGTTGGCTTACCACCACTTTACACCTTTTCGTCATCTTGCATCGCGCTCCGCCACACGCATACATTGTGGAAAGGAAGCTAGGACGATGTCCAAATCCAACAATCTCGGGAAAGCCGAGGCCGCCATCGCAGGCGATGTTGGCCCCGATACGCAGGCCAAGGATCCTGCGAGCCCTTTGTTCAGCAAGAAACTCTATCAGCAGTGCGCCCTGGTCGCCGGAGCAAGCGGCGGGATTGGCAGATGCATTTCCTTGGCCCTGGCAATGGCTGGGGCGCGTTTATGTCTAGTGGGTCGAGACGAAAGTCGACTAAATTGCACAGCCGATCTCTGCAGGCCGTTTGGGCAACAAGTCAATATCAGGATATGCGATCTAACTGATGAAACAGCGATCAAACAATTGTGTCGTTGTATTGATCGGGCATTCGGCCGCCTTGACATACTGGTTCACTGCGCTGGAATCATAAGTCACGGAAAATTGGAAGAGGCCGCTGCGAAGCAGATCGATTTGCAATATGCCGCCAATGTGCGTGGGCCTCTGGTCCTTACACAGAAAGCGCTGCCTCTCCTTAGGCGACCCAGAGGTCAAATTGTCTTCATCAACTCAAGCGCGGGGCTGACTTGCGCAGCAGGACGAGGCCATTTCGCGGCTACCCAACATGCGCTCAAATCCATTGCCGACACCCTCAGGCAGGAGGTCAATGGGGACGATGTGCGCGTTCTCAGCGTATTTCCGGGCCGCACAGCGACGACCAGAACCGAAAATTTATGTGTGAACGAGGGACGAGCTTTCGAGCCAGATCTGCTACTCCAACCGGAGGATGTCGCCGCAATCGTGATTGATTCACTTACGCTCCCGTGGACCGCCGAGGTAACGGAGATCAGCATTCGGCCGATGAAGAAATCCTACTGAGATAGCGATCCGTCGGACTGCCGCGACGCGGCAGGCCAGACAGGCCGCGCCGCACTTGAAATGCAAACAATCACGGCGCACCATGTTCACCGGAACGTGAATGCCGGTCAGGGCAGGAACCGGCAGCAAAAGCTGAGGAGGACGCCATGACTGTTAAGGCAATTCTCGAGAAGAAGGGCCATGACGTGTTGACGCTCGGGCCGAACGAAAAGCTGAGCGAGGCCATTCGCATCCTGACCGAACACAGGATCGGCGCGCTGGTCATCACCAATGGCGACCACAAGATCGTCGGCATCCTCTCCGAGCGCGATATCGTGCGCGTGCTGGCCAAGGAAGGTGCTGCGGCGCTCGATATTGCGGTGCGTTCGGCGATGACGCCGAAGGTGAAGATCTGCAACGAGAACCACACCGTCAACGAGGTGATGGAGATCATGACCAAGGGCCGCTTCCGCCATCTGCCGGTGGAAAAGGACGGCCTGCTCTATGGCATCGTGTCGATCGGCGACGTCGTCAAGCGTCGCATCGAGGATGTCGAGCGCGAGGCCGAGGAGATCAGGGCCTATATCGCCACCGCCTAGCGGACGCACAGACGATCCGCCGGCCGCTGCCGGTCGGCGGAAGTTGAGGCGCGAACGCCTCTATCTGTTGTCGAGTTCGGCGCGTACGAGTTCGAGCCCGCGCCGGGTGATGCGGTAGGGGCCGCCACCCGACGAGGACACCGCCTTCTTCCGTCTCAGTTTTCGAAAGAGCTCGAGATCGACGCCTGGGTAGCGCCAGCCGTCGCGGGTCAGGCATTGGACCGAAGCGATCTTCTTACTGGCATTCTTTTCCATTTCGATGCGCCCGCCCTGCGCGAGCAGGTGCAGGATGCGCTGTTCAATGCGCGAAATGTCCATCTGGAGAATTCCCGGGAAAACAACAAAAGCCGCCGCCGCGGGATTTCGCGGCACGGGGTTTCAGGTTTTGTCGCCCTGCCTCGCTACGAGGTCAGGGCCTTACCGGGACTGAGCGTAAGTGGACATCCACTCTCCATTGGATGGACGTCCTATAAGCGAAGGCGGCCGAAAAGGCCAGCATGCGGGCTTTGCGCTTGTCTGATGGAGCGGATTGCACTAGCGAAGGCCAACACCCAAATTCGCGAAAATCGCAAATCTCGCGAGCCAGAAGCGCAGGCCACCATGAGCATCATCGATACCCGCACGCCCGACGCAAAACGCCTGATCCCCGGCGCCACCGGCGACTGGGAAGTCATCATCGGCCTCGAAGTGCATGCCCAGGTCACCTCGGAGGCCAAGCTGTTCTCCGGGGCGGCGACCTCTTTCGGCGCGGCGCCCAATGCCAATGTCAGCCTGGTCGACGCGGCGATGCCCGGCATGCTGCCCGTCATCAATGAGGAATGCGTCAAGCAGGCAATCCGCACCGGCCTCGGCCTGAAGGCCGAGATCAATCACAAGTCGGTCTTCGACCGGAAGAACTATTTCTATCCGGACCTGCCGCAGGGCTACCAGATTTCGCAGTTCAAGCAGCCGATCGTCGGTGAGGGCAAGGTCATCGTCTCGGTTGGCCCGGACCGGCAGGGCGAGTTCGAGGACATCGAGGTCGGCATCGAGCGGCTGCATCTGGAGCAGGATGCCGGCAAGTCGATGCACGACCAGCATCCGACCATGTCCTATGTCGATCTCAACCGTTCCGGCGTGGCGCTGATGGAGATCGTCTCCAAGCCCGACATGCGCTCGGCCGACGAGGCCAAGGCCTATGTGACCAAGTTGCGCACCATCGTGCGTTATCTCGGCACCTGCGACGGCAACATGGACGAAGGCTCGCTGCGCGCCGACGTCAACGTCTCGGTGCGCAAGCCGGGCGGCGACTTCGGCACGCGCTGCGAGATCAAGAACGTCAACTCGATCCGCTTCATCGGCCAGGCCATCGAATACGAGGCGCGCCGACAGATCGCCGTCCTCGAGGATGGCGGCAAGATCGATCAGGAAACGCGGCTGTTCGACCCCAACAAGGGCGAGACGCGTTCGATGCGCTCCAAGGAAGAGGCGCATGACTACCGCTATTTCCCCGACCCGGATCTTCTGCCACTTGTATTCGACCAGGCCTATGTCGACGCGCTGGCCAAGGACCTGCCGGAACTGCCGGACGACAAGAAGGCAAGGCTGATAGCGGCGCTCGGCCTGTCGACCTACGACGCCTCGATCCTGGTGTCGGAAAAGCCGATCGCCGACTATTTCGAGAAGGTGGCTGCCGGGCGCGATGGCAAACTCGCCGCCAACTGGGTCATCAACGATCTGCTCGGCGCCCTCAACAAGGCCGGCAAAGACATCGAAAACGCTCCGGTTTCGCCCGAGCAGCTCGGCGCCGTCCTCGACCTGATCAAGGAAGGCACGATCTCCGGCAAGATCGCCAAGGACCTGTTCGAGATCGTCTGGAACGAGGGCGGCGATCCGCGCGCGCTCGTCGAAAGCCGCGGCATGAAGCAGGTCACCGACACCGGCGCCATCGAGAAGGCGGTGGATGAGGTGATCGCCGCCAATCCGGACAAGGTTGAGCAGGCGCGCGCCAAGCCGACCATGGCCGGCTGGTTCGTCGGCCAGGTGATGAAGGCGACCGGCGGCAAGGCCAATCCGCAGGCCGTCAACGACCTGGTCAAGGCCAAGCTCGGCATCGAATAAAGCGATGTTCGTCCGTACCGCCAGCGAGCGCGATCTTGTTGCGATCCGCGCGCTGCTGGTCGAGACGTGGCACGCGACCTATGACGCCATCTATGGCGTCGAAAGGGTGACGGCGATCACCGACGACTGGCATTCGATCGCCTCGCTGAAGGCGCGGCTGACGCGGCCGAACTCCGAATTCCTGGTCGCCGACGACGGCAAGCGGCTCGGCGGCATGGCTTTCGCCGCCGCCACCACCGACCCGAAGATTGTCCTCCTGCACCAGCTCTATGTGCACCCGGCCTGCCAGCGGCAAGGGATCGGCACGGCCTTGCTCGACGAGATCGAGGTCAGCTTTCCGGAGGCGAACAAGCTGCGCCTCGAAGTGGAAGAGGTCAACGCGGCGGCAATCGCCTTCTACCGATCGCAAGGCTTTGCGTCCGCCGGCAAAACCGCCGATTGCGGCGGCGGATCAGGGCTGCCGGCACTTATCCTGGAGAAGGCGCTCGGATAGTCACCGCGGGGGCAGCGCCGCGGGCGAAAGGTATGACCGGGCGCCTCAGGGCGGCTACATGCTGGCAGGGATTTCCAAGTTGTCGATCAGCCTGGTCGTGCCGAGCCAGGCGGCGGCGAGCAAGCGGCCTTCCCGATCGCGTCGCCAGGGAGCGAGTGTCAGGCTTTCGCGCGCGGCGACATAGTCCACCTTCTGGAAGCCTGCCTCGATGAGCGCCTGCCGGGCCTCGGCGGTCGCGCCGGCTTCGTCGGCGCCGGCTGCGAGCGCGGCCGCCGTCCGACGCAGAACCACGTTGAGCTGGCGCGCCACCGCAAGGCCTTTCTCGTCGAGATAGGCGTTGCGCGAGGACATGGCGAGGCCATGCGCGTCGCGGACCGTCGGCGCGCCGATGATGTCGACGGGCAGGTCGAGATCGCGGCAAAGCTGTCTGACGACGCAAAGCTGCTGATAGTCCTTCTCGCCGAAGATGGCACGGTCGGGAGCCGCCTGCAGGAAGAGCTTGGCCACGACGGTGGCGACACCGTCGAAGAAGCTCGGCCTGAACTCCGATTCCAGGCCGGAGGAGGGGCCGCCGACGGAAATCCTGGTGGCGAAGCCGGCCGGGTACATCTCCGCGACGCCTGGCGTGAAGGCGAGATGCGCTCCGGCTTCGGCCAGCCGGTCGAGGTCGCGGGCAAGTTGGCGCGGATATTTGTCGAGGTCTTCCGTCGGCGCGAACTGCGCCGGATTGACGAAGATCGAGACGACGCAGCGCTCGGCGCTTGCAAGCGCCATCCTGACCAGCGAGATGTGGCCGTCATGCAGCGCGCCCATGGTCGGCACCATGGCGATGCCGAGGCCCTCGCGCCGCCAGTCGCGGATTTGCTCGCGAAGGGCGGAAACCGTTTCGACGACGATCGGTCGGCTCATACGTTGTCCTTATCGGGTGTGGCGGCAAAGACGTGGTCCGGGCCGGGAAAAGTGCGGTCGCGCACCTCCGCCGCGAAGCGGGCGGCGGCGTCCGAGACGACATCGCGCAGGTGGGCATATTCCTTGACGAATTTCGGCACGCGGTCGACGGTCAGGCCGACCATGTCGTCGATGACCAGGATCTGGCCGTCGCAATCGCGGCTGGCGCCGATGCCGATGGTGGGAATGGCGACGGCGCGGGTAAGGTCAGCCGCGACGCTTTCGACCGTGCCCTCGATGACGACGGAAAAGGCGCCGGCCTTTTCCACCGCCTCGGCGTCGCGGAACAGGGTCGCGACATTGTCCTCGGTCCGGCCCTTGATCTTGTAGCCGCCGTCCTTCTCCACCGATTGCGGCTGCAGGCCGATATGGCCCATGACCGGGATGCCGCTGGCCACGATCGCAGCGATCTGCCCGGCCATGTCGACGCCGCCCTCCAGCTTGACCGCCTGGCAGCCCGTTTCCTCGACGATCCGCCGCGCCGAAGCGACGGCCTCAGCCGCCGAAGTCTCATAGCTGCCGGCCGGCATGTCGACGACCACGCAAGCCCTGGTGGAGCCGCGCATCACGGCCTGCCCGTGCGCGATCATCATCTCCAGCGATGCGCCGAGCGTGGTCGTGTGGCCGTGCAGCACCATGGCGACGCTGTCGCCGACCAAGAGCAGGTCGACGTGAGGATCAAGCAGGCGGGCGACAGGATAGGTATAGGCGGTCAGGCTGACGATCGGCACGCCGCCCTTGCGACGGCGAATGTCGTCGGCGCTGATCCGGCCACTGGCGGGCGGGTCTTGGACCAATCTTCACCTCCCTCAGCCGGCACCGACCAGGCGCCCGTTGGCGGGCGAGCAGAGCTTTAGAAATATGGGAACTGCTTGGCAAGCATGGCTGCGACCGCCCGCGCCGCTGTATCGATTTAGCGCACGAACCATTTACATTGCGGCCACGGCAAAACCCTTGCCTTCGCGGTTACCTGACGCCATAAGCAGGACAAAGGCGCAGCCGCTGCCGCCGCGAGGACTTGGATGAAAACTTTCCTTACGCAGTTTTTCACCTGGTGGAACAGCCAGACGCTGGGAACGCGCTTCCACACCTGGCGCCACGGCAGGAAGGTCGGCCAGGACGAAGCCGGCAACGTCTATTACGAGGGCGGCATCGATTCGGAAGGCCGCACCCGTCGCTGGGTCATCTACCGTGACTACTCGGAAGCCTCGAAGATCCCGCCGGGCTGGCACGGCTGGATCCATCACCGTGTCGACGTGGCGCCGCCGAGCGACGACTACCGGCCGCGCGAATGGCAGAAGCCGCACCAGGCGAACCTCACCGGCAGCCCCGCCGCCTACCGTCCGAAGGGCTCGGTGCTCACCAACCAGCATCGCCCGCAGGTGACCGGTGACTATGACGCCTGGACGCCCGGTTCGTAATCCACGGTCAAGGTGCTGATCGGTCCTTTGTCGCCACAATTGACGTTTAGCTGCTTGCTGATCTGAAAACGGCGACTAGCCTTGGCGTGAAAGAATCACCCGGGCGCAACCACCGGTATCCTCGCATGAGCATCTTCAGCCGAATCTCGATGGGCGCCGTGGCGGCGGCAGCAGCCGCTCTCGCCGTCTGCACGGTGACGTTTGCGGCCGCGCAGACACAGGCGGCGCCGGTGGCTGCCGACCGCATCACCAATCCGGTGGCCGAGTTCGCGGGCATCGACAAGATCACCGGCCGCATCATCACCTTCGATGTCTATATCGACGAGACGGTGCAGTTCGGCGCCCTGCAGGTGACGCCGCGCATCTGCTATTCGCGGCCGGAGACCGAGGAACCGAAGACTGATTCCTTCGTCGAGGTCGACGAGATCACGCTCGATCGCAAGATCCGCCGCATCTTCACCGGCTGGATGTTCGCCGAGAGCCCCGGCCTCAACGCCGTCGAGCATGCGGTCTATGACGTCTGGCTGAAGGGCTGCAAGCAGAAGTCGGACGTGCCGCCGCCCGAGGCCGCCAAGACCGGTGCGTCACAGGTCGATACGTCCAAGCCGAAGGCCGCCGCCGCTCCGGCTGCGACCGAGCCGGATAGCGGCGAGGCCAACTGATCCAACAGCAGATTCGGGGAACCGCTTCGTTCGCCACACGTTGGCAAAGAGCGATTGCGCACTGTTGCGCATGGAGGATCTTGCGATGTCTGCAACCAAGCACATGACGGTCAGCAAGAAGGAATTGCTAGACCTCGAAAGGGGATTCTGGACAGGCGATGCGGCCTACTACGCGGCCAACGCCGATGCCGAATGCCTCGTGGCCTTTCCGGAGATGGCGCATGCGATCAGCAATGCTGATCTGGCTAAAACCGCCAGCAAGCCACGTCGCTGGCGCGATCTCGACATCGACCTAAAGGGCATGGTCGAACCCGGCAGCGACATTGTCATGCTGACCTACGAGGCGCACGCGACGCGCGAGAATGGCGAAATCTACAACGCGCTGGTCAGCACCGGCTACGTGCATCGCACCAATGGCTGGAAGATGATGTTCCATGCGCAAACGCCGATAGAGGCTTCAGCAAAAGGCTGATCGCTACGGCCTCATGGCAAGAAGATGGCCTCGCCCTTCAAGGCCTCGGCCAGCATCTTCTCATATTGGCCGCGCGGCACGTCGACGGCGCCGAAGCGCTTGAGGTGCTCGGTGGTGAACTGGGTGTCCAGCAGCGCGAAGCCGCGCGCCTTCAACCGCTCGACCAGGTGATACAGACAGGTCTTGGACGCGTCCGTTTCCTTGGCGAACATGCTTTCGCCGAAGAACACGCGTCCGAGCGAGACGCCGTAGAGGCCGCCGACCAGCCTTTCCTCGCGCCAGGCCTCGACCGAATGGCAATGGCCGAGCCGATAGAGATCGACATAGGCCTCGCGGATCGGCGCGTTGATCCAGGTCGAGCGGCGTTCCTCTCGCCTTTCGGCGCAGCCGTCGATCGTCGCCTCGAAATCAAAATCGTAGCGGATCTCGAACGGGTGCTTGCGGATCGTCTTCTTCAGGCTGCGCGGCGTATGAAAGCCATCGAGGGGAATGATGCCGCGCGTCTCCGGCCGCACCCAGAACACTTCCGGATCGCTGGCGCTTTCGGCCATCGGGAAGACGCCCGACGCATAGGCCTTTAGCAACAGGTCGGTCGGGATGCGATAGCCGGGCGCATAGGGACGGGTCATCGCGGCATTATAACTGCAAGCTCAGCGGCTATTCCTCTTTAGCCAGATATTTTTCCAGCCAGTGGATGTCGTAGTCGCCATTGGCGATGTCGGGGTTGCCGACCAGGTCGCGGAACAGCGGCAGCGTCGTCTTTATGCCGTCGACGACGAATTCGTCCAGCGCCCGGCGCAGCCGCATCATGCATTCGACGCGGTTGCGGCCATGCACGATCAGCTTGCCGATCAGGCTGTCGTAGTAGGGCGGGATCTTGTAGCCGGAATAGACGCCGGAATCGACGCGGATGCCGAGCCCGCCAGGCGTGTGGAAATGGGTGATGGTGCCCGGCGAGGGCGTGAAGGTGCGCGGGTCCTCGGCATTGATACGGCATTCGATGGCGTGGCCGTTGAACTTGATGTCCTCCTGCCGGACCGAGAGACCGCCGCCGGAGGCGACACGGATCTGCTCGTGGACGAGATCGATGCCGGTGATCGCCTCCGTCACCGGATGCTCGACCTGCAGGCGGGTGTTCATTTCGATGAAATAGAATTCGCCGTCCTCATAGAGGAATTCGATGGTGCCGGCGCCGGAATAGCCGAGATCGGCGACGGCCTTGGCGCAGATGCCGCCGATGCGCGCGCGTTCCTCGGCATTGAGCGCAGGCGAATTCGCCTCTTCCCAGACCTTCTGGTGGCGGCGTTGCAACGAGCAGTCGCGCTCGCCGAAATGGACGCCGCGGCCGGCGCCATCGCCGAATACCTGCAATTCGATGTGGCGCGGCTTCTCCAGGTATTTCTCGATATAGACGGCGTCGTCGCCGAAGGCGGCGCCGGCTTCCGACTTTGCCGTCTGCAGGGCGATCTCGAGGTCGGCCTCGCTGCGCGCCACCTTCATGCCGCGCCCGCCGCCGCCGGCCGAAGCCTTGATGATGACGGGGTAGCCGATCTCGGCGGCGACGCGCTTGGCTTCCTTCTCTTCGCTGATCGCGCCGTCGGAGCCGGGAACGACCGGAATGCCCAGGCGCTTTGCGGTACGCTTGGCCTCGATCTTGTCGCCCATGATGCGGATATGGTCGCCGGTCGGGCCGATGAAGGTGATGTTGTGGGCGGCGAGGATGTCGGCGAACTTGGCGTTCTCCGACAGGAAGCCGTAGCCCGGATGCACCGCGTCGGCGCCGGTGATCTCGCAGGCGGCGACGATCTGGTGGATGTTGAGATAGCTGTCGCGTGACGGCGGCGGGCCGATGCAAACGCTCTCGTCGGCCAGCCTGACATGCATGGCGTCGGCGTCGGCCGTCGAATGCACCACCACGGTCTGGATACCGAGCTCCTTGCAGGCGCGCAGCACCCTGAGGGCGATTTCGCCGCGATTGGCGATGAGGATCTTCTGGAACATTCCCGGCTCTACTCGATGACGACGAGAGGCATGCCGTATTCGACCGGCTGGGCGTCCTCGAACAGGATCGCGGTCACCGTGCCGGCGCGGGGCGAGGGGATCTGGTTCATCGTCTTCATCGCCTCGATGATCAGCAGCGTCTGGCCCTCCTTGACCTTCTGGCCGATCTCGATGAACGGCTTGGCGTCGGGCGAGGGCGCCAGGTAGGCGGTGCCGACCATTGGCGAGGGCACCGCGTTCTTCGACTGGTCGGCGGCCGGCGCCGCGGCGGCCGCCGCCGCGGACTGCGCCGGGGCTGCCGCCGGCGCATAGGCGGCCGCGGGAGCCGCCACCGCGTGCACGGTCTGCGCCTGCCGCGACACGCGCACCTTCAGGTCACCGAGCTCGACTTCGATCTCGGTGAGGTTGGTGTCGTTCAGTATGCCCGCCAGATCGCGGATCAGCTGCTGGTCAACACCGGTCTTCTTTATAGACATTTTCGAGCCTTCTGTTTGTTGGCCGGTCCCAGGCGTGCCGCCAGCGCCTGCAGCGCAAGCGTGTAGCCGAGCGGCCCGAACCCGCAGATCATGCCGACGGCGACCGGCGCGACCATGGAGACGTGGCGGAACGGTTCCCGCGCATGGATGTTGGAGAGATGGACTTCGGCGACGGGCAGCGGCGCGACAGCGCGGATGGCGTCGTGAATGGCAATCGAGGTGTGGCTGTAGGCGCCCGGATTGATGACCATGCCAGCAGCCTTGTCGCCGGCTTCGTGTATCCAGTCGACGAGGTCGCCCTCATGGTTCGACTGACGGAAATCGATCTCCAGCCCAAGGTCGGCGCCTGCCTTCTTGCAGTCGTCGGCGATGGCGGCAAGCGTCTTGCCGCCATAGATGCCGGGCTCCCGCTTGCCGAGCGCGTTCAGGTTGGGACCGTTCAGGACGAAAACCGTTTTCAAGAATGCCGACCTTTCCCGGCGCCGGCCCCAAGCCGGCGCACTGGGCCTCTATAATGGGCATAGACGCCCGCGAAAAGAGCGCAAGTGCGTTCTTTCGCTGTCCACAACAGGCGGAAAACCGCCTGCCGCAAGGGCCCGACTGGGGTCAGAGCGCGGCCTTCGCCGCCTCGATCTTTTCGGTCAGGACGTCCTTTCCGAGGGCGCCGAACACCACCTCGTTGCCGACCACATAGGAGGGGGTGCCGGTGATCGACAGCTTGGTGGCAAGATCATAGGTGCGGGCCAGCGCCTCGTTGATGCTGGGATCCTTCATTTTCTCGCGCAGCTTGGCCTCGTCGGCGCCAAGCGAGACCGCGGTCTTGATGGCGATCGACTCGGTGGCGCGGCCCTGGCCGCCGAGCAGCGCGGTGTGGAAAGCGCCATACTTCTCCGGCATCATCAGGTGGAAGGCCATGGAGACGACGCTGGCCTTCTGCGAATCCGGGCTGAGGATCGGGAATTCCTTGAGCACGAAGCGCAGGTCAGGGTCGGCCTTGGTCAGCGCCTGCATGTCCTCGATGGCGCGTTTGCAGAAGCCGCAATTGTAATCGTAGAACTCGACGATGGTGACCTTGCCGTTCGGGTTGCCGACGATGCCGTCGAAGGTGGAGTTGAAGATCTCGTCCTTGGCGTTCTTGATGACGCCGAGGGCGGCAATGCGCTGCTCTTCCTTCTGCTTGGCCTCGAGCGCGTCCTGGACCTCGAGCAGCACTTCCGGGTTCTTCAGCAGATAGTCGCGGATAATGCCTTCCACTTCCTTGCGGTCGATTTTGGTGTCCGGGGACGCGGCCTCGGCGACTTGCGCCGTATCGGCCTTTGCCACCTGCGGATTTCCGGCGGCGAAGCCGACCGCCAGCATGGCGAGGGCCGCCACCGCCCCCGTCGTGCCAAGCAGGATTGCCTTGTTCATGATCCTCGATCCCTTTTTTGCCTGTTGCGGTCGCTTCAGTCGCCTGGCGCGGCCGGAAGGTTCACTTGGTTTTGCCCGAAGGCGCGTAGTTTATGATATCCTGGGCGCGAAGCCAGCCCGGCTCGCCACGCTTCATCTTCTGCTGCGCGCGCATGGCGAAGATCTTGGCGTTCCTGTAGTCGCCGGAATAGAAATGGCCTTCGGCGGTGGCGAGATCGGCCGCCGGAATCTCGCCGAGCTCACCATAGGCCTGCGCCAGGTAACGGTAGCCGGCGGCATTTTCCTTGTCGCGTCCGAGACCGTTGCTGATCTGCGCGGCCGCCTTCTTGAGCGATTCCGGGGTGCCGATCGCCATCAATGCCTGGCCAAGCGAGACCGGCAGCAGTCCCGATTTCGCCGGATCGAGGCTGACCGCCTTGGCGTAGGCGTCAGCGGCGTCCTTCGGCTTGTTCGCCTTCATCAGTATGTCGCCGCGCAACTCCTGGAAGTAAGGGTTCTTCGGCTGTTCCTTGATCAAGGCGGCGGTCTTGGCGAGCGCGGCATTGAGGTTGCCGTACAAATAGGCGATCTGCGCATCGCCATAACGCGAGGCAAGGCTGCCCGGGTTCTTGCGCATCAGACGCGAGGCGGCCGCCTGTCCCTGCATGTAGACGGCGATCTTGATGCGCATCATGTCATGCCGCTGCTGCAGCGCCGGCGGATCGAGCTTGTTGACGTAGGGGCTTTGCTTGACCAGCGTTTCGAGGTTGGCGATGCGCTCCTGCGGCATCGGATGGCTGATGCGGTAAGGATCGACCTGGGTGCCGGACAGCGACAAGGCGCTCTGGAAGCGGGAGAAGGTCTTCAACATGCCCATGCCGGACTGGCCGGTGGCGTTGAGATAGGTGATCGCCGAGCGGTCGGCGGTCGTCTCCTCGGTGCGCTGATAGGCGAGGATGCTGCGCTGCGCCATCTCGCCGCCACCCGCCGCGACACCCATGCCGGCGCCGGCGAGGCCCCGGCTGTTGGTGGTGGCGCCGGCCACGATGGCGCCGGCGCCGAGCAGCGTGGCGATGATCGCCATCGTCTTGGCGCGCTCCAGCTGGTCGCGCAGCTTCTGCTGGTGGCCGCCGGCGATATGGCCGGCTTCATGGGCCATGACGCCGATGATCTCGTTGGGCGTTTCCGCCGTCATCAGCGCGCCGGTGTTGATGAACATGCGGCGCCCGGTAACGAAGGCATTGAAGCTCGGATCGTTGACCAGCACGATGTCGATGCCGTCATTGGCAAGGCCCGCCGCCTTGAAGATCGGCCGCGCGTAGTCGCGAACCAGCGCCTCGATCTCGGCGTCGCGCACGATAGGCACGTTTTGCGCAAACGCGCTGACCGAGCCGGAGATCGCGACGGCGGCGGCAAGCAAAAGCGAGACGAAGCCGCGCGCGGTTCCTGCAATGGTCGATCTGGCAGTGGTCGATCTGGGTCGGCTCAACATGACAGGTCCACTGGTAGACGAGCGGGCGAAGGATGAAAAGTCGGCACCGAAAACTTCCTGCGCTTGTGATCCCCACATCAATCGGGCATTTGTGCGGCGCGGCCAGGGCGGATCCTGGCGTGTTGGATTTGAAAATGGTTGTTTCGCTTTCGCGCCGTGGCGAGGTCGAGCCGTTCCACGCCATGGACATCCTGGCCGAGGCCAACCGGCTGAAGGCGACCGGCGTGCCGGTGGTTTCGATGGCGGTCGGCCAGCCGTCTGACCCGGCACCTTCAGGTGTGCGGCAGGCCGCCGCCGCGGCCTTGAAGGTCGGCCGTATCGGCTACACCGATGCGCTGGGCCTGGCGGACCTGCGCCAGGCGATCGCCGGGCATTATGGCGAACATTACGGCCTCGATGTGCCCGCCAGCCGAATCGCCGTCACCACAGGGTCGTCCGCGGCCTTCAACCTGGCCTTCCTGGCGATGTTCGACCCGGGCGACCGCGTCGCCATCGCCGCGCCCGGCTACCCGGCCTATCGCAACATCATGGCCGCGCTGGGCATCGAGATCGTCGAGGTCGAGCTTGGCGGCGATGCCTATCTTCATGCCGAGCATCTGAGAACCGCGCACCGCGAAAGGCCGCTGAAGGGGGTGCTGTTCGCCAGTCCGGCCAATCCGACCGGCGCCGTAATCCCGGCCGACGAGCTCGCCGCGCTGGTTTCGACGGCGGAAGAACTCGGCATCGCCGTTATTTCCGACGAGATCTATCACCGGCTCGCCTATGCCGCGCCGGACACGACGGCGCTGGCCTACGGATCGGGCGTGACGGTGATCAATTCCTTCTCGAAATACTATTGCATGACCGGCTGGCGCATCGGCTGGATGGTGCTGCCGGAAGCGCTGGTGCGCCCGGTCGAGCGCGTCGCCCAGAGCCTCTATATTTCGCCGCCGGAACTGTCGCAGATCGCCGCGATCGAGGCGTTCAAGGCGACGCAGGAGCTGGAAGCGGTGAAGGCGCGCTACGCCTGGAACCGCGAGCTGTTGATGAAGCGCCTGCCGGAACTGGGCTTCGCGCTTGCAGCACCGATGGACGGCGCCTTCTACGCCTTCTGCGACGTCACAAGGCACACCAATGACAGCATGGCCTTCGCGCGTCGCATGCTTGCCGAGGCGCATGTGGCGGCAACGCCCGGCCGCGACTTCGATCCGCTTCAAGGCCATCGCACGATGCGCTTTTCCTATGCCGGCAGCCACGACGACATGGTCGAGGCGATGGCGCGCATCGAGCGCTGGCTGAAATAGCGGGGACGTCATGCCGGAACTCGAACAGGCGCTCGCCGAAGTCGCCGCCGAAATGGCCGAGCGCACGGACCGCGGGGACGTCGCCACCTATATCCCGCAGCTTGGCAAGGTCGACCCGAGGAAGTTCGGCATCGCGGCGGTCACCAATGACGGCCGCGTGCTGCTCGCCGGCGACGCCGAAGAAGCCTTCTCGATCCAGAGCATCTCCAAGGTGTTCACGCTGACGCTTGCGCTCGGCAATGTCGGCGATGCGCTGTGGCAGCGTGTCGGACGTGAGCCGTCGGGCAATCCGTTCAACTCGATCGTTCAGCTCGAGCATGAGAACGGCATTCCGCGCAATCCGTTCATCAATGCCGGGGCCATCGTCGTCTCGGACATATTGCTGGCCGGCCACCAGCCGCGCGAGGCGATCGGCGAGATCCTCCGCTTCATCCAGTTCCTGGCCGACGACGAGACGATCATCATCGACCGCGAGGTCGCGGCCTCCGAACGCGCCACCGGCTACCGCAACTTCGCGCTTGCCAACTACATGAAATCCTTCGGCAATCTCCACCATGCGCCGGAACTGGCGCTGGGCGTCTATTTCCATCACTGCGCCATTGCCATGAGCTGCCGGCAGCTGGCGATGGCCGGTCGCTTCCTGGCCAATGGCGGCAAGAACCCGGCAACCGGACATTCGGTGGTGTCGGCCGAGCGGGCGCGCCGCATCGGCGCGATGATGCTGACCTGCGGCCACTATGACGGCTCCGGCGATTTCGCCTTTCGCGTCGGCATCCCCGGCAAGAGCGGCGTCGGCGGCGGCATATTGGGGATCGTGCCGGGCGTCGCTTCGCTCGCCGTCTGGTCGCCGGGCCTCAATGCCAACGGCAATTCCAAGCTGGGCTCGATCGCGCTGGAGAAGCTGGCGAGGATGATGAACTGGTCAATCTTCGCGCCTTAGCGCCGACGGACCCTTGCGCCCAGAAGATCCTGGCGCCCAAACAAAAGTCCCGCGTCGTGCACGACGCGGGATTTTCTTGTCAGAAAATCAGTCCAAGCAACTGAAAAGCTTAGAAGAAACCCTTGCGCTGCCACCAGCCGGCGCGCTTCGGCTTGTCCTCGGCCTTGGCTTCGTCGCTGACGCTTGACGAGATCACCGGCACGACGGGAGCATCCACCGCCGCCGGCTTGCGCCGGTTCGAGCGGACCGATGCTTCTTCCTCGGACGCTGCCGGAGCGGTAGCGGCTGGCGCCGGCTCGACCGGTGCCGGGTCCTTGACCGGGGCTTCCGTCACGACCTCTGCCACCGTCTCGGCGGCAACTGCCTCCACGGCCTTCTTCGATCTCGAGGCACGCTTTGGCTTCTTTGGCTTCTCGGTGCTTGGCGCGTCGTCATTGGCGGGAGCAGGCACGGGCGGCGCCTCGACGGGTACAACTGCCACGGGTTCGGCTGTGACAGCTTCGTCTTCCGACGCAACGGTCTCGACGCTGTCGGCTTCCTCGCCGGCAGCCGCGTCAACGCCTTCGCCCTCTTCGCGGCGATTGCGCTTGCCGCCGCGCTTGCCGCGCCGGCGCTTCTTGCCCTGACCGTCATCCGCTGCCTCGGCGGCCTCGGCAATGCCGACCGGAGCCTCGTCGCCCGCTTCGATCGCTTCGTCGCTTGCGGTGGCGGGAACGCCATCGGCAGGAGCCGGCGCGGAAACGGCGTCCGCATGGGCGCCATGTTCCCGTTCGCCGTGTTCGCGATCGCGATCCTTGCCGCCGCGCCGCCGGCGGCGCTTGCGGCGCTTGCGGTCACGGCCTTCGCCGTCCTCGCCGGACCTCGGCTGAGGTTGCTGCTGCTGGGGATGGCGCGGCTGTTCGGCCTGGGCGGCGGGTGCCTCGTCTTCGTCCTCGATGACGATCTCGTCCTCGGGCTCCTCCGGCTCGACATAGGTCGGCAGGCTGCGCGCTTCGACGAAACCCTCCGGCTTTTCGGCGATCGCGCCGCGGAAGATCGCATAGTGCTGCGCGCCGACCGTATCGTCGGCCTCGATCGTGATGGTCAGGCCGAAGCGGCTTTCGAGCTCCACCAGCGTGCCGCGCTTGTGGTTGAGCACGTAGAGCGCGGTCGCGGACGGCGTGCGCACCGTGATGTGGCTGCGCGAATCCTTGAGCAGGAATTCCTCGATCGCCCTGACCACCATCAGCGCCACCGAGGAGTCGGAACGCACGTGGCCGGTGCCGCCGCAATGCGGGCAGGGCTTCATGGTCGATTCCAGCACGCTGGCGCGGATGCGCTGGCGCGACATCTCCATCAGGCCGAAATGCGAGATGCGGCCGACCTGGATGCGGGCGCGGTCGTTCTTGAGGTGATCCTTCAGCCGCTTCTCGACGGAGCGGTTGTTGCGGTTCTCCTCCATGTCGATGAAGTCGATGACGATCAGGCCGGCAAGGTCGCGCAGCCTGAGTTGCCGGGCGACTTCCTCGGCCGCTTCCAGATTGGTGTGGAGCGCGGTGTCCTCGATCGAGTGCTCCTTGGTGGAGCGGCCCGAATTGACGTCGATGGAGACCAGCGCCTCGGTCTGGTTGATGATGATGTAGCCGCCGCTCTTCAGCGTCACCTGCGGCTGCAGCATGCGATCGAGCTGCGCCTCGATGCCGTTGCGAACGAAGATCGGCGTCGTGTCGCGATAGGGCTGAACCACCTTGGCGTGGCTCGGCATCAGCATGCGCATGAAGTCCTTGGCCTCGCGATAGCCGTCCTCGCCGGAGACCAGGATCTCGTCGATGTCCTTGTTGTAGAGGTCGCGCACCGAGCGCTTGATCAGGCTGCCTTCCTCATAGACCAGGGCAGGGGCCGTCGACTGGAGTGTCAGGTTGCGGACATTTTCCCAAAGCCGCATCAGATACTCGTAGTCGCGCTTGATCTCGGCCTTGGTGCGGCTCTCGCCGGCGGTGCGCAGGATAACGCCCATGCCCTGCGGCACTTCGAGATCGGCCACGACCTCCTTCAGCCGCTTGCGATCCTGGGCGTTGGTGATCTTGCGCGAAATGCCGCCGCCGCGCGCCGTGTTCGGCATCAGCACCGAATAGCGGCCGGCCAGCGACAGATAGGTGGTGAGCGCGGCGCCCTTGTTGCCGCGCTCTTCCTTGACCACCTGCACCAGAAGGATCTGGCGGCGCTTGATCACTTCCTGGATCTTGTACTGGCGGCGCACCGGCTTGCGGCGGTTGCGGACTTCTTCCAGCGCATCCTCGGCGCCGACCGATTCGATCTCGTGGTCGTCGGGATGCGAGGACTGCACCTCTTCCAGCATGCCGCGGTCGTCGTCGCTCGAAGGCGCTTCGCCGTTCTGTTCGGGTTGCGGGACCGCCTCGGAAATCACATCGGCGTCGACGCTGGCGGCGATCGAGGTGGGGCCGCCCTCCGAAGATTCGCCATTGTCCTCAGAAGCGGCCTCATCGCCATGCCCGGCAGCGCCTTCGTCCTGGCCGCCTTGCTCTGTCTCGGCCTCAGTGCTGACCTCGACGGTCTCGGCGACCGCCTCGACGACGTCTTCGCCGGCAACCGCGGCTTCCTCGCTGCCTGCCGCCTCGCTGCTTTCGCCGTTCTCGTCCGAACCAGCGGCGCTCGCCTCGCGCTTGTGCTCGCCGCGATCGCGGTTCTTGCCGCCGCGCCGGCGGCCGCGCCGGCCGCGATCGCGGGCCTGGTGCTCCTCGCCGTCACCGTCCTCATCGTCGTCGTCCTCGGCCTCCTGCGCTTCCGCGCGCAGCAGCGCCTGACGGTCGGCGACCGGGATCTGGTAGTAGTCGGGATGGATTTCGCTAAAGGCGAGGAACCCGTGACGGTTGCCGCCATATTCGACAAAAGCTGCCTGCAGGGACGGTTCGACGCGCGTTACGCGGGCGAGGTAGATGTTTCCTTTGAGCTGCTTCTTGTCCTGTGATTCAAAGTCGAATTCTTCAATACGGTTACCGCGAATGACGACAACGCGTGTTTCCTCCTGGTGGGAGGCGTCTATCAGCATCTTGTTGGGCATTATTTCGTTTCCCCCCGGCAGCCGCCAGCCGCAGCCTGCGGGGCAAAGCCCGCTGCTTCGGTCCTGGGTAAACATGGGTGCCGGACAATTGAACGTCCGCCGGCCGCCGCTTGAGCGCCATGGCGGTGCCGCCCGCAGCCACAATGGCGCGGTTCGTTGCGGACCTTTCCATGATTGCGCTTGAAGCCATCGGCACCAGCAGAACCTTTTGAACCAAAGCCCGGACGAACCGGACCAGCTTGTTTGCTCATACAGAGCCGGCACGGGACAACCCGGCCGTTTTCCTCACGCAGGCGATTCCCCCGCCACGGGCGCACGCCTGCGAAATTCGTCGCGATCACCTGAAGCCTTTTCGCTGGAAGCGAAAGGAGCCGCCTTTCATCTGACCTGTAGCAGGAAGCTGCGGAGGAAGCGGTTCCAGGATTGCAGTGATCCACCATCGCTTTTATGATTTGGCGGCAGGGAAGGCAACCCCGATTTCCGATGCCGGCAAAAAGGAGTTCCCTTAGGGAAGCCCGGCCGTCGGTTCCTTGCGTGAAAAGGCTTGGTTAACCTTCTCTGGATACCAATCGTTAATCGAGTTCGCGGCCTAACCGGCACTTCGATGAAACGACCCGGCGCCTGGCGCCAAACCGGGAGCGACTGGAAAGAGATGGGACTGGCAGGCACCGCAAACAAGGGTCGTTGCGCCGCTTGGCCTGTCCTGCATGCCGCCTGCGTGCTTGTGCTGATGGCGGCTTTCCTCGTGTTTTCGGGCGTTTCCCGCGCCGCCGACGCGCCGCTTGGCGCCACCGGCTTCAAGATGGCGGGTGATGCCACCAAGATGCGCATCGTCATGACTTTCGACCGCGAGCCAGACGTCAAATGGTTCCTGCTGCGCGGTCCCAATCGCCTCGTCGTCGACCTGCCGCGCACCAGATTCGCCATTGGCGCCAAGGATGTGAAGGCGCGGGGTCTTGTCCGGGCAGTCCGCTACGGCGATCAGGGCGAGGGATCGCGGCTGATCCTCACCGGCAAGGGGCCGTTTTCGGTCGACAAGCTCGACGTGCTTAAGAACGACGACGGCAGCGGCTATCGCATCGCCATCGACATGTCGGCGGCCTCGGCGCGCGAATTCGATGCCGCCCTCGCCAACCAGGCGTTGACCACCGGCTCGACAGTGTCGGCCGACAAGGGCGGCAGGGTCGGAACCGGACCGATCTCCAATCCCGGCCATCGCTTCACCGTCGTCATCGACCCCGGTCATGGCGGCGTCGACGGCGGTGCCGAGGGGCTCAACGGCACCATCGAGAAGAACGTCACGCTCGCCTTCGCCACCGAATTGCGCGACAAGCTCGTCGCGGTCGGCAAGTACGATGTGTTCATGACCCGCGAGAAGGACGAGTTCCTGCGGCTGGACGACCGCGTGCGCATCGCCCGCCAGCATGAAGCCGACCTCCTGATCTCGATCCATGCCGACACGATCAGCGTCAAGGGCATTCGCGGCGCGACCGTCTATACCGTTTCCGACAAGGCTTCCGATCCCGAGGCACAGGCGCTTGCCGATCGCGAAAACCTCTCGGATCAGTTCGCCGGCATGGAGATCAAGGACGAAAACAAGGAAGTGACCGACATCCTGATCGACCTGATCCGCCGCGAGACGCACGGCTTCTCGATGAGCTTCGCCCACACCCTGGTCGGGCAGCTTTCGAGCAGCGTCGGCCTTATCAACAACCCGCAGCGCTCCGCCGGGTTCAAGGTGCTGAAGGCGCCGGACGTGCCTTCGGTGCTGGTCGAGCTGGGCTATCTGTCCAACGCCAAGGACGAAGCGCAACTGCTCAGCGCCGACTGGCGCGGCAAGGCTGCGCAGAGCATAACCAATGCCGTCGCGCTGTTCGCTTCGGCCAAGGCCGGAACGGGAACCGGGGGCTGACGTTGCTGCCGCCTGCAACCACAGGCGGCGTTGCATGGCGACAACACCCGGCGCTATAATTTCCGCGGAGGGAAGCCGAAAACCCCGTGCTGCCGTATTTTGTCCACATGGTGGCGACATGGGTTTCCCATTGCGGATTGGGACCGTCCCGGAAGCTTGCGCGACAGGCGGCTTCGTTTAGGAAATTCCCGAACCACGGACTGGAGCGGGCATGATTCGTCTCATCGGCTATTTCTTCGGCATCGGCACGACGCTGGCCCTTATCGTGGCCGCCGGCGTGGCGATCTACATCAGCCATCTGGCGAAGGACCTGCCCGACTACGAAGTGCTGGCCAAATACGAGCCGCCGGTCACGACGCGCATCCATGCTTCCGACGGCGCGCTGATGGCCGAATATGCGCGCGAGCGGCGCCTCTATCTGCCGATCCAGGCGGTTCCGGATCGAGTGAAGGCCGCCTTCCTGTCCGCCGAGGACAAGAACTTCTACAACCATCCCGGTATCGATGTGACCGGCCTCGGCCGCGCCATCATCGTCAACTTGCAGAACTTCGGCTCGGGCAGGCGCCAGGTTGGCGCCTCGACGATCACGCAGCAGGTGGCGAAGAACTTCCTGTTGACCTCGGACCAGACCTACGAGCGCAAGATCAAGGAGATGATCCTGGCCTTCCGCATCGAGCAGGCCTATTCGAAGGATCGCATCCTCGAGCTCTATCTCAACGAGATCTTCTTCGGCTTCGGCGCCTATGGCGTGGCGGGCGCGGCGCTGACCTATTTCGACAAGTCGGTCAACGAGCTCACCGTCGCGGAAGCGGCCTACCTTGCTTCGCTGCCGAAAGGCCCCAACAACTACCACCCGTTCAAGCATGCCGACCGCGCGCTGGAGCGGCGCAACTGGGTGATCGACCAGATGGTCGAGAACGGCTACGTGACGCGCGAGGAAGGCGACAAGGCCAAGGCCGAGCCGCTGGGCGTGACGCCGCGCCGCAACGGCTCCTATCTGTTCGCGGGCGAGTATTTCACCGAGGAAGTGCGCCGCCAGATCATCGCTCGCTATGGCGAGAATGCGCTCTACGAGGGCGGTCTTTCGGTGCGCACGACGCTCGACCCGAAGATCCAGCTGATTGCCCGCAAGGCGATGCAGAACGGGCTGCTGAAATACGACACGCTGCGCGGTTATCGCGGGCCGGCGACCCACATCGATGTCTCCGGCGACTGGGGCGTGCCGCTCGGCAACGTCAAGGGGCTGGAGGACGTGCCGGAATGGACACTCGCCGTCGTCCTCGACAGCTCCGACACCGGCCTCTCGATCGGCCTGCAGCCGGCGCGCCAGGTCTCGGGCGACATTGTCAAGGAGCGCGTCGAAGGCACCGTCAGCAAGGACGACATGGGTTTTGCCATGCGCCACATCGTCGACGGCAAGAGCGTCAAGGCGAAATCGCCGGCGGATGTGCTGCAGCCCGGCGACGTCATTTTCGTGCAGAAGAACGAAGGTTCGGACAGCGCCTACAGCCTGCGCCAGGTTCCGCAAGTGGAAGGCGGCCTCGTCGCCATGGATCCGCACACCGGCCGCGTTCTGGCCATGGTCGGCGGCTTCTCCTATGCGCAATCGGAGTTCAACCGGGCGACCCAGGCGATGCGCCAGCCGGGCTCCTCGTTCAAGCCGATCGTCTATTCGGCCGCGCTCGACAATGGCTACACGCCGGCCTCGGTGATCATGGACGGCCCGATCACCATCCAGAGCGGCAACACCACCTGGACGCCGAAGAACTACGACGGCACGGCGGCCGGTCCGGCAACGCTGCGCTCCGGTATCGAGAAGTCGCGCAACCTGATGACCGTGCGGCTCGCCAACGACATGGGCATGAAGCTGGTGGTTGAATATGCCGAGCGCTTCGGCGTCTACGACCATCTGGCGCCCTACCTGCCAATGGCGCTCGGCTCAGGCGAGACGACCGTCATGCGCATGGTCTCGGCCTATTCGATCATGGCCAATGGCGGCAAGTCGATCAAACCCTCGCTCATCGACCGCATCCAGGACCGCTACGGCAAGACGGTGTTCAAGCAGGACGAGCGCGGTTGCGAAGGCTGCAACGCCGCCGAATGGAAGAACCAGGCCGAACCGGAACTGGTCGACAATTCCGAGCAGGTGCTCGATCCGATGACGGCCTACCAGATCACCTCGATGATGGAAGGCGTGGTGCAGCGCGGCACCGGCGCCACCATCGCCGAGCTCGGCCGCCATATCGCCGGCAAGACCGGCACGACCAACGACGAGAAGGATGCCTGGTTCATCGGCTATACGCCGAACCTCGTTGTCGGCCTCTATATGGGCTATGACACGCCGAAAGGGCTTGGCAAGGGCGCGACCGGCGGCGGTCTGGCGGCGCCGATCTTCAAGGATTTCATGCGCGTGGCGCTGGACGGCACGCCCAACATCGACTTCCAGGTTCCGGAAGGCATGAAGCTGATCGCCATCAACCGCAAGACCGGCATGAAGGCGGCCGAAGGCGAGGCCGGCACGATCATCGAAGCCTTCAAGCCGGGCACCGGCCCCGCCGACAGCTATTGGGTGATCGGCATGGGGGCCGACGGTTCGAACGGCGCCGGCGGCGCGCTGTCGCCGCAAGCCACGCAAGCCATCCAGGATGGCGGCGGCGGACTTTACTGACGGGCTCGCATCGAATGAAGCCGGCCGGACCACGATCCGGCCGGCCATTTCGCTTTACAGGCGGCGGTGCCGTCCCTATGTATCGCGCCGACCAAAATCAACTGGACAGAACTGGCAGCCATGCGCGCGGAAACGCTCAACATCGTCGACGAGATCAGGCAGGCCATAACCCTGCTGAGGAGGCATCTTTGACTGGGACCAGGCCATTAAGCGGCTTGAGTACCTGAACGTCCGCGCCGAGGATTCCAGCCTCTGGAACGAGCCGCTGGAAGCGCAGAAGCTGATGCGGGAGCGCCAGGAGCTCGAAGATGGCATCGCCGCCGTCAAGGGCCTGACCCAGGCGCTTGAAGACAATATCGGCCTGATCGAACTGGGCGAGGAAGAGGGCGACGAAGGCGTCGTCGCCGAGGCAGAGGCGGCGCTGCGTTCGATGCAGGGCGAGGCCAAGGCCCGCCAGGTCGAGACGCTGCTTTCGGGCGAGGCCGACGCCAACGACACCTATCTCGAAATCCATGCCGGCGCCGGCGGCACCGAGAGCCAGGACTGGGCCTCGATGCTTTTGCGCATGTATACGCGCTGGGCCGAGCGCCGCCGCTTCAAGGTCGAGGTGCTGGAAGTGCACGACGGCGAAGAGGCGGGGATCAAGTCGGCCACGGTGCTGATCAAGGGCCACAACGCCTATGGCTGGCTGAAGACCGAATCGGGTGTCCACCGGCTGGTGCGCATCTCGCCCTACGACAGCAATGCGCGGCGCCACACGTCTTTCGCCAGCGTCTGGGTCTATCCGGTCATCGATGATACGATCGACATCGCCGTCTCGGAATCGGATGTCCGTATCGACACCTACCGCTCGTCGGGTTCGGGCGGCCAGCACGTCAACACCACCGATTCTGCGGTCCGCATCACCCATCTCGCGACCGGCATCGCAGTCGCCTGCCAGGCCGAGCGCTCGCAGCACAAGAACCGGGCCAAGGCTTGGGAGATGCTGCGCTCGCGCCTCTACGAGGAAGAGCTGAAGAAGCGCGAGGCGGTGGCCAACGCCACCGAGGCATCGAAGAGCGACATCGGCTGGGGCCACCAGATCCGCTCCTACGTGCTGCAGCCCTATCAGCTTGTGAAGGACCTGCGCACCGGCGTCGAAAGCACCAGCCCGTCGAGCGTTCTCGACGGCGACCTCGACGAGTTCATGGAAGCCTCGCTGTCGCACCGCATCGAGGGCGGGGCGGGCGAAGCGGTGGCGGATCTCGACTAGGATATGTCCATATTCAGGTGAGGCCGGCCCGACACCTTGGGCACCAGATGAAGGAGGCGCTTGTGACCAAGCCGGACAAGGCAAATACTCACAGGCTTTCCGGAAGGTGCTTTTGCGGCGCCGTCCAGTACGAGGTGGAAGACGAATTCGTCTATGCCTTGAACTGCCACTGCTCGAACTGCCAGCGCGCCACCGGGTCGGCTTTCAAGCCCTTCGCCGGCATCGAGCGGGACAAGCTGCGCCTGACCGCCGGCGACGACAGGCTGCTGGTCTTCGGCGATCCGAGCGGCGCTCACGACAAGCACTGCGGGCTGTGCGGCTCGCTGCTTTATTCGGTGGTGCGGGAGGGCGCCTACGTCCACGTCACCATGGGGACGCTGGTGGATACGCCGAGCATCCGCCCGACGGCGCATATCTTCGTCGGTTCCAAGGCGAAATGGTTCACAGTCACCGACGACCTGCCGCAGTATGATGAGCATATTCCCGGTTGAACGGCTGGAACCAGCTTCATCCGAATTTCGTTGTCCGGCACCAGACATCCGTCGCTAACGGCTCGTTAACCAAGCCGGCGCACGATTCTGGCTGCAGAGGTTTGGCGTGCGGCGCGGCGTTGCCGATGCGGCCGCTTCTTGCGCCGGCCAAGGAATCAGCCCAGCATTCGGGCTGAGGGGATAGAAGCATTTATGGCCGGACGCGGCGTATCTGCGACCTGACGATCCGGCCAGTGGGAAGACACGTTCCGGGAACGGGCAAGCGAAAGGCTTGGAGCTCGTTTGAAAGGAACGTTCCCATGTTTGCTGCCACAATTCGACAGGCCAAAGCCGTTGAACCGGTTGGCCGCTTCCTGTTTTTCCTGGCCGCGGTGGTCGTGGTGTTGACGGCGCCTGCGCTCGCGCATGACGCCAAGCCTACGGCGGCATTGCCGCAAGGCTGGAGCTATCCGTTCTCGTGCTGCGCCAACTATGATTGCCGCACGACCCACTCCGGCGAAGTCCTGGAGAAGCCGGAGGGCTACGTGATTGCCGGCACGGGCGAGGTGGTTCCCATGACCGACAAGCGCGTCAAGGACAGCCCCGACGGCGAATTCCACTGGTGCGCGCATCAGGCGGGACTCGATGCCGGCAAGACTATCTGCCTGTTCGTGCCGCCGCGCTCCTATTGAGGCGACGGGCATCCGACCTCCGGGTCAAGGGGCATCGGGCTTTCCAGTTTTTGAGACCGGGCAGGCAAGCCTGCCGACAGGCGGTTGTCAGGAGCGATTCTTTATGTTGCCTTGCCGCGGTGGACGGCGGGCAACGGAGAGGAATTCGTTCATGACCATCAAGGGAAGCTGCCACTGCAAGGCGACGACATTCGAGGTTTCAGAAGCGCCGCAAACAGTGACGCATTGCACATGCTCCTTCTGCTCGAAACGCGGCTCGCTCTGGGCCTATTATGTGCCCGAGCAATTCAAGCTCACCAGCCCGCCCGAAAACGTCTCGTTCTACCGCTGGGGCTCAAAGACCGTAAAGCACGGCTTTTGCGCCACCTGCGGCTGCGGCACCTTCACCGAAACGCCCGACTGGTCGAGCGGTGAGCCGGACTTCGACAACCCGAAGGTCAGCGTGAATTCGCGCCTGTTCGACGATTTCGATCTCGACAAGGTCGAGGTCGTCGTCATCGACGGCAAGAATCTCTGGTAGGGAGCACTGGCCGGAACAGCCGCGCATGGCGACGATGGAAAAGCTCTGATCGGCATTTTGCCGTTCCGCTTTTCGCCGTATTTCATGCTACAAGACCGCCGGAAGGGCTGATATGGCGCGGCTGCAATGGCCGCGGTTTGGAGAGGGACATTCTCATGAAGAAGACTGTGCTCGTCGTCGTGGCGACGGCTGTATTGGTGAGCGCTTGCACCACCACCGATCCGTACACCGGTGAGCAGAAGGTTTCCAACACGGCGGCCGGCGCCGGCCTTGGCGCGATCGCGGGTGCCGGGCTTGGCCTTCTGGCCGGCGGCAACGACCGTCGCAACGCGCTGATCGGCGCCGGCATCGGCGCGCTCGCCGGCGGCGCCATCGGCGCCACGATGGACCAGAACGAGGCCGAGCTGCGCCGTCAGCTCCAGGGCACCGGCGTCAGCGTCACGCGCACCGGCGACCAGATCATCCTCAACATGCCGTCCGACATCACCTTCAACATCGACCAGGACGCGGTGAAGCCCGGCTTCTATCCGGTGCTCAATTCGGTGGCGCTTGTGCTGAACAAGTTCCGCCAGACCACGGTCGACGTTTTCGGCCACACCGATTCGACCGGCGGCGACGAACACAATTTCGACCTGTCGCAGCGCCGTGCGCTCGCGGTCGCCAACTATCTCTCCGGGCAAGGTGTCGATTCGCGCCGCTTCGCCGTCACCGGATTCGGCAAGACCCGGCCGATCGCGTCCAATGCGACGACACAGGGCCGCGCGCAGAATCGCCGCGTCGAGATCCAGCTTTCGCCGCTCACCTGAGCCCTTCGGCATCGAAACGTATAGACGGACGGCCCCCACGGGGGCCGTTTTCGTTTGAACCGACATTGGCAGCCTTCAGTTCACCCAGTCGTCCTGAAGAATTAGCTAGTTCTAACGAACTGCTTTTCCGGGATAGTGGAAAGGAATAGCATCGGACCGTTCCAGAGGGACGGGGCGGTACAATCGGCCGCGCAATCAAGAAGTTCGACGCCTCGGTCTTGCACGGCCAGATCAGAAAATCTGGGAGGAATGCATGACGAAAACAGTTCGCTTCGGTGCCCTCGCTCTGACGGGTCTTATCGGCGCCTGGCTTGGCGCGGCCACGGCTCAGGCCGAGGATGCCGGCAAGGCCGACATCGAGGCCTTGAAAAAGTCGCTCGCCAAATACGAGGACTACACCGCCGCCATCCGCGACCTCTATCTGTCGACTGTCGGCTGCGTCTACTACAGCGGCGAAAAGATAGCCGGCACGATGGATTATCCGAAGGGCGCCATGGGCATCCACTTCGTCAATGTTCCCAGCGTCGGGCAGAAACTCGATCCGATGCGCCCCAACGTGCTGATCTATGAGCCGACCAAGAAGGGCCTGAAGCTGGTCGGGGTCGAATGGCTGGTGCCGCTGACACCGGACGTCAAGGAAGCACCTTCGTTATTCGGCCAGAAATTCATGGGGCCGATGGAGGGACACTATCCGCTCATCCCGAAGGAGTTCGTCCACTACGACCTTCACGCCTGGTTGAAGGACAACCCGAACGGCGTGTTCAGCCCGACCAACCCGAACGTGAAATGCAACAAGGCCGAGTTCCCGATGCTGGAGAAGCCGACCAAGATGATGCCCGGCCCGATGTGAGGGCCCGCAAGGCCGTCCAGACAAGAAAAGGCAAGCCGAGTGCTCGGCTTGCCTTTTGTCGAAACGGAACAGAGATCAGACCTTGGCGACGATCCGCATGAAGGCGGGCATGTCGTCGCCGAAACCGACGGTGGCGTCGTCTTCTTCCTGACGGTGGCGGGCAGGGCGGTCACGCTCCCGCTTCGGCTCGCCGCGCTGGTCGTTGCGATCGCCCCTGCGCTCGCTGTTTTCGGAACGGATCGCTTCCTTGCGCGCGCGCCGCTCGCCGATATCGGCCACCGTTGCCTCGGCCGCGACCGGCTGCTCCTCGCGGGTCGGGGCCGGCGTGTCTTCGCCGTGCCGGGCATGGCGCTCGCGCGGCTTGCGCTCGCCCCTGTCCTTGCGGTCCTCGTCCTTGCGGCCGGCGCGGCGCGGCGCGCCGCGGCCACGGCGGGGCGCTTCGTCCTCGCCTTCGCTGGCGACCACCGTCGACAGGTCGCCGTCGTGCCACTCGATCTTGTTGCCGATCAGCCGCTCGATCGCATCGATGTATTTGGTGTCCGATTTGGTGGCGATGGTGAAGGATTTACCGGCGCGTCCGGCGCGGCCGGTGCGGCCGATGCGGTGGACATAGTCCTCGGCATGGATCGGCACGTCGTAATTGAAGACGTGGCTGACATCGGGGATGTCGAGGCCGCGCGCGGCGACGTCCGAAGCGACGAGGTAGCGCAATTTGCCGTCGCGAAAATTGGCCAGCATCTGCATGCGCGCGCGCTGGTCCATGTCGCCATGCAGGGCGCCGGCATCGAAATCGTACTTCAGCAGCGAGCGGAACAGTTCCGAGACCTCGACCTTGCGGTTGCAGAAGATAATGGCGTTCTTCAGTTCGGCGTCTTCGGCCTTCATCAGGTTGCGCAGCGTCTCGCGCTTGTCCCAGGGCTTGGAGCCGGACTTGACCAGGCGCTGGGTGATGCTGGTCGCGGTGGAGGCGGCCTTCGATACCTCGACGCGCACGGGCGCGTGCAAGAATTTTTCCGTCAGCTTGGTGATCTCGGGCGGCATCGTCGCGGAGAAGAACAGCGTCTGGCGCGTGAACGGGATCATCTCGCAAATGCGCTCGATGTCGGGGATGAAGCCCATGTCGAGCATGCGATCGGCCTCGTCGATGACGAGGATCTCGACGCCGTTGAGCAGCAGCTTGCCGCGCTCGCGGTGATCGAGCAGGCGGCCGGGGGTCGCGATCAGCACATCGGCGCCGCGCTCCAACTTCTTGTCCTGCTCGTCGAAGGAGACGCCGCCGATCAGCAGCGCGATGTTGAGCTTGTGGTTCTTGCCGTATTTGACGAAGTTTTCCTCGACCTGAGCGGCAAGCTCGCGCGTCGGTTCGAGGATCAGCGTGCGCGGCATGCGGGCGCGGGCGCGGCCTTTCTCGAGACGCGTCAGCATCGGCAGCACGAAGGATGCCGTTTTGCCGGTGCCGGTCTGGGCGATGCCCAGCACATCCTTGCCCAGCAAGGCATGCGGGATGGCGCCGGCCTGGATCGGCGTCGGCTTGGTGTAACCGGCATCGGTGACCGCGGAAAGGACCTTCGGCGAAAGGCCGAGGTCCGCGAATGTCAACGCTTCTTGAGCAGTCTGGGTGTCTGAGGACAAGTTTGGCTGTCTTTGGCTTTTACAGGGGGAAGCGCAACGGTATCCGTCGCGGCAGGCGCCGCGCGCCTGCAAGATCGGCGTTGGAGTTAGGCGCAAGCCCACGATTTGTCAACAGAAACGGCCGGAAATGCTGCGATTGTGAAGACGTAAGCTTAATCGCGATGCTTAATCGAGGCCCTGTCCTGGCGCCGGCTCAGTAGCGGAACTGTTCGGCGAGGATGCGCTCGTTCCACGAATGGTTGGGATCGAACAGCAGCGTGGCCGTCGCGGTCGGCGACTCCCGCACCGTGACCGAGGCCACGGCCTTCACTTCGGTATGGTCGGCGGCCGCGTTCACCGGCCGCTTTTCGGCTTCGAGTATGTCGAAGCGCACCGTCGCCTTGTTGGAAAGCAGGGCGCCGCGCCAGCGGCGCGGACGGAACGGGCTCACCGGCGTCAGCGCCAGCAGCGGCGCGTCGAGTGGCAGGATCGGGCCGTGCGCGGAGAGGTTATAGGCGGTCGAGCCGGCCGGCGTCGCGATCATCACGCCGTCGCAGTTCAGTTCCTCGAGCCGCACCTGCTCGTCCACCGTGATGCGGATCTTGGCCGTCTGGTAGGACTGGCGCCAGAGCGCCACTTCGTTGATCGCCAGCGCAGAGACGGTCTCGCCTTCATGCGTCACCGCCAGCATCTCCAGCGGACGGATGGTCTCGGCGACCGCGGCGGCGATGCGTTCCTCAAGGCCGCCGGCGCGGTATTCGTTCATCAGGAAGCCGATGGTGCCACGGTTCATGCCGTAGACCTTCTTTCCGGTGCTCATCGTGTCACGCAGCGTCTGCAGCAGGAAGCCGTCGCCGCCGAGGGCGACCACAATCTCGGCCTCTTCGACCGATGTCTGCCCATAGTGCGACGACAGGCTTTCCAGCGCCGCTTTGGCGTCGGCGGTGTCGGACGAGACGAAGGCGAAATGGCTGGCGGCTTTGCTCATGGCTTCCCGATGACGAGCGGCTGGCGGTGGCCCGTTTCCGGACCGCGCCAGCGCCGGGGTAGCATGGGCCGCCCGCATCTGCAAAGGTCCGCACATGACGGCAATGAAAGGCAGTTGCTCGCGCATTGTGTCGCCGGATGGCCGAACGTGATGGTTAAGACGAAGCTTAAGCTCTCGTAAAGCCGGATGGGCCATGTTAGCCGGCAGTGGATGGGTTGGCGGGGGCCAGCAAGTCGAGACCTGTCTATTGCCGGTGACACGCCTGATTATCGTCTTCCTGATGCTGGGAAGTTTTGCCCTCGTCTTCGCCGAACTGGTACGGCATTCGGAAGATATGAGTTCCCGGCCCCAGCCGACGGCCTCGCGTTGCGGTGACACCGCCGGAATGCCTTGTCCGCAAAGAGCGCTGTAAGATCGCTATCCCACGTGGCGGCGCTTCCGGCTCCTACTGCGTCACGACCTGAAGATTGGCGTTGCCGTAGAAAGTATAGGCAAGGTAGGTCGGGTCACCCGTTTCGTAAAAGCGCTTGCGCACGCCTTGCAGGATTTCGGCGAGGTAGACCGGCCCGTCCTTGAGCCGGGTGGTGATGCCGCCGTAGAAATCGGCAGAGAAGGCGGCCGCGGCGCGGTCGGTCAGCGGCCACATGCCGCCGATGAAACCGGAAGCGCCGCTCGCCAGCACCGCCGGTCCCCAGCCCTGCACGAAGCCACCGAACATCTGTGAGCGTCCGCTGTCGCAGGCGTTGAAGAAATAGAAGGGATTGCCTGTACCGTGGGCGGCCGCGACCAGCGCGCGCCAGGTGTCGGGATCGAGCGACTGATCGACGAGGTCGATGGCAAAAACCGGTCGGCCGCTGCCAGGCTGGTTGACCTCGCCATGGCCGGAAAAATGGATGAAGCCGGTCGAGACCTCGCCGACGAGCCTTTCGAAAGAGACGAAATCGCCGTCGAAGCGGCGATAACCGGAAAGCTTGCTGAGCGCCTCTATCTCGATCTGCTGGAACGACAGCGACTGCTTGTCGGCATAGGAGGGCGCTACCGCCGCAACGCCGGTGAAGACCAGCCGGTCGAGCGGATTGTCGACCTGCGAGGACATGCTTCGCGGCGCCCAGCGCGCCAGCCGATAACCCATGCCGAGGAAGCCGTCCTGCGTCGCGCCGTCGTCGCTTCGCGGGCGGATCAATTCCCAGGGCAGTGTCGGGCTGTTCGAGGTGATCTGGATCGAGCGCAGTTCGCCCTTGCCACGCAACGACCAGAAAACATGCTTGAACACCTTCGGCACATAATCGCGATAGAGCACATCGCCGAAGCCTTCGGCGGCGAGCGTGACGAAGCGCTTTTGCGCTTCCGGGTCATTGCTTGCGGCAGGCTGCTGCAACGAAACCGCGCCGCGCAGGCTGAGGCCGAGCTGCAGCAGGCGTTGGTATTCGGACTCCAGCCATGCCGCCATCTCCGGCGGCGTCGAGAAACTGTCGGTCACCGGTCCGGCCAGATGCGGCGAATGGATGATGATCTGTCCGGAGCCGAGGCCGCTCGGATCGTCATAGAGGATGGTGACGTCGAGATCGGGCACGTCGCCAGCGCGGTTGAGGTCGATACTGCCGGTCAATGGCTGTCTCGGCGCCGAGGCGAGCAACATTGTCGGGGCAGGGGTGGCGGCTTCGGCGCCGGGAGCGGGTATCCGCGTTCGCGCTATGGTGACGGGCCGCGATGCCGAGCCGAGGAAACGCCCGGCGCTGTAGATGCGGGCGATGAACTGGCCTGGCTTGCTGTCCTGGCCGATCGGCCGCGCCTTGAGCTCGAAGCGGACGAAATCGCTGTCGCCTTCGCGATAGAGCGTGGTTGCCCGGCTCCATTTGCCGCCGTCGGCGAGATCGAAGCCCGAGGCGAAGAGATCGATGTCGATCGGCCATTGCTCCGTGCCGGCAGGCATCGCCATGCGCAGTGCGCCGTCCTCGGTCACTGTCGTGCCGGGTGCGGCTTTCACCTTGACCTCTGGCGTCAATTGCTCCTCGGTCAACGCGATCGATACGGTCACGACGTCACCCGCCACCACCTCGTCCGGCGCATCGATGGCCGGGTGCCGGACGACCTGCTCCGTGGCCGGCTCCGGAGCGGGCGGCGGGGGTGGAAGGTTGCCATCGTCGGGATCGACCTCCGCGCCGGCGGCAGGAAACAAGACCGGCCCGGTCGACGGCTGGTCCTGGGCTGAGGCCGGTGCCGGATCAGGGGGCAGGGGCGGAAGGCCGTCACCGGGATCGATCTCGGTGTTGCCGTCGGGCGGGGGGCCAGCGCTCGTCGACGGCTGGTCCGGGGCCGAGGCCTTGGCGGTTTCCGCGGCGCGCTCCATTTCGGCCCTGAGCGCCTCAGCCTGTGCCCGCATTTGTTGCTCATAGGCCTCGCGTTGGGCCTGCTCGCGCTTATATGCCTCGTAGGCGGCTGCCTCCTCGGCCTCGCTCGTCTCCGGAGCCACGTCCATCGGATACGGCTCCTGGCCGCTGTCCCAACTGCCGCCGCCGCTGCCCGAACTGCCGCCGGCGGCCAAACCGACGCCACCCGAACCACCGCCGCTGCCCGAGCCGCCATTTCCAAGACCGGCCGGTGGGCTGTCATAGCCGCCGTCGTTCGCCCCGTTCTCCGTCGGCGCCGCGGTGACGGGCGCATTGGCCATCGGTGCCATTGCACCCCGCTGGTCGGCCAGCCAGCTGTTGGCGGAAACCATCGCAAGCACGCCGAACATGCCGGCGAGAACAATCAGGATGACAGTTTTGGCGCGCATATGCCCAAGCCCTGTAGTGGGGAATTCGTCTCCGTTGGCATCAGCCCCTGCAGGCTTAGCCTGACAGACTGCAGGCCGGTTCGGCGCTCGTCGCCATCCAGCAACTGGATGGTAAAACCCATCAGCCGCAAGCTTGCCGCGATCCGATCGACTTTGGCGAGGGTGGGTGCGCCGTCATGAGCCGGAGCGGCGACGGTCAAGGCGATACGCTCTCCGCCGCGCGCGGCGGAGACGAGCCCCATGATCATCAGCAGCACGGTCGCCCAAAAAAGGCGCATGACCCCGACCCAACCCTGCAAGCCGCGGCAGTTCACGCCGAGACTTGCCCCAATCCATCAATGCCCTCGTCCTTGACGATACCATGAGACGTTTGCCGGCGCATCGGCGCATTGGTCCGGGTTTCCGATGGCTGCGAGATGGCGCCGGCGCGCACTTTGCCGTGCCAATCAGCGATGGCGCCTGCGGCAGTCCAACCAGGATCGCGGCGCCAAAAAGATATTGACTGTATATTTAGTCATAGTTACTCCTAACGTCGAGGATCGAGTTGGACAGCCGGCTCCGCCGGTGAATGGCCACGCATGGGAGGAACTATTTTCGTCGGACCCGAGGCGCTTTTGCGGCCGGTCCCAACAATGGGAGAACAGCATGAACTGGAAATCGATCGCGACCGTCGCCGGGCTGTCGCTGATGGCCGCGACAGGCTCAGCCCACGCCGACGGCGAGCTCAACATCTACAATTGGGGCAACTACACCAATCCCGACCTCATCAAGAAGTTCGAGGAGACCTACAAGGTCAAGGTCACCGTCACCGACTATGACTCCAACGACACGGCGCTGGCCAAGGTGCGCCAGGGCGCTTCGGGCTACGACATCGTCGTGCCGTCGGCCAGTGTCATGCCGGTCTGGATCAGCGAAGGCCTGCTGCTCGAGACCGATCCCAACAAAATGGAGAACTTCAGGAACGTCGATCCGAAATGGGTCGACGTGCCGTTCGATCCGGGCCGCAAATACACCGTTCCCTGGCAGTGGGGCACGACCGGCGTCTCGGTGAACAAGTCGGTCTATTCCGGCGACCCGAACACGTCGGCCGTTTTCCTCGATCCGCCCGCCGAGCTCGTCGGCAAGATCAACGTCGTGCCGGAGATGGGCGACATCCTTTTCCTCACCATCTCCTATTTCGGCGGCGAATACTGCACCGACGACAAGCAGGTGCTGAAGAAGGTGCGCGACAAGCTGGTCGAGGCCAAGGCGAAATGGTTGTCGTTCGACTATGCGGCCGTCGACGGCCTCGGCAGGGGCGATATCGCGGCCGGCGTGAACTGGAACGGCATATCGCTGCGCGAGCGGATGGAGAACGACAAGATCGTCTACGGCTATCCGAAGGAAGGCTATCCGATCTGGATGGACAATGTCGCGGTTCTCAAGGACGCAAAGAATGTCGAGAACGCCAAGCTGTTCCAGAACTTCATCATGGACCCGCAGAACGCGGCGATGATCTCGGCGTTTGCGCACTACGCGAACGGCATCAAGGGATCCGAGCCGTTCATGCCGGACGAGATGAAGGGTGCGCCGGAGGTCGAGGTTCCGGCTGAATTCGCCGCCAAGGGCAAGTTCATGCCGACCTGTCCGCCGGACGTGCAGGCGCTCTATACGAGGATCTGGACCGATCTCCAGAAATAGCCGCGCCGAAGTCTGTCCGGCCACAGTCGCCGGACCGCGACGCGCGGTCCGGTGTGTCCCTTCGCACCAAGCTCGGTTCCGCCGACCGCAGGAGACTGCCCATGACCGATCTCGATCTCTGCTACATGCCGGCCAGCGAGGCGCTGCGGCTGTTCAAGGCAAAGAAGCTCTCGCCGGTGGAACTGATGCGGGCCGTCATCGACCGCGCCGGGGCCACGAAGGAGACGATCAACTGCTTCACCTTCACGCATTTCGAGGAGGCCATCGGTCTGGCCAGGAAGGCAGAGGCGAAATACGCCAGGGGCGCAAGGACCGGGGCTCTCGAGGGCCTGCCGATCGGCATCAAGGACGAGAGCTACATCAAGGGCAAGCCGACATCGCATGGCTCGCTGCTGACCAGGGATGCCGTATGCGGCCATACCTCCACGATGAACGAGCGCATCATCAGGGCCGGCGGTATCGTGCATGCGCGCACGGCGACGCCCGAATTTAGCTGCGCCGGCTATACCTGGTCGAGGCGATGGGGGGTCACCCGCAATCCGTGGAATCCGGACTTCACCCCGGGCGGTTCGTCAGGGGGGGCCGCTGCGACGCTGGCCTCGGGCACGTCGTCGATAGCGACCGGGTCGGATATAGCCGGATCGATCCGCATCCCGGCATCGGCCTGCGGCCTTGTCGGCTTCAAGCCGCCCTACGGCCGCAATCCCGACGAGCCGCCGTTCAATCTGGACTTCTATTGCCACACCGGACCGCTGGCGCGAAACGTCAAGGACGCGATCCTGCTGCAAAACGTCATGGCCGGACCGAGCCCGCTGGACATCGCCACGCTGCGGCCGAAGCTGCGCCTGCCGGTCGACTACAAGCCGATCAAGGGCTGGAAGATCGCCTTTTCGATGGATCTCGGTTCCTTCGAAGTGGATGCCGATGTGCGCAGGAACACGCTTGCCGCATGCGATGTCTTCCGCTCGCTCGGCGCCGCGGTCGAGGAGGTCGACCTGGGCTGGGGCGACGAGGTGCTGAAGGCCGGCATGGCCTATCTGGAGCATCTTTTCGGCGCCTCGCTGTCGCAATTGCTCGAGGAGCATGGCGAGGACATGACCAGCTATGCGCGGCGGTTCGCCGAGGATGGGCGCAAATCGAAGGCCACGGACTTTGTCGGGACCCTGGAGGTGGCGGCCCGGATGTATCAGACACTGGGTCCGTTGCTCGAAAAATACGATGTGCTGATCTGCCCGACGAACGCACTTCCCGCGGTGTCGGCCGAGTTCGATCAGACCACGGACACTGTGGAGATCAACGGAAAGCAGGTGAACCCGTCGCTCGGCTGGGTGATGACAACCCCGTTCAACATGATGAGCCGCTGCCCGGTCCTTTCAATGCCGTCGGGGAGGGCGGCGAGCGGCGTGCCGACAGGCATCCAGATCGTCGGTCGCACCTATCGCGACGCCGATGTATTTCGCGCGGCGATGGCTTATGAGACGGCCCAGGGCCAATGGTATGGCAGTGCCGCGACCCGCCCTTCGCTTTGAGCAATCCCGGGCTCTCTTGCGTGGGTTCTGGCGGGCGGACGCCCGATGTCGCAAAATGGCGGTGGGACCGGAGGTTCCGCCGCAGGTTAGAAAAGGCCGATGAAAATGGCGCAGCGCAAGGCAACCGCAACTGCCGGAAAGCGGCCCACGATGGCTGAGGGCAGGGGGTCGGCGAATGATGCCGCGCCACCCAAGGACCGTCGGCGCGAGCGCGGCGAGGCGAGCGTCCAGCGCATCATCGATGCCACCATCGACCTCATCGCCGAGGAAGGGCTGGCGAGCGTCACCATGCAGCGCATCGCCGAGCAGGTCGGCTCGTCCAACGCGCTCGTCGTTTTTCATTTCCGCAGCAAGGAGAACCTGTTCCGGGCCGTCCTGCAGTATCTCAGCGATCGATATGATGAGCTGTGGGCCACCCTGGTGCGAGCGCCCGGCCTGTCGCCGGTCGACAGGCTGCTGGGCGCCGTCGACTGCGCGCAACGCTTCGCCCGCCAGCATCCGAAATGGGTTTCGGTCTTCGTTGTGTTCTCCAGCGACCGCAAGAGCATGCAGATCTACAATGAAATCGGCTTGCCGAGCGACCTTGCCTACACCGCCGAAGCGCGCGAATTGCTGATCGAGATCTCGCGCAGCGGCGGCTATGCCGGCGTCGACATAAACACCCTGTCGGAGAGCCTGAACTATCTGGTGCACGGCGCATGGTACTGGGATCACCTGAACCCCTCCGGCCGCGACACCAATGTGCTGCGCAAGACCATGCTGCTCTTGCTGCATCAGGCTTTTCCCCGGCACTTTGACTTGATGCGCTAATGCTCGCTCAGGCGGGCTGCCGCAGATGGCAGCCCGCCTGCCGCTTTTGCGCCAGATACTCGTCGATGAGTTGGCGGTAGCGCACCTTGCCGAAGCTCGGGAAATGGCCGCCATGGACGACCGAAACGTCGAGGTCGCGCATGGAAAGCAGCGTCGCGACATAATCGTCGACCAGCGAATGGTAGACGTCGTCGATCAGCGGCCCGTCATAGATGATGTCGCCCGACAGCAGGATGCCGGTCTTCTTCTCGAAGAGCGCGATGCCGCCCGGCGAATGGCCGGGCGTGTGGATGACATCGAAGGCGCGGTCGCCGAGATCGACGACATCGCCGCCCTCCAGCAAGCGACCCGCCGGCGCCGGCACGATCTTGTAGCGCGCCGTGTCCCAATCTTGCGGCATGCCATCGAACATCGCGTCGGTGGCATAGCGGTCGGCAACGGTCCATTCGTTGCGCGGGTCGGCGAGGATCGCCGCCTCGGCGGAATGCACGCAGCGGTCGGGGAATTCGTGGTGGCAGCCGATGTGATCGAAATGGGTGTGGCTGGCGACGCAGACGAGCTTGCGTTCGGTGACCAGAGGCACGTGGCGCCGAAGGCTGAAATGACCGAGGCCGGTATCGAAGAGCAGATCGCGGTCGCGGCCGCGCACGTGCCAGATGTTGCAGCGGAAAAACGGCTTTATCCACGGCTCGTGGATCAGCGTCACGCCGTCGCCCATGCGAATGGTTTCGTACCAATCCGGGGCCTCGATGACCGGAAGCATGCTCGCCGCTCAGTTCGCCAGCAGGATGATGTCGGCAGCCTTGCATGAAACCGCCACCGTGTCGCCGGGCTTGACGGTCGCCGAGGCGGGCGCCTTGGCGATGAACTGCAGGGCGGGATCCAAAGTCGAGGTGGCGAGCACGCGTTTGAAGCTGCCCTGGAAGACGACGTCGCTCACCTTGGCGGCGCCGAGCGACACGTGTCCTTCCGCTTCGCCGAGGACAAGATGCTCCGGCCTGACGGCAAGGGCGACTTTCGCACCTGCCGCCGCGCTGCCGGGCAGCGAAATCGCGCCGGCCGGCGTCGCGACAGTAACTGACCCGTCCTTCGCCTCCGTCACGGTTCCGGAAAGGATCGTGCTTTCGCCCATGAAGGTGGCGGAAAAGCGCGTCGCCGGTCGCGCATAGACTAGCTCGGGCGCGCCTTCATCCTCGATGCGGCCGTCATTCATCACCACGCAATGGTCGGCCAGCGCCATCGCCTCTTCCTGGTCGTGGGTGACATGGACGAAGGCGGTGCCGACCCGCTTCTGGATCGCCTTCAATTCGTCCTGCATCTGCCGGCGCAGCTTCAGGTCGAGCGCGCCGAGCGGCTCGTCGAGCAAAAGCACTGCCGGCTCGATGACCAAGGCGCGGGCAAGCGCTACGCGCTGCCGCTGGCCGCCGGAGAGCTGATGCGGCTTCTTGTCGAAGGCGGCGGCCAACCCGACCAGCGCCAGCGCCTCGCGCGCCTTCGCGGTGCGCGTTGCGGCGTCGACGCCCTGCATGCGCAGGCCAAAGCCAACGTTGCTGCCGACGCTCATGTGCGGAAACAGAGCGTAGTCCTGGAACACCGTCGTCGTCGGGCGCTTGGCCGGCGGCACGGACGTGCAGTCCTCGCCGCGAATGAACACCTTGCCTTCGCTGGGCGTGACGAAGCCGCCGAGGATGGAGAGCAACGTCGTCTTGCCGGAGCCGGACGGCCCAAGCAGGATGGTGTAGCTGCCGGGCTCGATGGTCAGCGAGACGTTCTTCAACACCGCTTGCTGGCCGAAGCGATGCGAGACGTTGCGGATGTCGACCAGGGATGTGCTCATGCCGGCTTTCTCCGCAGCAGCGTCAGCTCGAAAAACACCACCAGGACGATGGATACGGCGAAGACCAGCGAGCCGACGGCATTGGTCTTGGGATTGAGGCCGGAGCGCAGCAGGTTCCAGATCTCCACCGGCAGCGTGGTGTCGAAACGGGTGAGCAGGAAGGAGATGACGAACTCGTCCCAGGAGAAGGTCATCGACAGGAAGAAGCCGGCAAAGATCGCCGGCGCCATCACCGGCACCGTGATCAGCAAAAGTACCTTCCATTCCGGCGCGCCGAGGTCGCGCGCGGCGCGCTCGATGTTGATCTGGTGGTCGCCCATCTGGCTGTAGATGATGGCAAAGCAGAGCGGCAGGTTGATCACGACATGGCCGATGCCGGCGGCGAGCAGCGATTTCGGCACTCCGGCCCAGTTGAACAGCACCAGAAGCCCCATGCCGATGATGAGGTAGCTGACCGTGAGCGGCAGCGTGATCAGCCCGCGCAGCACGGCCGAGCCGGGCAGCGTGAAGCGGGCAAAGCCCCAGGCCGAGAGGAAGCCGAGCGTGACGGAGGCAGCCGAGGAGAGGATCGCCACCAGCAGCGAATTGACCAGCGCCGAGGTCAGTCGCGTGTCGGAAAGCACCGCCTGGTACCAGCGCAGCGACGGTCCGGTGAAGGGCGGGATCGGGAAGGAGGTCGCCTGCAGCGAAAACAGCACCAGCACGATCACCGGCAGGAAGATGAAGCCGTAGATGGCGATGGCGTAGAGCCAGGCGGCGGTGCGGACGATTGCGCGCATGGTCAGGCCCGCTCGATCTTCAGCCAGCGGGCGCAGGCGAGGTAGGCGACGGTTACGACCGCCATCAGGATGATCGACAGCGCCGAGGCGAGGGGGAAATCGCCACGCCTTCCGATCTGCATCATGACCAGTTGTGGCATCACCAGCTCATTGTTGCCGCCGAGGATCTGCGGCGTGATGTAGTCACCGATGCAGAGCACGAAGGTGAGGAAGGCGCCGACCATGATGCCGGGCAAGGTCAGCGGCAGCACGACATGCAGGAAGGTGCGTACCGGCCCGGCGCCGAGGTCGGCGGCCGCCTTGCGATAGCTAGGGCTGAGCTGCTTGAGGTTGGCAAAGATGGTGAGCGTCAACAGCATGACGAAGAAGTGCACGAAGCCGGTGACGGTGGCGAAACGCGTGTTGGCAAGCTGCAGCGGCTCGGCAATGAGGCCAAGGCCTATGAGCGTCCGGTTGATGACGCCGTTCTGTGCCAGCACCAGCAGCCAGGAATAGGAGCGCACGACATAGGAGGTCCAGAACGGCAGCACGGCCAGCATCAGCGCCAGCCGCTGCCAGTGTTCCGGCACCTGTTCGGCGAGGATCCAGGCGAAGGGATAGGCGAGCAGGATCGAGATGACGGTGACGATCGCCGTCACCTCCAGCGAGTTCACCATCGCCCGCCAGTAGGATGGATCGGTGAAGAACTGGCTGTAGTTGGCTAAAGTGACGCCGCCGCCTTCATGGGCCGTGAGGCTGGAAAACCCCATGGCGATGAAAGGCAGCACGAAGAACGCAAGTGTCCAGCCGAGCGCAGGCGTGACCAGCGCCCAGGGCAGGGCACGCGAAGGATTCGCGGAGGTGCTCACGAGTTCCGTCTACTGCGCCTGCAGCATTTCGGTCCAGACGTCCTGCATCTTCTTGTCGAGGTCGGGGTTCGGCGCCGGATAGGCCTGGGCGCGGGAGAGGAAGCCCGGCTGCTCGTCGAAGCGCAGGATCTTCTTCTGCTCGTCGCTCAGCGCCGCCTTGCTGTTGGCGGGCATGCCCCAGTAGCAGGAGGAGGTGGCAAGCCGCGCCTGGCCTTCCGGGCTCATGATGTACTCAATGAATTTCAGCGCCATGTCCTTGTTCTTGGAATCCTTGAACATGGCAAGCGACTGCGACCACAGCACCGCTCCTTCCTTCGGGATGGAGAAGTCCAGCGCCGGGTTCTCCTTGGCGAGACCGGCTGTCACCCATTCGCCGCCGCCGACCAGGATGTCGACCTCGCCGGTGGCCAAAGCGGTCTGGCTGGCGGTGACCTCGCCAACCAGCTTGGCGTTGGCCTTCATCTTGAGCAGCTCGGCCTTGATGGCGGGAAGGTCGGCCTCGGTGAGATCCGCCGTCTTCTTGCCGATGGCCAGAGCCGCCATGCCGATGACTGGAAGATAATAGTCGTAGATGGCGACCTTGCCCTTGTACTTGTCGCTGGTGAGTGCCGCCAGCGACTGCATGTCGGCCGGGTCGACCTTGGTCTTGTTGAAGCCGATTGTGTTGTAGCCGAATTTTTCGGTGATGCCGTAGCGCTTGCCGCCGACGACCGTAGAGCCATCCATCTTCACTTCGGGGAAGAGGTCGGCGAGGGGCAGCTTGTCTTCCGGCAGCGGCTCGAACAGGCCTTTCTCGACGCCGCGCGGCACATCGATGGAATCGATCACCATCACGTCCCAGTCGCCCGGCTGCGACTGCTCGACGATGGCGAGCCCTGCGCCGGTGCCTTCGAATTCCTTGACGTTGACCTTGACGTTGTTGGCCGTCTCGAAGGGTTCGAGCAGTGCCGGATCGGCATGGTCGCACCAGATCAGCGCGTTGAGGTCGGCGGCCTGAGCGGCGCCCGCCGCGAACAGCAGCGCCGTGGCCGCGCAGGCGGCGGCAAGCTGCGACTTCAGGGCGGAAAGCGGATTGGTGGTTTTCAGTGACATTCGAGTGTTCTCCCTGCCTTGCTGGCTTGTTAATGAAAAATTGAACCAATTCTAAAATTGAGTCAATTCTGTTTTTGTGGCAAGGAAGCGATATGAGCGGATTGCGAGCAAGGCAGAAGGCGGACCGGCACCGGCGCATTATCGAGGCGGCGGCAGCACTTTTCCGCGAGGCCGGCTATGAGGGCGCCAAAATCGAAACGATCGCCGCCCAAGCCGAGGTGTCGATCGGCACGATCTACAATTACTACCAGAACAAGGGTGACATACTCGGCGCCATCGTCTCGATGGAGGTCGACGAGGTGCTCAATGCAGGGCGAGGCGTGGTCGCCAGCCCGCCGGCCAATGTCGGCGATGCGCTGGACACGCTGCTCGGCATCTACATCGAGCATTCGCTGCATTATCTGAGCAAGGAGATGTGGCGGCAGGCGATGGCGATCTCGACGCAACAGCCCGACAGCCCGTTCGGCCAGGCCTACACCGGGCTTGACCGGGAACTGACCGAGCAGATCCGCGCGCTGATAGCCCGCCTGCAGGAGGTCGGCCTGGTGCGCGCCGACATCGATGGGGCAGCGCTCGGCGAGCTGATCTTCAACAACATGAACATGATGTTCATCGAGTTCGTGAAGCGCGAGGAGGCGAGGATACCGGAGCTGCACGCGGCGATACGACGGCAGAACCGGATTTTGGTGGCGGCGATCGGGATGTGAGGGAGTCAGGAGCCGGCAGGAAATGTAGTCATTTTAGCTACGACCAAGGCAATCCTGCTAACTTGCCCTTGAGTTGATTCAGAAATTTGCTACAACTTTTAGGAGCATCGAAAAGGGGGAAGGGGTAATGGGGGCATTTTCTATTTGGCATTGGGCGATAGTGCTGCTGATTATCGGCGTGCCCGTTTTCTTTGCGGTTCGGTCGGCCGCGAAGCCGCCGCAGAATCCTGCGGCTCTTATAGGCTTCGGTGGCTGGCTTCTTCTGCTGGCGATCGGTCAGGCTCTGTCGCCGTTGCGCACGCTTGCCGGACTGGGCTCGTCAAGCGAAGGCTATCAAAACCTCATGGCGCTGCCCAATGGTCCGTTGACCGTCTACGGGGAAATTGCGCTTTTGTTGGCGTTTCTGGTGCTGCAAGTGGTTGTGCTCGTCGCAATGTTGCGGCGGAGTCCGCGCTTCAAGCTGCTGTTTTTATACCAATGGATTGCGATCCCGGTCGTGTTCATCCTCGACGCCGTCTGGGTTTCCACCGTCCTCGACGCTCCGATGAGCCAGGTTCTGGCAGGGGATGCGGTCGCAGCACCCATCCTGTCGTTTATACTGACGGGGATTTGGGTCGCCTATGTCTACAAGTCCGTCCGGGTCAGGAACACCTTCGGAGGAGCAACGGCCAGCACCCAGGTTGCGACTGCCTCTTCGTGAGGGTCGGTCGGGTTTCAACGCTTCGCCTATCGGCTTGGGTACAGATTTTTTCGGCGACGAACTGCCGACAGTCCTCCTTCGCCAAGGCTTCGGAGGACAGCCTTTCGTCTAACGATCTTCGGGTGGTCTGCCACCCGAAGCTCGAAGAGCGGAGGGTGGTGCCCCCGGACGGGATCGAACCGCCGACCTTCGGTTTACAAAACCGCTGCTCTACCAGCTGAGCTACAAGGGCATGGCGCTCCGGTAGCATATTCCGTGCGCCAGTAAAGACAAAACTCCGTTCGCGGCGGCTAATGGACCGGCGAGGGTGGCCGGGCGGCATGCTGAAAATGGCCGGCCGGCTTCCTATATCCTGGAGAGATGCAATTACCTGGTCGAGGGTTTTCGCATGATCCGGCTCATCATCATCTTCCCGCTTGTCGTGGTGGCCTGGCTTCTCGTGGTCAAGCTCGTCAGCGATCTGAAGAAGGCCAGCATCGACTGGACCGGCGTCACAACCATCATCGGCTTCATCGCGCTCGCCTTCTGGCTCCGCCACATCACCGGGATGGGCGGTTGACCGCCAAAGGACCTGCGGGTCGATGACAGAGGCTGTTGGCAGTCGCCATAGACTTTGACCGATCTCAAAATCACGCCCGGAACGGTCATCGTCCGCCGCTCAAATAATTTCAAAAACCTTCGAACCTTTCTCGTGGCCGCGACGACTGATGATCAAGAGGCGGATGGATCGCCTCTCCACGAAACAGGAGATCATCATGTTCAAGCGCACCATTGTTTCCGGCCTCATCGCCACCTCCGTTGCCGCCGGCTCGCTCGTCGGCACCGTGCAGCCCTCGGCCGCCCACAGCCACCATCACAACCGCGAAATCGGCATAGGCATTGCCGCCGGCGTCGGCGGGTTCGTGCTCGGCAGCCTGCTCTCCCAGCAGCAGCCGCAGCCCGTCTATGTCGACGAATATGGCGGCGGTTCCTCGCACGTCCGCCGCTGCCTCGCCCGCTACGCCAGCTACGACCCGTACTCCGACACCTATGCCGGCTACGACGGCTATCGTCATTACTGCCAGCTCTGAGAGGAGGTGAACCGCCTCAGGCAACCGGAAGAAGGGGCTTCTCCGTGGCCCCTTCTTCTGCCGTCGGGGGGCTGGTCCTGTTGCGTTGACCAAGGCTTTCAAGTTGAAAAGCCTCCGCCGTCGGCGGTGTACAGCGATTTTCCGAGCGTCTAATCTCGCCCCAACGGCCAAACCGAGGAGGGACGCTTGGACGAACAGGATCCGAAGCAAGACTTGATCGAGCCCGTTTTCCGCAACGGCACGGTCACCACCGTCGGCATCCTGCTGGCATTTTCGCTGGGCTTCATCACCCATTGGGCCGCCAACCCGATCCCATGGCAAACCTACCATCTGCTGGCGGTGCTGCCGATCCTGATCGGCATCGCGCTGCAGATGCGGGCGCTGTCCTTGCTGCTCGACGTAAGCTCGCTGCAAAAGCCGATCTACGAGCGGGCCAACCGCATCTTCATCACCGGCCTGATCTTCACCGCAAGCGGCGTCGGCCTGGCGATCCTGCTCGACTTCTTCGAGATCGCGGGCAAGAGCGCGCTGCCGAACGGGTAGCTACTGGCAGATGTCGCACCATTCGGCGCTGACCAGGCCCGCCATGCGATCGACGCCGATCCTGACCGCGGCATTGGTGGCGCCGGCGGCCGGCACGACCTCGTCAAAGGCGCGCAGCGACACATCGCAGTAGATCGGCAGGGGCGAGGCGAGGCCGAAGGGGCAGACGCCGCCGACCGGATGGCCGGTGATCTCGGCCACCTGTTCGGCATCGAGCATGCGCGGCTTGCCACCGAAGGCGTCGCGCGATTTGCGGTTGTCGATGCGCGCGTCGCCGCGGGCGACCACCAGCAGCACCCGCTCGCCGACCCGCATGCAGATCGTCTTGGCGATCTGTCCCGGCTCGACGCCATGCGCTTCGGCCGCGAGCGCCACGGTCGCCGAGCTTGTCGGCGTTTCGATCACCGCGATGTCGGGGGCATGCTCGGCGAAGAAGGCTTTGACGGACTGGAGGCTCATGCGTTTCCGGGCGGGAATGGATCGGAGGCGCAGACTTCGGCCGTTGCCGGACCGGTGTCAAGTCGGGCCAGAGTCAAGGCAAGCGCGTGGCGCTGACCTCGAACAGCGATGCCTCGGCAGCGCCTTGTGAAGAATGCCCGCCGATCATCCTGGTTATCTCGGTCGCCGCTTCGCGCACCAGCGGACCGATCTCGGCCAGACGCTCCGGCGTCACCCGAACGGTGGGCCCGGACACCGAAACGCCGCCGATCGGCTCGCCGAACTCGTTGAAGATGGCGGCGGCCACGCAGCGCATTCCCGGGTGCCGCTCCTCGTCGTCGACCGACCAGCCGCGATGCTTGATCGCGACAAGGTCGCGGGCCAGCGCCGAGATGTCGGAAAGCGTCTTGTCGGTGAAGCGCTCGAGCCCGGCGCGACGCAGGATGGCGGCGACACGCTCGGGATCGAGATGCGCCAGCACCGCCTTGCCGATGCCGGAGGCATGGAAGGAGCTGCGCGTGCCCGGCCGGAAGAAGGCGCGGATCGCCTGGTGCGTCTCGACCTGGCTGACGAAGACGACGCAGTCGTCCTCGGCGACGCCGAGGTTGGAGGTCTCGCCGGTCTTTTCCATCAGTTCCTGCATGACGATGCGGGCGCGATCGACCAGTTTGCGGCGGCGCAGAAACGCGGCGCCCATGCGGTAGGTCTCGACGCCGATCGACCACAGCTGGTCGGTGCCGTCGAACTCCACCATGCCGTGGTTCTCCAGCGTCGTCAGCATGCGGTAGGCGGTGGAGGCGGCAAGGCCGCTTTGCGCCGAAATCTCGCTCAGCGACAGGCCGCTGCCTTCGGCGACGATGGCAAGGATGCGCAAGGCGCGGTCGAGCGACTGCACGGAGGCGGCTTCGGACGGGCCGTTGAAGGAGCGCGGACGGCCGCGCTGCCGTTTTTCGCTGGTTTCCATGGCGGGCATTCTCGCCGATTTCGCCGATTTGGCAATGAAAAAGTTTTTCACCGCTCCGCGAGGCTGAATTCTTGGAAAACGGAAAGCGTAGTGAAATCATATCGTAAAAGCTGTTTTCTAGAAATGAAAAAATATTCTGAAAAAGTTGAAAAATAGCGGGTGTGCTGGCATTCTCAGCCAACCAACAAATTCGTGGAGGCTTGCAAATGGCCAGGATGCGTGCTGTCGACGCTGCCGTTCTCGTTCTCGAAAAGGAGGGCGTTTCGTGCGCCTTCGGCGTGCCGGGCGCGGCGATCAACCCGCTTTATTCGGCGCTGAAGGCGAGGGGCACCATTCGCCACGTGCTCGCGCGCCATGTCGAAGGCGCCTCGCATATGGCCGAAGGCTATACACGGGCCAAGGCCGGCAATATCGGCCTCTGCATCGGTACCTCCGGCCCGGCCGGCACCGACATGATCACCGGGCTCTATTCGGCGGCGGCCGACTCCATTCCGATCCTGTGCATAACTGGCCAAGCTCCCCGCGCGCGCCTCAACAAGGAGGATTTCCAGGCCGTCGACATCGCCGCGATCGCCTCGCCGGTCGCCAAATGGGCGGTCACCGTCATGGAACCCTATCTGGTGCCGATGGCGCTGCAAAAGGCCTTTCATCTGATGCGCTCGTCGCGGCCGGGTCCGGTCCTCATCGACCTGCCGGTCGATGTGCAGATGGCCGAGATCGAATTCGACATCGATGCCTACGAGCCGCTCGCCCCCTTCAAGCCGGCGATGACGCGCGGCCAGGCCGAAAAGGCGCTGACGATGCTCAATCAGGCGGAAAAGCCACTGATCGTCGCCGGCGGCGGCATCATCAATGCCGACGCGTCGGACCTGCTGATCGAGTTCGCCGAGGTCACCGGCGTGCCGGTCATTCCGACGCTGATGGGCTGGGGCACGATCCCTGACGACCATCGGCTGATGGCCGGCATGTGCGGGCTGCAGACCTCGCATCGCTATGGCAATGCGACGATGCTGGAAGCCGACTTCGTCTTCGGCATCGGCAACCGCTGGGCCAACCGCCACACCGGCTCGGTCGACGTCTACACCAAGGGGAAGAAATTCATCCATGTCGATATCGAGCCTACCCAGATCGGCCGGGTCTTCGCGCCTGACCTCGGCGTCGTCTCGGATGCCGGTGCGGCGCTGAAGATGCTGCTCGACGTCGCCACCGAATGGCGGACGGCGGGCAAGCTGCGCGACTGGTCGGGCTGGGCGAAGGAATGCCAGCAGCGCAAGAAGACGATGAAGCGCAAGACGCATTTCGAGCAGGTGCCGCTGAAGCCGCAGCGCGTCTATGAGGAGATGAACAAGGCTTTCGGCCGCGACACCACCTACGTCACCACGATCGGCCTGTCGCAGATCGCCGGCGCGCAGTTCCTGCACGTCTACAAGCCGCGCAACTGGATCAATTGCGGCCAGGCCGGCCCGCTCGGCTGGACGCTGCCGGCCGCCCTCGGCGTGCGCGCGGCCGATCCGGACCGCGATATCGTCGCGCTCTCCGGCGACTACGATTTTCAGTTCATGATCGAGGAACTGGCGGTCGGCGCGCAGCACAAATTGCCCTATATCCACGTCGTCGTGAACAACGCCTATCTCGGGCTGATCCGCCAGGCGCAGCGCGGCTTCTCGATGGACTACGAGGTCAGCCTTGCCTTCGAGAACGTCAACCGGGCGAACGATCCCGAAGCGGGCTACGGCGTCGACCATGTCGCGGTCGCAGAGGCGATGGGCTGCAAGGCGGTCAGGGTGCGTAAGCCGGAAGAGTTCGCCGGCGCCTTCAAGCAGGCGCAGCGGCTGATGAAGGAGCACCAGGTTCCGGTCGTGCTGGAATTCATCCTCGAGCGCGTCACCAACATTTCCATGGGCACGGAAATCGACAAGATCACCGAGTTCGAGGAATTGGCCGAACGCAATGAGGATGCGCCGACGGCCATCATGATGTTGGATTGAGCCCGGCGGGGAGAAGGAGAAGAAGAATGCCGCGTTTTTCAGCCAATCTGTCGATGCTCTTTGGCGAGCACGAGTTCCTCGACCGCTTCGATGCCGCCGCCCGCGCCGGCTTCAAGGGCGTCGAATATATCGGCCCTTACGACCATGCGCCGGATGTCGTCGCCGCGCGCCTGAAGAAGAACGGGCTGACGCAGGTTCTGTTCAACTTGCCGCCGGGCGACTGGGCGAAGGGCGAGCGCGGCATTGCCATGCTTCCCGATCGGGTACCGGAATTCCGGCAAGGGGTGGCCAAGGCCATCACCTATGCGCATGCGCTCGGCTGCGAGCAGATCAACTGCCTTGCCGGCATCGCACCGCAGGGAGCCGACCGCGCGGTGCTGGAGAACGTCTTTGCCGAGAATCTGGCTTTCGCGGCCGAGAAGCTGGAGCAGGCCGGCATCCGGCTTTTGATCGAGCCGATCAACACGCGCGACATTCCCGGCTTCTTCCTGAACTATTCGGACCAGGCGCTGGCGCTGATCGACCGCATAGGCTCGAAGAACCTGTTCCTGCAGTACGACATCTACCACATGCAGATCATGGAGGGGGATCTCGCCCGTACCATCGAGGCAAACCTCGACCGCATCGCGCATATCCAGCTTGCGGACAATCCCGGCCGTCACGAGCCGGGGACGGGCGAGATCAACTATCCCTTCCTCTACGAGCACATCGACCGGCTCGGCTATGCCGGCTGGGTGGGGGCTGAGTACAAGCCGAAGGCAGGGACCGAGGTGGGGCTGGGCTGGTTCAAGGCATTGGCCGGCCAGGGCAGCGCGGCCGCCTAAAGCCTTCCTTCTCCCCGTCACTATACGGGGAGAAGGTGCCGGCAGGCGGATGAGGGGCAGCGCCGTACCTTCGGCTAGTTGCAGTTACGAATTTCAGGAGCGAAACAATGGAAACCATCGGCTTTATCGGCCTCGGCATCATGGGCGCGCCGATGGCGGGGCATTTGCTGGATGCCGGCTACCCCGTCGTCGCCAGCGACCATCGCTCCAAACCGCCGGCTGACCTGATCGGCAAGGGGCTGAAGACCGTCACCGGCCATGCCGCCGTGGCGAAGGCGGCTGATATCATCATCACGATGGTGCCTGATACGCCTCAAGTCGCCGACGTCCTGTTCGGCGAGCACGGCGTCGCCTCCGGCCTGTCCAAGGGCAAGCTCGTCATCGACATGAGCTCGATCTCACCTATTGCCACCAAGGAATTCGCGAAAAAGATCAACGATCTCGGCTGCGACTATCTCGACGCGCCGGTATCGGGCGGGGAGGTCGGAGCCAAGGCTGCCTCGCTCACCATCATGGTCGGCGGCGAGGAACAAGCCTTCGAGCGTGCAAAGCCGGTGTTCGAGAAGATGGGAAAGAACATCACGCTCGTCGGCCCGAACGGCGTCGGCCAGACGACCAAGGTCGCCAACCAGATCGTCGTTGCCCTCACGATCGAGGCGGTCGGCGAAGCCCTCGTCTTCGCCTCGAAGGCGGGCGCCGATCCGGCCAAGGTTCGCCAAGCGCTGATGGGCGGGCTCGCCGCCTCGCGCATCCTCGAAGTGCATGGCGAGCGCATGATCAAGCGCACCTTCGCGCCGGGCTTCCGCATCGAACTGCACCAGAAGGACCTCAACCTGGCGCTGGAGGGCGCCAAGGCGCTTGGTGTTTCGCTGCCCAACACCTCGACCACACAGCAGCTGTTCAATTCCTGCGCTGCCAATGGCGGTGCGAAGGAGGATCACTCGGCATTGGTTCGCGCGCTGGAGCGGATGGCCAATTTCGAGGTCGGCGGCTAAGCGACCGAAGCCAAAGGCAAAGCAGCATAGGTCGGGAGAAGGCGGCGCAACGTTCCCAAGTCGCCTGCTCCTTTCCTGTCCGAGAACGGCTTCCAGCGTTGTTGCTGGGATCCGTTTCTCGTTCTTGATCTTTCCGGTTAAGGCGGACTGCCGCTTCGGTCTCAGCCGCGCTTCAGGAATGCGCGCGCCGCATAAAGGCTCACCGCCGCCGCGTTGGAAACGTTCAACGAGCGGATTGCACCCGGCATGTCGAGGCGGGCCAGCGCGGTCACCGTCTCGCGCGTCTTCTGGCGCAGGCCCTTGCCTTCGGCGCCGAGCACCAGGGCGATCTTGTCGCCGGCGAATGTTTTCTCCAGCTCGGCCGGTCCGTCCGAATCGAGCCCGATGGTCTGGAAGCCGGCCTCGTGCAGTTGTCCCAGTGCGTCGGCGAGGTTCTTCACCTCGATCTGGTCGATATGCTCGAGCGCGCCGGAGGCCGACTTCGCCAGCACGCCCGATTCCTGCGGGCTGTGGCGGGCCGTGGTGATCAGCGCGCCGGCTCCGAAAGCGACCGCGGAGCGCAGGATCGCGCCGACATTGTGCGGATCGGTGACCTGGTCGAGCACGAGCACCAACTGAGTGTCGCCAAGCGCGTCAAGGCGCTTCGGCTTCAGCGGCTCGGCCTCGATCAGCACGCCCTGATGCACTGCATCGGATCCGGTGATCCTGTCGATCTCCTTTGGCTCGACCAATTCGGCCTTGAAGGGCAGGGCGGCGAGGTCGGCGATCGCCAGCCGCTCGGCCGCGTTGCGCGTCACCAGCATTTTCCTGATCTTGCGCCGGGAATTGTCGAGCGCCGCCCGCACCGTGTGCAGGCCATAGAGCCGCACCAGGCCGTCGCCGGGGGATTCGCCCGGCGGCAGCGGCTGGCGTGGCCGGAATGCGGGTGCGCCGCCGGCCTTCTGGTCGCGATGGGCGCGACGCAGCTTGGCGTAGTGAGTGTCTTTGGGTGTTCCGGGCTTGTTGTCTTTGCTCATGGCGGGCTTCTATAGCCGTGTCGTCGGGCCATGGATACTGGCAGAAGCCGGCTTGCCGAGGATGCTGTCAAATTCAGCGCATTTTGCCGGGACGTGCGGTTGACACCCACCAGCCTTGCCGCCATAAGGCGCTTCGCTGATTTCGGAGAAGACTTCTACTCGGGCTCCGGATCGGCAATGCCTCGTTGCATGGCTCCGGCGGCAGACTGGAGAGGTGCCCGAGTGGTTAAAGGGGACGGACTGTAAATCCGTTGGCTTAGCCTACGTTGGTTCGAATCCAACCCTCTCCACCACTGCCGGCCCGGAAGCCCTGAAACGAAAAAGTCTCGGACCGAAAAGCGCATGGCGCTTTTTGGGTGAATCCGGTACTTCAGTGTAAGGCGCGGGTATAGCTCAGTGGTAGAGCAGCAGCCTTCCAAGCTGAATATGCGGGTTCGATTCCCGCTACCCGCTCCAGATTTCCCGCATGAAGTCACGCGGAAGTGCCGCCCCAGAAATCCTGGGAGTCAAACGCCTGGCTGCCTGGCCTAGGCAACCGGTATCAGCCGGCGCCTTCTTTCGTCCAGCGACACGATGGCAAGGCCGCTGGCCACCACCAGCAGGATGCCGCAGACGGCGAGCGCGTTCGGAAACTGGCCGAACACCAGCAGGCCCGAGATGACCGCCCACACGGTGAAGCAATAATAGAACGGCGCCACCGCGCTCGTCGGTCCGACGCGATAGGCCATGAAGATGAAGAAATGGCCGAAGATCAGGAACAGTCCGGCGCCGGCGATGAGCAAGAGGTGGCGGGGCTCCGGCATGACCCAGGGCTCGGAAACGAGATGCGCGACGCCGGAGCCGACCAGCACGACCACGACCGCGGAAATGGCGACGATCATGCCCGGCACCTCGGCGCCGACCTTGCGGCCGGCCAGATCTCGCGCGGCCGACAGGACCGCGTTGCCGAGCGCCAGCAAGGCATAGACCGAAATCCCTTGCATCGTCGGCTGCGCCACCATCAGCGCGCCGATGAAGCCGACCCCGATCAGCGCCATGCGCGCGCCGCCGATACGCTCGCCGAACAGCACCGAGGCGCCGACCAGCATCAGCAGCGGCGTGATCTGCCCGAGCGCCGTTGAATCGGCGATCTGCATGTTGGCGAGCGCCACGACGTAGCAAAGGATCGCCGCCAGTTCGAGCAGGTTGCGGCGCAGCACCTTCCTTTCGAAGATCAAAGGGACCTGCCTGGCATAGCCGAGCAGGAGAAGCAGCGGAATTCCCCAGAGCGCCGCCGCGACGCCGCGCAGGAACAGCACCTCGTAAGGCGGCAGGCCGGTGGTCGCGAGCTTCATCATCGTATCGTTGACCAGGTAGGAACCGGTCGAGACGACCATAAACAGCGGGCCGCGGACGTTCGTCGGGATGAACTGCATGCGGCGAAGAAATCAGACCGACGCCGGAGCGGCAATGGGCCAGCGGCCGGGGCGGCTTTCGCCCATTTCATTTTTCGCCTAGCGACCCTATATCCACGCCACATCCCCCCGAAATCGGATCATGGGTTCGGACCGAGCGAGGGCGCTCAGCCACAAGGCACTTGTGTTTTTCAGCCGTTGTCGCTAATCGCCCCGCATTCGACTGAACTGAATGTCCAGGCCGTCCAAGGAAAGAGACTATGGCAAAAGGTAAATTCGAGCGCACCAAGCCGCATGTGAACATTGGCACGATCGGCCACGTCGATCATGGCAAGACGTCGCTGACGGCGGCGATCACGAAGTATTTTGGCGAATACAAGCGCTATG